>PLZQ01000237.1 GCA_003152225.1 Limisphaerales bacterium | reverse complement strand
CGCCCATCGAGGCAAAATTCAAGGCTCCCTTGGATACGGGGAATTCCGGGGAGGGGTTCTGGTTCGACTGGGTGCTGGGCCGCAGGCAAATCCAATGGATTTCTCAACCTGCTGTGCCCGTTGACTACTTCTGGAGCCGGAAGTACTGAGCAGAGCCAGTCGCGGGAAGGGTCCATCTGTAGTTTCCACCCGCCACCACCACCGTGCCGGCGGTAACAGGTGTCCAGACGGCAGCCCGTCCAAGCACCGGGCTGGACATCAAGTCAACCAGCGCGGAGTTGGTCGGCCAGGTGCTGGCAAGGTCAGCACCCGAGCGAGCCGCCGTCGGCGACACATTCGTGCTCGTGCCGATGAACTGGTTCGGACCCAGCGCTGCGTCGGCTTTGATGGCGCAGGGGGACATGCTGGACATCACTGACGTGGCGTTCGGTGTGAGGGCTTCATTTTGAACTCATTGACCTTTCACGCGCACTCGGTTCGTCCTTGGAGTTTGGCCCGCGGGGAGGTATAAGGGACGGGCATGACCGAGAATGGTCAGATCACCCAGGGGCTGCAGGCGATTGGCCGAGGCCAGGGCAGGGCGGCAGAGGACTTGTTGCCCCTGGTGTACGAGGAATTGCGTCGGCTGGCGGCGGCTCGGATGGCGCAGGAAGCAGCGGGCCAAACGCTCCAGCCGACAGCGCTGGTGCATGAAGCGTGGCTGCAATTGGTGGGCGCCGGGGATCGAAGCTGGGAGAATCGGGCGCACTTCTTCGGGGCGGCGGCAGACGCGATGCGGCGGATCCTGATTGATAAGGCCCGGCGCAAGTCCACCCTTAGGCGCGGTGCCGGCCGGCAGCGAGTGGATATTGAAGGCATCGACCTTGCCGCAGCGACCCCGGACGACACGATCCTCCTCATCGACGAGGCGCTGGAGCGGCTGGAAAAGGAGTATCCGGAACAGGCGCGGATCGTGGTGCTGAAGTTTTTCGGCGGGCTGACCAACATGGAAGTGGCCGAGACCCTGGGTATTGGCGAACGCTCGATCGAACGGCACTGGGCGTGCGCGAAGGCTCGACTGTTCCGTTGGATCAGGGAACAGCGCTAATTCATGCGGGAGTCCCGGACCGAGACGCAAGGAGGCAGGCAAAGAGTCCTTTGGAGGCGCCGAAAATGTGACTTGATCACACTGAACTCAAGACGGAAGGGATCTAATTTGAACCAGCCTGCAGCATGAAGAACTGGCTGATGCCGCCAAGGGGGACGGTCACCTGCCACTGGGTACCGCTGATTTGGGGTGTAGAAGGCACCGGCAGCCAGGTGCCAGCCGAGAGATTGGTTCGGTACTGGAGCGCGAAGCCGGGCGAGGATATAGGCCAGGATAAGGTCAGCGAGCCGGGGCCCAGCGAACAGACAATCGTAGGGCTGTTGGTGCTTAGGGTTTGATTAGGTCCAAGGACTTGAGTGGCAGCAATTTCATCGGGACGCAATGCCCAGTTGTAGATACGGAACTCATCGAGAACCAGATCCGGGTAGGGATCCAGATTGTAGAGCGACCTGCCGATATAGTTGAGCAGGCTGCTGACTGAACCCAGCGGCACGGTGACGGCATTGTTCTTTGCAGCCAGGACACCGTTGGTATAAAGGGCGAGCAAGCCGGCGGGCGGATTATACAGAGCGACAAAATGGAGATTTGTATGGAAGCTGAGGTCGCCGGCGCCGGCGGCGTTTTGCTCGCCCTGCCAGCCCGGGTCGGCACCGGTGACGGCGATGCGGCCACCTTGAGGTGCGCAAAAGACGTAATCTTCCCCGGCACCGGAGGGATCGGTATTGCCGAAGCCGTAAAAGAAGCAGTTAACCGGGAGTTGGTTCGGGAAAGTGACCCAGGCTTCGACGGTGAGGGCGGTGTAGTTGCTCAAGATACCGGCCGGAAGCTGGACGTATTGTTGAGTCGCAGCCGCCAGGCGGAGTTGGCCGTTGGCGAAGGTTCCGCCATTGGGCAAAGTGCCGTTCCAGGGCGGCCCACCGACTGAATCCGCTGCGACGGTGCTTCCGGGAGAGTCGTTGAAGCTGTAGCGGTGAATTAGGGCAGGTTGCGGGCCGACCACCTGAATGGTTTGCGTGGCGGACAAAACGAGAGCGGCGTAGGTCGCAATGATGGCAGCTTTTCCCGGCCCAACGCCGGCGACGTTGCCGTTGCCGTCCACCGTGGCGATGTTCGGATTGGCCGAGTTCCAGGTAATCGCATGGTTGGAATTGGCAGTCAGGTTGATCCAGTTCGTAGAATCCGGCTTCTGACCGAAAACGGTTGAAGCGACAATTTGGCCGGCGACGATAGGTGATGGAATTTGCAGCAGCAGGTTGGTGATGAAGTTGATTCCGCTGGCCTGAAGTCGGAGCACGGATAGCGAATTCGCTGGCAGCGCGAGGGTGAAATTTCTTCCCGCGTTGTTGATGAGGCTCGTAGCTGGGAACACATTGGTCGGCGCAGCGAGTGAGTTTTCGTCCGTCGCATTGCTGGAGGTCAGTTGGATGAGCGTGGCGATTGGCGCGACCGCGTGAACCCCGTTGAGATTGAACGTCGTAGCGACCGGAAATGCAGAAGCATTGACCGTTTTGACAAGAATCTCACCGGAGGCTTTGGCATAACTGGCGGAAGCCAGCACTGCGCCAGTACTGGCTGGATAATTGACGTCATGAATCAACACCCCGTTGAGGTAACATTGAATTCTGGACCCCGTAAGCACGATGCGAATGTCGTACCATTGCCCGGTTGTGACCGAACCGGCCACCGCCGGGCTGATGGTGGACTTGGTACCGCTGACGCATTGCTCGATGGCGTGTTGCGTGTTATTCCAGCCGCCGATGTTCCACCAAGTCCAATTGTAATCGTCGAGCCAGTTGAACAAGATGAGGAAGCCCTCGTTGCCGCTGACTTCGCGGGCGCGCAGCGTAACCGTGTAGTCAGCCCAGTTGGTGTTGCCGGTGGTGGAGCGGCAGTCTATGATTATGGCTGTTTGTTGGTAGAGGCCATTGTCGGCGCTCCACGCCCCATTGTGAACACGCCAGCCGTTGGTGCCGTTGGCAACGAAATCGCTCTGGTAAAGCGTCACGCCGTTGCTGGCGACCACGACATTGGTGTACTGCACGGAGGTGTTCCACGAACCTAGGCCAACAGCGCCAAGGGGCGGCGGGTTGGTTATGTTCAAATTCCCCGAGAGGGCGACGGGCAAGACGTAATCGCCACGGTTTTGTGAGAACATCTGCTGCACATAATAGGAGGGCGTGCCGCACACCCGGGAATTATCGTAGTAAATCAAATCCGGGAGCCACTGGGTGCCGTTTACGTTCGCGAACAACGGCGCGTAAGACGCCATCTGGACAATGTCGGAATTCCGTTCCAGTCCGGTCATGAACGACGCCTCGCCGAGCGCGCCCGCAAGATTGCCATTGCCGCCGCAGCAGACGGCGTATTCGCCCACAAACACCTTCGACCCCGTTCGGCTGTAACTGTCATACTTCGTCGCGTAGGAAATGAAGGTGGCCGGGCTGGTATAATAATGCTCGTCCTGGATTTCCACCGGCCTGCTGGTTGGGATGCTGCCCTGGTCGTTGGCAATGAGCTGCACCGCCGGATAGTTCGATTTGATCGCGTCGTAAAACAGCGCGTAGCGGTCGTTGTAATAGGTTCCTCCGCTTTCGTTCCCGATTTCCATGTACTTCAGATTGAAGGGCGCCGGATGACCGTTGGCCGCGCGCAACGTTCCCCACGCTGTGTTCGTGTCGCCGTTTGCGTATTGGATCGCGTCCAGGGCGTCCTGCACCCACGGCCCCATTTGACTGAGCGGAACCGTGTTGTTCGTGTCGCCGTTGTACCCGAGCGACAAACCGCAGTTGATCCCATACAATGGCTCCATTCTCAGGTCCTCGCAAAACTGCAGGAATTCGTGGTAGCCGAAGCCATCGGTGGACCAATAGCCCCACGCGTCATTCAGGTGACCAGGCCGCAACGCGATGTCGCCGATGGTCTTCTTCCAGCGGACGGCATTGGCAAGAGAGTTGCCCTCGATGAAATTCCCGCCCGGATAACGCAGGAAGGACGGTCGCAGACTCGCCAGCATATTGGCCAGGTCGGCCCGCAGCCCGTTGGTTCTGCTGTGAAACGTTTCCCGGGGGAAGAGGGACACCATGCTCAACCACACGGTGGCGTTGTCGTTGATGCTCACGACCAGTCGCGCGTTTGTGTTGGCACCACTCGAAACGAGCGATACGGCGAAGCGTTGCCAGTTGGCGGTCAGGCCCCGGAACGACGCCTGGGCATAGACTTGGCCCCCGTTGACGCTCTCTAGTCCTAAAACAAGCGAGTTAG
>PLZQ01000171.1:5829-35358 GCA_003152225.1 Limisphaerales bacterium | reverse complement strand
CGCTCGCGCAGCGGCGGCACCTCGATGGGAAAGACGTTGAGCCGGTAATAGAAATCCTGCCGGAACCGGCCTTCTTCAGCATCCTTCTTCAGGTCGCGATTGGAGGCGGCGATGATCCGCACATCCACCGTGCGGGTCTTTTCCTCGCCGACCCGTTCATACTGCTTTTCCTGGAGGACNNGTGAAAGCGCCTTTGACGTGGCCGAAGAACTCACTCTCGTAAAGCTCACGGGGGACGGAGGCGCAGTTCACGCGGATGAGCGGGCGGTCGGCGCGACGGCTCAACCGGTGGACTTCCCGGGCGACGAGTTCCTTGCCAGTGCCGGACTCGCCCAGGATGAGCACCGTGGCGTCGGTGGGCGCAACCAGCTCGATTTGGCGAAGCAATTGCTGAATGGACGCCGTCTGGCCTATGATGTCGCCGAAGGCCCTTGCCTCGCGGACTTCCTCCTGAAGGTAAGTGTTTTCCAGCTCAAGATGAGCCTGCAAGCGCTCGATTTCCTCGAAGGCGCGGGCGTTGATGATTGCCCCGGCGATTTCATCCGCAATGATGCGCACCCAAGCAGGCGCTTCCTCCGGTGTGGGGATACTGGTGAAGACGCCCAAAACGCCTAGAATCTCCTGATTGGAGGTGATGGGCTGCAGGTTGAGACCGCAGATGGGCTGTCGCCTGGCCCATTCGTAGCGCCGCCGCCAGGAGGGATCGTCGCCAAAATCCTTCACCACGATGGCCTCGCCGCTGGCCCCGACCCGGCCGACCTTGCCCACGCCCAGCGGGAGGCGTGAAAACTCCCCGTCCACGCGCGACCAATCCGGGCGGCCATCGGAGCCCGGCGCCCCGGCGCTCGCCACCAGATGCAGGCAGGAAGTGCGGTCCGAGCATCGGCTGGCGTTGTGACAGATAGCGCAGTTGTCCCCGCCATCGACCAGCCAGATGCGGGCCAGCACGATATGCGGCCTTTCCGCCAGGATGGTGACGACCCGTTTCAGGAGTTCGTCCACATGGCGAATCTGGGCCAACTCCAGTAGCCGGTCTCTTAGTGACTCGAACTCCGGCTTATAATCTGTGCTTAACAACACGCTGCCTGTATAAAGGAAAAGCTCAGAAAAGGCAACTACTTAGGCGGCATGGCTGGCACCGCTTTTTCGCATCCCGGGCACGCGAAACTTCGCAACTGCGAAGTTTCGTCCATGGTTGGAATTGGCCAAAGGGGCTAAATGCGCCTAAAGCCTGCCCGTTTGTAGCGGATGCCAACTGGCACGCGCCCTGCATAGCTGGCGGCGGGAAGCGGCTCCGAGCGGCTGCCGAATTCCCACCAACTGCCGTGACACTTGTTTCTGCAATGATTCTCGGCCCCATCGCCACTGGCGTGGGGCTGTTGTGCCTGAAACCGGACCTGTTTCGCAAGATTCTGGTCAGCGGGATCACGCTGCTTGTATGCGGCGGCGTGCTGGCCGTGGCGACCATGCCGATCCCCGCTGCCCTCCGGGAGCTGCCGATAGCCCATCATTGGGTGAATCTCGTAATGATGGTGATCGAAGGCGCGATGGGGCTGTACGTGATTTACGTGGGCGTGCGCGCCCGGCACCTGCTGATCGTGGCGCTCATGCTGGCTCAAGCGGGCCTCATGTTTTGGCTGGAACTGGCGCACGGCTCAACGCTGGTAGCTTCCCAAAACTTCCTGGTGGACAAATTCTCCATCATCATGGCCTTGATCAACGGCGTAGTGGGTGGCGGGATATGCCTCTATGCGCTGGGTTACATGCGGGAATACCACGAGGTGGCCCATAAGGAGGTCGCGGATCGGCGGCCGCTATTCTTCGGGCTGCTCTTCATCTTCATGGGGGCCATGTTCGGCATCATTTTCGTCAATAACCTCGTGTGGCTCTTCCTGTTCTGGGAAATCACGACTCTCTGCTCCTTTCTGCTCATCGGCTACACGAGGACGGAGGAAGCGCGCCGGAATGCCTTGCGAGCGCTGGTAATGAACCTGGCCGGGGGCTTGGCCTTCGCGATGGCCATCGTCTGGTTCCACCGCCAGAGCGGCAGCATTGAATTGCAGAAGCTGATCACGTCGAAGCAATCGCTGGCGCTGCTGCCGGCGGCGCTGCTCTGTTTTGCGGGCATCACAAAGTCAGCCCAACTGCCCTTCTCGAGTTGGCTGCTCGGCGCCATGGTGGCTCCCACCCCGGTGTCGGCGCTGCTGCATTCCAGCACGATGGTTAAAGCGGGCATTTACTTGGTGCTGCGCATGACCCCGGTCATTACGGGGACGACGGTGGGTTTGATGGTAGCGCTGGTCGGGGCGGTGACGTTCCTGGTCGGTTCCCTGGCGGCCATCACCACTAGCGACGCCAAGAAGGTGCTCGCGTGGTCCACGATAGCCAACCTCGGCCTGATCGTGATGTGCGGCGGCATCGGCACCTACCAGGCGGTCTGGGCGGGCGTATTGCTGATTATCTTCCATGCGGTGGCCAAGTGCCTGTTGTTCCTCTGCGTTGGCGTGGTGGAGACCCGGCTGCACAGCCGTGACATCGAGGCCATGAGCGGGCTGGTGCTGAACATGCCAAAAGTGGGTGTGATGATGCTGATTGGCATGGCGGGCATGTTCCTGGCGCCGTTCGGCATGTTGATCAGCAAATGGGCGGTGCTCAAGGCGGTGGTCGATGCCTATCCCGCCCTGTGCGTCTTCATCGTGTTTGGGAGCGCGGCTACGCTGTTCTTCTGGGTCAAGTGGATGGGCAAGTTGCTGGAGGTGCTGCAGCCCCGCAAATCGGTCGAGCCCGCGCTGCCCCTGGGACAAGCCATCGCACTCTATGGGCTGGCAAGCGCCACCTTCCTCGCGTGCCTCTTCTTCCCGCTCATTTCCTCGCACCTGATCGAGCCTTATGTCTTCGCGGTTTATGGGCAGTCCGCCTCGATGGCCCCGGGCAATATCATCATCATGACAATCATGATGGTGATGATCATGCTCTTTCCCCTCAGCTACATTAACTATGGGCGCGGCGTAAGGGTGACGGACGCTTACCTGGGCGGGGCAAACGTCCCCAGCAGCGGGCGGTTTCTTGGTTCAGGCAACTCTGAAAATGAGGTGGTAACCAATAACTACTTCCTGCGCGGCGTCGTCAGCGAACCGTGGCTGACGCGCTATGGCGTGCTATGCAGCTCGGTCCTGCTGGGCCTGATGGTCGGAGCCGCCGTGTGGTCAATGATATGAGCCCTTGGATTCGACTAGTAGTTTATCTCGTGGGCGCGCCCATCCTGGGCGGCCTGCTGGCGGGTTGGGACCGGCGCATCTCGGCGCGCATGCAATCGCGGCGTGGCCCACCCATTCGCCAACCCTTTTACGACGTCATGAAGCTCTGGCAGAAGGAGAACCTGGTCGTCCGCCGCTCGCAGAATTTCTACATCTTCTTCTTCTTTCTGCTGGTGATCTTCACCGGGGCGCTCTTCTTCGCCGGCTCGGACCTGTTGCTAGTGATCTTCGCGCTCACGCTGGCCGCCATCTTCTTCGTGCTCGGCGCGTGCAAGGCCAGCTCCCCTTACAGCTTTGTCGGCGCGCAACGCGAGCTGATCCAGATGATGGCCTACGAGCCGATGATTCTGCTGACCGCCATCGGGATGTATATGGTGACCAAGAGCTTCTACGTGAACGAGATCGCCAACCATCCCACGTTGCTGGTGCTGGCGCTGCCCGGGATCTTCCTGGGCTTCCTCTACACGCTGGAAATCAAGTTCCGCAAATCCCCGTTTGATCTCTCCTCTTCGCATCACGCCCACCAGGAGTTGGTGCGGGGCATGACCACCGAGTTCTCCGGCCGGGCGCTGGCGCTCATCGAGATTGCGCACTGGTACGAGAATGTGTTTCTGCTCGGCTGGGTATATCTCTTCTTCGCCTCCTCCCCAGTGCTTGGCGTCACGGTTTCACTGCTGGTGTTCGGGTTCGTGATCCTGGTGGATAACGTCTTCGCCCGGCTCAAATGGCAGACCGCCTTGCAGAGCGCCTGGCTGGTGGCGGCAGTGCTCGGCTTCGGAAACATTCTCGTGCTTTCCTGGCTGCGCCACCTGTAGAGGAGACCCGGACCACCATGAACGGCATCAAACAATCACCCTGGATCATCCACTACGACGCCTCGAGCTGCAACGGCTGCGACATCGAGACACTGGCTTGCCTGACCCCGATTTACGACGTCGAACGCCTGGGCGTGCTCAATACTGGCAACCCGAAGCACGCGGACATCTTCCTGGTGACCGGCGCGGTCAATAAGCAGAGCGAGGCAGTCATACGCAACATCTACCATCAGTTGCCCGAGCCCAAAGTGGTGGTGGCCGTTGGCATTTGCGCCTCCAGCGGCGGCATCTTCCGCGAGTGCTACAATATCAGCGGCGGCGTCGATAGCGTCATCCCGGTGGATGTTTATGTCCCCGGCTGCGCCGCGCGGCCCGAGGCGATTATTGACGGGGTGGTCAAAGCCATCGGCGTGCTTGAAGAGAAGCACAAGGCAATGAAGGCCATCGCTAACAGCCTCGACAAAACTCTTTTCCTCGAGGCAGACAAGAGCGACGCGCCGGAGATCCTCGCGCTGCAGAAGATTGCTTACCAGAGTGAAGCGGAACTCTACGGCGATGACAGCCTCCCGGCGCTGCAACAGACGCTTGAGGACCTGGAGAACGATTTCGAGCGCAAGCCGCAACGCGAAGCCACCGTGCTGGGCGCCCGCGGCGCGCAGGACAGCAACGTAACCGATTCAGACCGAATCATCTTCCTGAAAGCCGTAGTCAACGGGAAGATCATCGGCTCCATCCGCGGATACGCCATGGATGGCACCGCCTATTTGAGCCGGCTCAACGTGCATCCCTATTTCCGCAGGCGCGGGATTGGTCGCCGGCTACTGGATGAGATCGAGCGGGTCTTCCCGCAGGTGAACCGGTTCGAGACCAAGACCGGCCACCAAAGCAAGCGCAACCTTTACCAATTGAGCAAGCGCAGCTACGAAACGTTCAAGACCGAGCCGTTCACCCCGACTATCACTTGGGTTTACCTGCAGAAGAATCAGCGCCCAGCCTCGGCGGGAACGAAAGGTGTGAAATGAGCAACGCGGCAGACCAGACATTCGAGACCATTCAACTGCCGGCGCTCCTGGAGAGAGTCGGCGAGTTGCGCAAACAAGGGCATCGCCTGGTCCAGATCGGTGCCACGCGCCTGCCGGAGCACGTGGAACTGACCTACAGCTTTGACCGCGAAAGCCGCCTGACGAACCTGCGCTTTCAAGTGCTCGCGGAAGGAGCCCGGCTGCCAAGTATCACCTCCATTTACTGGTGCGCTTTCCTTTATGAGAATGAGCTGCACGACCTGTTCAACGTGCAGGTCGATGGCATGGCGGTGGATTTCCATGGGCATCTCTACGAGACCAATGTGAAGTTCCCGTTCGGGAGCACCAAAGCGCCGGTCGCCAAGCCCGCACCCACGGCGGCGGCACCCTCCCCTGCCCCGACGGCGGCAGCCACTGCGGCGCCGACCTCCAAATCCTAGGACCCAGACCATGGCTCGCACTATCATCCCCTTTGGCCCGCAGCACCCGGTTCTGCCGGAACCGATCCACCTCGACCTGGTGGTGGAAGACGAAAAGGTCATCGAGGCCCGCCCTTCCATCGGCTTCATCCATCGCGGCCTGGAGAAGCTCGTCGAGAAGAAGGACTACGTCGAGTTCGTCTATATCGCCGAACGCATCTGCGGCATCTGCAGCTTCATCCACGGCCAGACCTACTGCCAGGCCGTGGAAGCGATCATGAACGTCGCCGTGCCGCCCCGAGCGCTCTATCTGCGGACGATCTGGGGCGAGCTTTCACGGCTGCACAGCCACCTGCTCTGGATGGGGTTGATGGCGGATTCAGTGGGTTTCGAGAGCCTGTTCATGCACTCCTGGCGCGTGCGCGAGCGCGTGCTCAACATCATTGAAGCCACCACCGGCGGCCGCGTCATCTTCGGCTCCTGCAAGATCGGCGGCGTGCGGCGGGACATCGATGCCGACGGCTTCAAGAGCATGCTCGCTGAGCTGGAACTGGTTGAGCGCGACATCCGGGACATCACGAACGTCTTTATCAACGACAACTCCGTCAAGAAGCGCTTGTGTGGCGTGGGCGTGTTGTCGCGCCACGACGCCTACGATCTGGGCTGCGTCGGCCCGACCTTGCGCGCGAGCGGAGTTGCGCAGGACATGCGCCAGTTGGGCTACGCCGCCTTCAAGGACCTGAAGGTCGAGCCCATTACCCGCAGCGAAGGCGACTCCTATTCCCGTTGCGCAGTGCGCTGCGAAGAGCTTTTCCAATCCCTCAATCTCATTCGCCAGGCAATCTCCAAGATACCCGAAGGTGAGATCGCGGTTAAGGTAACAGGCAATCCCAATGGCGAATACATCGCACGCACCGAGCAGCCACGTGGGGAAGTGGCTTATTGCGTCAAGGCGAACGGCACCAAGAACCTGCAGCGTTTTCGTGTGCGCACGCCTACCTTTGCCAATCTGCCGGCGCTGGTGAAGCTACTGCAAGGCTGCGACCTGGCGGATGTACCGGTGCTCGTGCTCACCATCGATCCCTGCATCAGTTGTACGGAGCGTTGATATGGCCTACTTTGAAATGTCCCGCCTGGCCCTCAAATGGGCCCTGACCAAGCCGCCCACCAGCCACTATCCCTTTGAGCCGCGGCATGCCTTGGCCGGCTCGCGCGGGCATCTGATTTTCACCAAAGATAACTGCGTCTATTGCACCGTCTGCGCCAAGAAATGCCCGACCGGCGCACTTACTGTAAATCGCGCTCAGAAGAAGTGGGCCATCGATCGCCTGCTGTGCATCACCTGCGGCTATTGTATCGACGCATGCCCCAAGAAGTGCCTGGCATTGGGCACCGCCCACGCGACGCCGACGGTGACTAAAGACCTCGAGTTCTGCTAGCCACGGCAGTTTCGCAACCCTGTCAACGATAATTCGTTGGCGACGAAACTTCGCGCGACCCGCGTCGGCTAGGTTTCCCTGCAAGGTGCTGTAATACCGCAACTTGATTGCGGGCCCTAATGCTGTGGCACGCAATCTGCAAGCGCATCTATTGGTTCGGCATACCGACGAACCCGGGCAAGGGCGTGAGCAGGGCCCGCCGCCTAAACAGTGTCACTGCCGGGGATAGCTGGAAGTAAACTTTTATGCACCGAAAACTGAGTTTTACCATCGCTGAGGGACCGATCTATTGGCGCACTCATCGCATCATGGAGTTATGCGATTACCTGACCGCCAGCGTGCTGGAGCCGATGTTCATCCGGGACGGTGCGAAGTGGAACCGCCGCTTCATGGACTTCTTCACTTTTGACAATGGCTGTGACCCACTGGAACCGACCGGGACCATCCGTTTTGCCGTGCCCCCCCTGTTTGCCGGTCGGGTGACCGAACTGGAAACCGCGATCACGCAGGAACTGGCGAAGCTGCGGATCAAGGTCGGTCCCTTCAAGTATGAACGCGATCCCGCGCATCAAACCGTGCAGACCATCCTGATCCCGATCACCGAGAATCCCACCGCCCTGGCCGCGCCGCCGGATGTCAACATGAGTCATACCCGGGGCTACGTGGTGCTCAGGGACCTGCTGGGCTACCAACGCGTCAATGGGCGCTATGAATTCATGGCCGACGACCTGCTCAAGCGCGTCTCCTCTGTCACCGAAGACCGCATCGCCGCCTGCACGGCCAGCCCGGTCAAGGGTTCCGAAGGTGTGCGCCGCACGCCCAGCCCGATCAGCATGAAGGCGGTGCGCCGCTGCCTGGACGAGGTCAAACAGTTTGGCCTTTGGGCACTCAACCACAATCATCACAAGCTGGCGGCAGTGTAACCGCAGGCGCTTTCACCCGACACGAACCACCGGCTGCGAGGCCACGCCAATCGTGGCAGCCGTCCAAGTGGGCTCACACGAGACGATGATTGGTCCAGAACGACAGAGTCGATTCGCCATGAACAAGGATAGCCAGTTCCCGGGGGAACTTCCGCGGCGGGAGTTTATCAAACTATGCGTCACGGCGACGGCCATAATGGGGCTGCCGTTCCGCATGCATAGCCAGGTCGCCGCCGCCGCTCAATCCAGTCCCAGGCCGCCCGTCATCTGGCTCCATTTCCAGGAATGCACCGGCTGCTCCGAATCGCTCCTCCGCTCCAGCCATCCCACCGTCTCATCGCTTATCCTCGACCTGATTTCGCTGGATTACCACGAAACCCTGATGGCGGGCTCGGGTGCCCAGGCGGAACAGTCACTGCATGAATCAATGGCTGCCAATCGCGGCAAGTATCTCCTCGTGGTCGAAGGCGCCATCCCGAAAGCCCAAAACGGCATCTTCTGCAAGATCGGCGGGAAGACGGCGGTTGAATTGCTGCGCGAGGCTGCCCCGGGTGCGGCCGCTGTGCTCTGTATCGGCACCTGCTCAAGCTTCGGCGGCATCCAATCCGTCGGTGTGAATCCGACTAGCGCAGTGGGGGTGCGGGACTTGGTCACCGACCGGCCCATTGTCAACATTCCCGGCTGTCCCCCCAACCCGTACAACTTCCTCTCCACGGTTCTCTACTATCTCACGTTCAAACGTCTGCCCAAACTGGACGCGCTGGGCCGGCCCAAGTTTGCTTATGGCCGCAAGATCCACGAGCACTGCGAGCGGCGTCCGCATTTCGACGCCGGGCGCTTTGCGCAGGCTTACGGCGACGCCGGCCACGCCCAGGGTTACTGCCTCTATAAACTCGGCTGCAAGGGGCCGGCCACGTATGCCAACTGCTCCGTCCAGCGCTTCAACGACGTGGGGGTATGGCCGGTCTCGATCGGGCACCCTTGCATCGGCTGCACCGAGCCCGACATCCTCTTCAAGCTCCCCATCGCGGAGAAAGTCCAGATTCACGACCCGACGCCTTTCGACAGCTACGCCCCGGCCAATCTGAAGGAGAAGGGCAAAGGGCCGGACCCGCTGACCACGGGCATAGTGGGCTTGGCAGCCGGCGCAGTCATCGGTGCCGGCATCATGATGGCAAAGAAGTTGCCCAACGCTTCCCCGACTCAGACAGGAGAATCCCACGACCATGAGCCGAAAGAGTAGGCGCGACTTCTTCAAAACCGCTGGATTAGCAGGCGCCGGGTTGGTCGTAGCGGCCACCCCAGCTTCGGCCTCGTCCGCGCACCTGCCGGATGATGCACAATTGGGCATGCTCTATGACGCCACCAAGTGCGTCGGCTGCAAGGCCTGCATGGCCGCTTGCAAGCGCGTCAACGCCCAATCGGGCGGGTTATCCTTCGAGCAGGCCGGGTTTGATCAGGACGGCCTCTGGGACGCTCCGGAAGACCTGGACGGCAATACCCGGACCTTGATCAAACTCTACAAGGACGCGCAGCGTTGGTCTTACATCAAGTATTCGTGCATGCATTGCCAGAATCCGTCCTGCGTTTCGGTCTGCCCGGTCAGGGCGATGACCAAGGATCCGGAGACCGGCATTGTTCATTACAACAAAGACACCTGCATCGGCTGCCGTTACTGCCAGGTGGCGTGTCCGTTTAACATCCCGAAGTTCCAGTGGGATCGCACGGTGCCGCAAATCGTGAAGTGCGACCTTTGCCGGGACACCAATTTAAAAACCAAAGGCATTCCCGCATGCGCCGAGACTTGTCCCGCCGGTGCCATCCTCTTTGGCATGCGGAAGGATTTGCTGGCGGAGGCACGCAAGCGCCTCAAGGAGCACCCCAAACAATACGTGCCTCACATTTACGGCGAACAAGAGATGGGCGGCACCAATCACCTCTACCTGGCTGCCCTGCCCTTTGACCGCCTCGGGTTGCCCACGTTGAAATCGGAGGCCCCGGCGGCCTTCTCTGAAAAAATCCAGCATACCATCTACAAAGGGTTCATCGCGCCCATCGCCCTCTACGCCTCGCTCTGCTGCATCGCCCTCCGCAACCTGAAGAAAGGCGAAGCACAGCATGGGCCGGCGGCGGCTCCAACGCAGCCCGAGGAGAAATAGATGGCCCGCGACGAATTCCAAAAGCAGGAAGGCCGAATCCTCACGCCGTCCTTCTTCGTCCTGCTAGGTCTTTCCCTGATGGGGATGATCCTGATCCTGATCCGCTGCGTCAAAGGCATCGGCGCGGTCTCCAACTTGAGCGACGGCTATCCCTGGGGCCTCTGGATTACCTATGACGTGGCTACCGGCACGGCCATCGCTTGCGGCGGCTACGCGGTGGCCATCCTGATCTATATCCGCAATCACATGCGGTATCACCCGCTGATTCGGTCGTGCGTTCTCACCAGCATGTTCGGCTATGGGTTGGCCGGCTTCTCGGTCATGGTGGACCTGGGCCGCCCCTGGAACGCCTACAACTTCTTCGTCCCGTCCAAGTGGCAGTTCAATTCCGCCATGTTCGAGGTTGCGCTTTGCGTCATGGCCTACTCGACCGTGCTCATCATTGAGTTTCTGCCGGCCATTCTATACAGCCTGGAAACCAGCCGCTGGCGCCGCCTGCAGATGGCTATGGACCGGCTGCATCCGTTTTTCGCGCCGGACAAGACCGCGGTGCTAAGCAAGATCGGGTATGTTCGGTCGGCGGCGGCCTGGCTGCGCCCGCGCCTGGAAAAGGGGCTGATCTTCATTATTGTCCTGGGCATCACACTGCCGACGATGCATCAGTCGTCCCTCGGGTCCATGCTCTTGATCGCAGCCACCAAGCTGCATCCGCTCTGGCACAGCCCGTTTCTGCCGCTCTTCTTCCTGATTAACTGCATCTACATCGGCTACTCGATTGCCATCCTTGAGTCGGTGATTTCCTCCTACGCCTTCCGTCGGCCGTATGAAGCAGACCTGCTTGCCGGCCTGGCCGGGATTATCCCCTGGCTGGCGACGCTGTGGCTGGGGGTGGCCGTCGGCGATCTCGCCTGGCGCGGACAGTTGGCNNGGCTTCGGGTCGCTCATTCTCTTCAGCAACCGCAACCGCCACTCCCCGCGCTGGCTTTTCGTCTCCGCCGCCCTGATCGTGCTTGGGGGCGCGCTGTATCGCTTCAACGTGTACCTCATCGGCTTCAATCCCGGCAAAGGATGGGTTTACTTCCCGTCGCTGGCGGAGGTGATGATCAGCGTCGGCATTGTTGCCATCGAACTGCTGGGCTACCAGGTGCTCGTCAAATTGGTCCCGGTCTTGCCCCGCGTCCACCTTTTGCACCAACTTCCGCGGCCTCGGGCGACCAGCCGCACCCTCCCACCACCCGCCCCAGGCAGCCGCCTCCCTTATCCTGCCTTAGGCAAGGATGTAACCCCCGTCCAACCGACTTAACCTCAGCGTTCCCACTCCGGTAACCCAATTAACCTGTTTAACCCAATCAACTTCCCTTAAGTCCATCCCATGCCCCGCACTATCACGCTCGATCCAGTCACCCGCATTGAAGGCCATCTACGAATCGACGTCGAAGTGGACGGCGACCACGTCACCAAAGCCTGGTCTTCGGCGCAGATGTGGCGCGGCATCAAAGTCATTCTCAAGGGGCGCGATCCCCAGGATGCCTGGACCTTTGCGCAACGCTTCTGCGGGGTTTGCACCACCGTCCACGCCATCAGTTCTATTCGCGCGGTCGAACACGCGCTCAAAGTCGAAGTGCCGGTCAACGCGCAGTTGGTGCGCAACATCATGATCGCCCAGCACTCCGTCCAGGATCACCTCGTTCATTTCTACCACCTCACCGCTCTGGACTGGGTGGACATCGTCTCCGCTCTCAGAGCCGATCCGACGAAAGCGGCCCAGATTGCCCAGAGCCTTTCCCCCTGGCCCGGCAACAGCGCCACGGAGTTCAAGGCCGTGCAGGACCGGCTTAAGTCATTCGTTGAAGGCGGCAAACTGGGCATCTTCGCCTCCGGCTATTGGGGGCACTCAGCCATGAAGCTTCCACCGGAGGTCAACCTCCTGGCGGTCGCGCACTACCTTAAAGCCTTCGACTACCAGCGCAAGGCCGCCCAGGCCGTTGCCATTCTCGGCGGCAAGAATCCCCATATCCAGAACCTCGTCGTGGGCGGCGTCGCCACCGCCATCAACCTCGACAACCTCGCCACGCTGAACCTCGAACGCCTCGCCTTCATGCGGACTCTCATGGAGGAGGCCCGCGACTTCGTCCAGCAGGTCTATTATCCCGACCTCTTGGCCATCGCCGCCGCTTACAAGGACTGGTTCGGCATCGGAGCCGGCGTCACAAATTACCTGGCCGTGCCGGAATTTCCCGAAGACACCCGCAATACCCGTTTCGGCCTCATCGGAGGTGTCATCACCAACGGCGATCTACAGAACATCCGCCCCCTCAAGACCCACCAGGACGACTACCTCCTCGGCAACATCCAGGAATCCGTCGCTCGCGCCTGGTATCAGGGCACCGATTCACTCCATCCGTGGAAAGGTGTGACCGAGCCTAACTACACTGACTTCCAGGCCGACGCCAAATACTCGTGGTGCAAGGCCCCCCGGCTCGCCGGCCAACCTGCCCAGGTCGGCCCGCTCGCTCAAATCCTGGTGAACTACGCCGCCGGCGATGCCCGCGTCCGCCGTCTCGTGGATGACGCCAACACCAAGCTCGGCCTGACCCTCAAGGATTACCATTCCACTATGGGCCGCCTACTGGCGCGCGGCATGCGTGCGCACCTCATGGCCGACCTCTCCCTCGAATTCCTCGACCAACTCATCGCCAACCTTGGCCGGGGCGACAAAGTCTATGCCAACCCCACCGCCATACCCGATGGCGAGTTCCAGGGCGTCGGCTTCCACGAGGCCCCGCGCGGCTGCCTCTCGCACTGGATCGTGATCAAGAACCGCAAGATCGAGAACTACCAAGCCGTCGTCCCCACCACCTGGAATGCCTCACCCCGCGACGAAAAGGGAGTCCCCGGTCCCTACGAGGCATCCCTTGTCGGCAATCCGGTCATCGAGCCCGAGAAGCCGCTCGAAGTGCTGCGCACCATCCACTCGTTCGACCCCTGCATCGCGTGCGCCGTCCACACCATTGACCCCGAAGGGAAGCCGATCACGCGCATCAAGGTCGGATGAAGACCCTCATCCTCGGTGCGGGGAACCTGCTCCTCTCGGATGAAGGATTCGGCGTCCATTTCATCCGCTACCTGCAAGAACACTACACTCTTCCTCCCGACGTGGAATTGCTGGATGCCGGCACTCTGGGGCTCATGGTCGGCCACATGCTTGAGGAGGCCGACCGCGTTTACATTGTTGATACTGTCGCTGCTCCCGGCGCCCCCGGAACATGTATCCGCTACGAGAAGGAAGATTTCCTGCTCCAGCGCATCCCCATCAAACTCTCTCCCCACCAGGTCGGCGTCCAGGAAATGCTCCAAGTCAGCCTGTTGCGTGGCCGGTGCCCCGATGAGATCTACCTGCTCGGCATAATTCCCAGTTCGCTTGAGCCGGGAACCGAACTCTCGCCACTCCTCCAACAACGGCTGTCGGAGCTAGCCGCTCAACTGGTTTCAGAACTTTCCGCATCTCCCGCTTCGCTCTCCCGCTGATTCCCGCCTACATCAAATCGCGTTCATAGCGCGCACGGCATGAGGAAGATTTCTGCGAGCTGTAACCCCGGGTCAGTCAACCTCAGAATACCTAAAGCAATTCACGAGGTGGTCGTTGACCATGCCCCCCGCTTGCATGAAGGCGTAACAAATGGTCGGGCCAACGAATTTGAAGCCGCGCCCGAGCAGATCCTTGCTCATCGCGTCGGATGCCGGCGTTCGCGCCGGGATTTGCTTTAGCGTTTTCCAGGCATTCCGCATGGGGCCCCTACCGACGAAGCGCCAAATATAGGCGTCGAAGCTGCCGAATTCCTTCTGGACGGTGAGGAAGGCCTGCGCGTTCTGGATGGCCGCGGCGATCTTAAGCCGGTTGCGCACGATGCCGGTGTCGGCGAGTAGGTTTGTGACTTTGCGGGCGTCGTAGCGCGCGACTTTCGGGGCGTCGAAGTTGTCGAACGCACGGCGATAGTTGTCACGCTTTTGCAGGATGGTGGACCAGCTTAACCCGGCCTGGGCGCCCTCGAGGACCAGGAACTCGAAGAGGACCCGGTCGTCATGCTGCGGGACGCCCCATTCCCGATCGTGGTATTGAATGCCCAGGGGCGTGTTCGCCCAAGGACAGCGCGGCGGCGTGGTCGAGGTGATGGTCGGGCTCATACGGATACGATTCTAGCCTCGCTATTTGGCAGCCGCAACTTGACACACGCCAGCGCGATTTCGGAGTATGACTCCTGATGCAAGCATCGTCGGACACGAAGGGCTCGGCCCAGCGAGCAGGTGCTGCCGCCGCGCTTCCGGACGATGCCGCCGACCGCATTACCTTCTACCATTGGCTCGTCGTCTTCTTCGCTTCTTGCGGCTGGCTGTTTGACTGCATGGGGCAGCGCATCTTCGTCCTTTCGCGCGAGCCGGCGCTGAGAGAGTTGTTGGGAGCGACCGCTTCGGACGGGACCGTGAAGTATTGGGGTGGCATTGCCACACTGCTGATGATGGTCGGCTGGGCAACCGGCGGCATTCTCTTCGGCATGATGAGCGACCACCACGGCCGGGTGAAGGCCATGGTCAGCACCCTGCTCGCCTACACCGTCTTCTCCGGCCTGTCCGGTTTTGCGCATACGGGAGTCGAGTTCCTGATCTTCCGTTTCCTGTTCGGCTTGGGCGTGGGCGGGATGTTCGGCGCGGCGACGACGCTGGTGGCGGAAAGCGTGCCGCGGCGTTTCCGCACCACATTGCTCGGCTCCATGCAGGCCTTGTCAGCGTGCGGCAACATGGTGGCTTCCGGGCTCAGCTTCAAAATCACCCCCGGCATGGAGAACTTCTGGGGCCATTACAGCGGCTGGCAAGTGCTGTCCTTCGTAAGCGTCTTTCCCGCCATCCTCGCCGTGCCGATGGTGCTGATCTTGAAAGAGCCGCAGGCGTGGGTGAAAGCCAAGGCGGAAGCAGCCACTGGCGGTGCCGGCAAGGCCGTCGGCTCGTTTGCGGACCTGTTCCGCCATTCGCGCTGGCGCCGCAGCACGCTGGTCGGCATCTGCCTGGGCGTCGCCGGCATGGTGGGGTTGTGGGGCATCGCCTTCTTCTCGCCGGAACTGATCACCGCCGCCTTCAAGAATCGGCCCCTGCAAGTCGGGGAAGTCCTCAAGCCGGTAGAGCTGTGCGCCGCCTTGAAGTCCCCAACCAACCCGGGCATTGCCCACCTCAAGGCAAAGCTTTCCCCCGGCGTGATCCAGCAATTGGAACAGGTGGGTAACGGCCAGGAGATTCCGCCGGCAACCATCCAGGCGCTCGTGGAAGATCTCAACCGCCTGATTCAGCGCGACAACCTCCACGACGAGGAAGCCTTTCAATCCGTGGACCTCAAGAAGCGCACCAAGAACCTGATCCAACTCGTGCAGAAGAACGGTGAACGCCAGAACATCATTTCGCTCAACCGGCAACTGGTGGAGCAACTCTTCCCGGGCACCATCCGCGAGCTGCAGAAGACTATCGACAAGACGCGTAGCCGGGGCACGCTGTTGCAGGACGTGGGGTCGCTGTTGGGGATGTTCGCCTTCACCTTCGCCGCCGCGTATTTCAACCGGCGCACCGCTTTCCTCGGGTCATTCGTCCTCTGCCTCTGCTCGGTGTCGTTTGTGTTCTATTCGCTGAAAACAGCGACCGACGTGCTCTGGATGCTGCCGCTAATGGGATTTGCCACGTTGTCGTGTTTTGCCGGCTATTCCATCTACTTCCCGGAAATCTTCCCCACGCGCTTGCGCGGCACCGGCGTCGGTTTCTGTTACAATACCGTCCGCTACTTGGCGGCGCCCTTCCCATTCATGCTCGGCTGGCTGAGCACGCTAATGCCCTTCCGCACGGTCGGCGTCATAATGTCCTCGATCTACCTCGTCGGCATCCTGGCGCTGATTTGGGCTCCGGAAACCAAGGGGCAGCCCTTGCCGGAAGATTGAGGGTCGCTCTCCGGACGAAAAGCAAAAGCCCGTCCCCAATGGGGACGGGCTTTAAAAGAGAAGTATCGAGTCCGGCTACTTGCTGGCCTCGGCTTTGGCTTCCTTGGTCTCGGCAGGCTTAGTTTCTGTAGCGGGCTTCGCTTCCACCGCAGTCTCGGCGATCGTGCCAAGGTCCACCCATTCAAGGATGGCCTTTTGAGAAGCGTCGCCCTGGCGCTGATTCATCCGGATGATGCGGGTGTAGCCGCCCCGGCGCTCCTTTTGCGCGGGCGCGATCTCATCAAAGAGTATTTTGACCATATCCTCCTGGTGCAGGCGCGCGGCAGCCAGGCGGCGGTCGTGGAGAGTGCCGCTCTTGCCCAGCGTGACCATCTTCTCCGCCACGGACCGGGCGGCTTTGGCCTTGGCCAGGGAGGTGATGATGCGTTTGTGTTTGATTAGGCTGCAAACCATGTTGGCGAGCATCGCGTTCCGGTGTGTGCCGGTGCGGCCCAACTTGGCAGTTCGCTTAAGGTGTCGCATAAATTGTGACTGTTAATCCGTGTTTGGGCTTCCGGGGCAAGCCGCGGCCGCCCCCTCAACCCCAATACTGTTCTACTAATGGGCGGCCGGTGCCGCCGGAGTCGCTTCTTTCGTGGCTTCCAGCAGTTCCGCCTCGAAGGTCATGCCCAGCGTCAAGCCAAGCCCGGCTAGCTTCTCTTTGATTTCGTTGAGCGACTTNNTTGCCGAAGTTGCGATACTTGAGCATCTCCTGCTCGCTCTTCATTGCAAGTTGGCCGACAGTGGTGATATTCGCATTGTTCAGGCAATTGGCCGCGCGGACGCTAAGCTCGATCTCGTTGACGCTCATGTTGAGCAGTTTCTTGAGCTTGGTCTTCTCTTCGTCCTGCTTGTCCACGACTTCCTCGAACTCGACGGCGTTCTTGTCATAGCCGACAAACACATCGAGATGGTGCTGCAGAATGGCGGAGGATTGGGTCAGGGCATCATCAGGCGAGATACGGCCGTCGGTCCAAATCTCCAGAACGAGACGGTCGTAATCGGTGCGCTGGCCAACGCGGGCGCTTTCGACGGCGTAACGGACACGGGTCACCGGCGAGAAAAGGGAGTCGATGGCAACGACGCCGATCGGCTGATTCGGCTTCTTGTTCTCGTCACCCGGCAGGAAGCCGCGGCCAACCTTGACCTCGAGCTCCATCTCAAACTTCTTCTTTTTGTCCAGCGTGCAGATGTGCTGGGTCGGGTTGACCAACTCAACGTTCTGGTTGAGCTGGATGTCGGCGGCGGTGACTTCGCCCTCTTTATTGGCGGAAAGCAGGAGGGTCTGCGTATCGCGCGAGTGCGCCTTGAACAGGACCTTCTTGAGATTCAAGATAATGTCCGTGACATCCTCGACCACCCCGTCAATGGTGGTAAATTCATGCATCGCCCCGTCAACCTTGATGGAGCAGACGGCCGCGCCTTCCAGGGAGGAAAGCAGCACACGGCGAAGCGAATTGCCGATAGTGTAGCCGTAACCGGTTTCAAACGGTTCGGCGACGAACTTGGCGTAGGTATCGGTGGCGGTTGAGTCTTCTTTCGTCAACCGCTTGGGCATTTCGAAACGTCCTAGACGTACTGGCATATGTTCCTTTCAACAATTTTAATCTGACCCCTCCGGCCAGTATTCCCGCCGGCTGGAGAGGCCCATATAATTGCTATGGCTTGCTGGGATGGCGAATCAACGGATGGGGCGCCAAGCGCCCTGTCCGCGATGCCGTGGTCCAACAATCCGGTTTCATTGGTTTAGCGGGAATAAAATTCTACAACAGCCTGCTCGTTGGCAATTGGCTGGATCTCGTCGCGCGTGGGAATGCGCATGACGACGCCCTTGAGGGCTTCTTTGTTCAGCGACAGCCAGTCCGGCACAGCTCGGCTACCCGCGCTTTCCAGGTTCTTAGTAGCTAACTGCCGCGCGGCATTGGAGTTTTTGATCTCAATCGTGTCGTTAACCTTAAGACCATACGAAGGAATATTGACCTTGCGGCCGTTAACCTTGACGTGGCCATGGGCCACCAACTGCCGGGCAGCCGCACGCGTATTGGCGAAACCCAGATGATAAGCAACATTATCCAGCCGGGTTTCCAGGATTTGAAGCATGTGCTCGCCGGTCACACCACGGCGCCTGAGAGCGCGTTCGTAAACGCCCCGGAACTGCCGCTCAAGCAATCCGTAATAATAGCGAAGCTTCTGTTTCTCAATCAGACCCAGACCGTAATCGGTGTGTTTGCGGCGCGATTTCGGGCCATGCACACCCGGGCCGTAATTGCGCCGTTCGAGGTATTTCGACGGGCCAAAGATGGGAACGCCAAAACGGCGGCTGATGCGAACGCGGGGACCAGTATAACGAGCCATTTTCTAAAGTGAGTAGTTGATCGTTGTCGGTTGATGATTAGACGCGGCGTTTCTTACGCGGGCGGCAGCCATTATGTGGCACCGGGGTCACGTCTTTAATCGTCGTGATTTCCAGCCCGATCGCCTGAAAGGCGCGGATGGCGGACTCCCGTCCGGAACCAGGGCCCTTGACGCGCACCTCTATTTCGCGCATGCCGTGCGACATCGCCTGCCGAGCAGCATCCTGCGCAACCTGTTGTGCCGCGTATGCGGTGCTCTTGCGCGACCCTTTAAATCCAACCCGTCCAGCACTCGACCACCCGATAACATGTCCCTGCATGTCTGTGATGCTGACCAGCGTGTTGTTGAAAGTGGCCAGGATGTTAGCGACGCCGCTGACGATGTTCTTGGCACCCTTCGCCTTGACGATCTTCTTGCCGGCAAGATCGTCCGCAAGCAACTCAGCCGCGGTAGGAGCCGCGACGGCAGCCACCGGCGCCGCCCCTTCAGCAGGCTTGGGCGCTTCGACAGCCGGCGCAGTCCCCTTTTTCTGCGCTTTGGCAGGGGGCACGTCACCACCAGATTTGGTGACAGGCTTTTCGTGAGATTCGGCGGCGGCAGCTTCCGGCTTTGCCGCGGTTTTGCCGTCCTTCTTAGGAGCGGGTTTCTTTTTAGTTTCGTCAGCCATGGGCTAGTAAATCGGTTGGGGATTGGCGGGTGATAATTGCTGCTAAATCAGTGGATGCCAGTCTTGGCAGTTGGACTGCGAACAACCCCGACGGTCTTGCGCGGCCCTTTGCGGGTGCGCGCGTTGGTCTGGGTGCGCTGGCCACGGACCGGCAGCCCGCGTAAGTGGCGGATGCCCCGATAGCACTTGATGCCCTGCAACCGCTTGAGGTTCATACCAATCTCGCGGCGCAGATCGCCTTCGATGACATACTTTCCATCTTGAATAGCATGCACAATCTGCGAGAGCTGCTGCTCAGTCAAATCTTTGGCGCGAACGCTGGGATCGATATTCGCTTTGGCCAGGATGACAGTCGCGTTGCTGGGACCAATGCCGTAAATGTAGCGTAGCGCAATATCGATGCGCTTGTTGGGCGGAACTTCAACCCCAATGATACGAGCCATATATTCGTTGAATAGATTAAATAGGTGAGGATCAGCCCTGCCGCTGCTTGTGGCGAGGGTTGGTACAGATCACACGGATGATACCTTTGCGGCGAATGATCTTGCAATTCTCGCAAAGCTTCTTAACAGATGCGCGCACTTTCATACTTAAATTATTTGCGTTTCCACAATGATACGTCCTTCCGACAAGTCGTAGGGCGACATTTCCAACCGAACTTTATCCCCGGCAGCCAAGCGGGCAAAGCTCAACCGCGCTTTGCCGGTCATATAAGCCAGCAACCGATGCCCATTTGCCAGTTCCACTCGATACGTCCGATTCGGCAGAACTTCAACTATGGCACCTTCAATCTCGATGGCACCTTCTCGGGCCACGTCAAAATCTCCGGTTCAGCCTCGGTGATCAGCACCGTATGCTCAAAATGAGCAGATAGTGAACCATCCTGGGTGACCACTGTCCAGCCATCATTCAATATTTTTACGGCCGACGAGCCGGCGTTCACCATTGGCTCAATTGCCAAGGTCATGCCGGGCCGCAATTTGGGCGAAGACTTTCCGTCCACGAAGTTTGGCACCTGGGGTTCTTCGTGCATCGACCGCCCCACCCCATGGCCAACAAACTCCCGGACAACGGTGAAACCGTTGCTTTCCACATGATCCTGCACCGCACGCGATATATCACCTACCCGCTTGCCCCCTACCGCCTGAGCGATGCCCTCGTGCAAGGCTTTCTCCGTTACATCCATGAGCCTTTGGGCCAGCACATCGCAACCGCCCACCGCCACCGTCCGCGCCGTATCCCCAACAAATCCGTTGTAGATGACCCCGACATCCAAACTAACGATGTCCCCGAACCGCATCGTTCGTTGACCCGCCAAGCCATGCACCACCTGGTCATTCACCGAAATGCATATCTGACACGGATACTTGCGATAACCCAAAAACGCGCTCTTCGCGTTGTAATGCTTGATCCGTGAGGCCGCAAAATCGTCCACATCCTTCGTTGTCAGCCCAGGCTGAACAAAGGCGGCAACTTCTTCAAGCACAGTGCCGGCCACTGCGCAAGCTGGCCGCATCGCTTCCAAGTCCCGCTCATTCTTCAAAATGATCATCAGAACCGGCCTCGGAGCCGCCCCTTCTTCAGGAAACCGTCATAATGACGCATCAGAAGATGTGTTTCCATCTGCCGCATCGTATCTAGCAGCACCCCGACGAGGATCAGCATGCTCGTGCCGCCGAAGAAAGTTGCCACGGGATACGGAATCTGCAATTCCCGATACAGCCAGATCGGAATCAGGGCTATCACGGTCAGGAAGATCGCGCCTGCCAATGTAATCCGGCTCATAGCGTTGTGCAGGTAATCGCTCGTCGCTTGCCCAGGACGCACCCCAGGAATGTAGCCGCCGTTCTTCTTTAAATCATCCGCGATCTGCAATTCGTTGAACTGGGTCGCCACCCAGAAATACGAAAAGAAGAGGATCATCAACCCATATAGCGCCATATAGAGAATCGCCCCTTCGCCCAGCGCGCGCGCGATCTCGCCGAAGAATTTCACGTTAAAGCTTTGACCAAGGAACAGAAAGATCTTCTGCGGGAACATCAAAATCGCCTGCGCAAAAATGATTGGCATGACGCCTGAGTAGTTGACTCGCAGCGGCATAAACGAGGTGCCGCCTGAATAGACTTTGCGACCTACTGCCCGCTGTGCGTATTGAACAGGGACCTTCCGCTGCGCCTGGGTGATGGCAATCACCCCGGCAATTACGCCAGCCAGCAAAAGCACCAACGCGATGGCATGCCCAAAGTTGAACTTGGCCTCAATCCCACCATCGGGGAAGAACATGTCCTTGAGAGCCACCGCTGCCTGCGGCAGGCGCGCCAGGATGCCGATGGTGATGACCAGCGAAACGCCATTGCCAATGCCACGCTCGGTGATCTGCTCGCCAAGCCACATGAGCAGCATCGTCCCCGTAGTTAGCATCATCAGCGTTTGGAGACGGTAGAACCATAGATGCGCATCGGAATAAAGCACCAGCCGCTCCGCCGGGTTCCACTGCGGAAAAAGCTTCTCCGGGTTTTCCCAGCCAATCGCCATCACCATCCCCTGCCCCAGGCAGAGAAGCACAGTAAGGTAACGACCATATTGAATGATCTTCGTGCGGCCACCCTCTTCGCGAGCCAGTTTGCTCAAGGTGGGAATCACCGCTGTCAGCAGCTGAATGATAATGGTCGCGCTGATATAGGGCATGATACCCAAGGCGCCCACCGCGCAATGCTCCAGAGCGCCGCCGGTGAAGAGACTGTACATCCCAAGCATCCCGCCGCCCGCTGCAGAGCCGGCCTGGCTGGCGAAGTAGTTCGATAACACGGTGCCATCCAACCCCGGGATGCGCACGACTGCCTCCAGGCGGCAGATGGCCAGCACCATCAGGGTGAACAGAATCCGGGACTTGAGCTCCGGAATCTTGAAGCAATTGCAGAAGGTGTTGTAGATGGCAGAAAGCATAGCGGTATTAGATTCCGAAGTCTGAAATCCGAACGGTTAACCGAGAAGTTGCTTTCGAGCGCATGAAAATCTCAAGACTTGGAAGTCTCAGCTTTTGCTGGCTGCGGGCTCTTCGGGATGATTAGTTCGCATTTCCCGCCTTTGGCTTCAATCTTGGCTTTAGCCGATGCGCTAAAGGCGTGAGCGCTCACCGTGAGCTTCCGGGTCAGTTCCCCTGCCCCAAGGATCTTGATGCCTGCCCCACGGCCGTTAGCCAACCCCGCGCCTTGCAAGGCCGCTTCGTCCACCCGCGCGCCATCCTCGAAACGATTGAGCGCCTCGAGGTTCACCGGCAGGTAGCGCGTGGTATGTCGCGCATTGTTGAACCCGCGCTTGGGAATACGCCGAATCAGGGGCATCTGGCCGCCTTCGAAACCGATACGAATCGAACTCCCCGACCGGGCCGTCTGGCCCTTGCCGCCGCGCCCGCTGGTTTTGCCGTGGCCGCTGGCTTCGCCCTGGCCTAATCGTTTACGACGATGCCGGGCGCCGGGACGAGGTTTGAGGTCATGTAATCGCATAAAATGCTAAGTCGTTGGTGGAGGCGTGGTCGAAACTGGTGGCGTCGGCGATGCCTCTCCTGGAGCGTTCGGAGCTTGCGCCTTCTTGATTTCCAAACCCCGGCCGAGATAAATGTCTTCGCGCAGACGCAGGCTCATCAGCGCCTGCAATGTGGCTTTGACCACATTCGCGGCGTTCTTGGAACCAAGGGACTTTGTCAGGACGTCTTTGACGCCTGCCGATTCAAGAACAGAACGCACTGTCTTGCCCGCAATAATACCCGTGCCCGGCGAAGCCGGTCGCAAGAGGACTTTTGCTCCGCAATAATGCGAAAACACCTCATGCGGAATAGTGGCATCTTTCAGCGACACCCCGACCATTTGCGAACGGGCCATTTCTCCGCCCTTGCGAATCGCATCCGCGACTTCGCCGGCTTTACCCAGACCGACTCCCACACGGCCGTGCTTGTCTCCCACGACGATCAACGCGCTGAAATTGAAGCGGCGCCCGCCTTTGACGACTTTGGCGGAACGATTGATGAACACGACCTTTTCGCTGAGCTCTTGCCCGGACTGCGCATCATAAGTGGGCTCGGGCTCCGGCCGGCTTCGCCGCCCACGACTTGGTCCGCGTGCAGGGCGGTGTTCACCGCTCTCTACTTTGGTTGGTTCGGCCACAGTATTGGTTTCCATTATACGTTAGAATTGCAGACCCGCTTCGCGCGCTGCATCAGCCAGGGCTTTCACCTTGCCATGATAACGCGCACCGCCGCGGTCAAAAATCACCTGTTTGATTCCCTTGCCCAGGGCGGCTTGTGCCGCCAGACTGCCAAGGACCTTGGCGCTCACGGCATTGGCGGCCAGCTTATCCCGGTCCGGCGTCGCCTTGCTCGTTGTTGACGCCGCCGCCAGCGTTACGCCAGCCACGTCATCAATAAATTGGATGTGGATGTTCTTGTTTGTGAAGCAAACGCTCATCCGCGGACGGTCTTTCGTGCCGCTGACCTTCTGGCGAATCCGCCAGCGGCGCCGCAAGGCCAGTTTCTGTTTCTGTTCAGTTCTCATCTGGATGGTTCACGGATTTGGCCGTGAGCTATAGAATATCAAGTACCTTTCTCTCAAGTTTCACGTTTCGCGCGTCCGACATTACTGCACTGTCTTGCCTTCCTTGCGGATCACGCGTTCATCCGAGTAACGTACGCCCTTGCCCTTGTAAGGTTCGGGCGGATAGAAGCTGCGCAACTCCGCTGCCACCTGGCCCACCGACTGCCGATCCGGCCCTTCGATAGTGATCTTCGTGTTCTCTTCAACCGTCACTTTGACCTGAGCCGGAATCGGATACACAATGGGGTGGGAATAGCCCAAACTCATATTTACGTTATTACCCGCGACGGCGGCCTTGAAACCGACGCCTTGGATCTCGAGTTTCTTGACGAAACCTTCGCTCACGCCGCGAACCATATTGTTGACCAGGGCGCGGCTGAGACCGTGCAGCGCCTTGGCGCGCGCGTCATCGCCCTCGCGGCTGACGACGACCTTGCCATTTTCAACTTTCAGGCTGGTGCGGTTTGGCAGTTCCCAGTCAAGCTTGCCCTTGGGGCCTTCAACGAAAACCTTCTGGCCTTTGACTTCCACTTTCACCTTGGGAGGGATGGCGATCGGTTGCTTTCCAATTCGTGACATATATTCAAATTGCGAAGGAGCGAAGGAGCGATGGGCCGAGGCAACGCTGCCAACCAGCGCCACTCCTGCAAGTCAAAGCTCCACTACTCCGTTTCATCTTCTCACCACACGTAACAAATCAATTCGCCGCCGATCCTCTTTCTACGCGCCTGCACGTCGGTCATCAGGCCCTCGGAGGTCGAGAGAACGGCCACTCCTAAACCGCCGCGTACGCGCGGGATTTCGGTGGCGCCGACGTAGCGGCGCAAGCCCGGCGTACTCACCCGCCTCAGCCCCTCGATAATGCTCTTCTTGCCCTGGTATTTCAATTTCACTTTGATGGTCCTGGGCAGCTTCCCCTCCACAGTGAAATCGGTAATGTAACCTTCGCGCTTAAGGATGCCCACGATGCTCTCCTTGATCTTGGAATGCGGCAATTCGAGAGCTGGCAATAGCGCACGATTGGCGTTGCGAATTCGAGTCAGTAGGTCAGAAATCGGATCGTTCATAGATTTACCAACTGGCTTTGGTCACGCCAGGGATCAAGCCGTTGAGAGCGCCCTCGCGAAACGTCATGCGTGAGCAACCGAACTTGCGCAAATAACCGTGGCGGCGGCCGCTCATCGAGCAGCGGTTGACCAACCGCGTCGGGCCCGCATTGCGCGGGAGTTTGGCCAAACCGGCATAGTCGCGCTTAGCCTTCAACTCGGCCCGGATGGCAGCGTACTTCTTGACCGTCTCGGCCTTCTTCTTGTTGCGTTCAATCCATGCTCTCTTAGCCATAATAAATTACTCTGCTTTGCCTTCCTTTTGCTCAATCTCAGTCGCTTTCGCTCGCTTAGCCTCGGTCTGTTTGGCCTCGGCGAAAGGCATGCCCATCAGCTTCAATAAATCGAATGCCTCTTCGTTGGTCCGTGCGCTGGTCACAATCGTGATGTCCATCCCCTGCTGACGTTTGATCTTATCCAGTTCAATCTCAGGGAAAATGGTCTGGTCCCCTACCCCTAGCGAGTAGTTCCCGCGCCCGTCAAAAGAGCGGGGCGAGAGCCCGCGAAAATCACGAATGCGCGGCAGCGCCGTCGCGATCAGCCGATCGAAGAACTCATACATCGCATCGCGGCGCAACGTCACGCGGCAGCCAATCGGCAAGCCCTCCCGAAGCTTGAAGTTGGCGATGTTGTGCCGCGACTTGCTGATCGCCGCCTTGCGGCCGGTGATCAGTGCCAGGTCTTTGGCCGCGTCGTCCACCGCGCTCTTCTCCAAGGAGGCGCTTACGCCCATGTTAACCACGATTTTCTCCATTCGCGGCACCGCATGGACATTGGTGTACTTGCGCTTTTCCTTTAGCACGGGCACCACTTCTTTGACGTATCGTTCGTAAAGTCTGGCTTTCATTTAACTTCGGATTTCGAAATTCGCGTCAGGCTTGCGCCGGGGCGGGCGCTCCATGCCGGGCGGCCCGTGCATCGTGCTTCTCAGCCTTCATGACGTTGGAAATATGGATCGAACCCTCGCGCTCCACAATCTGGCCTTGTGGGTATTGTTGGCTCTTGCGCATATGCTTCTTGATCATGTGCACGCCTTCGATAATGACGCGTTGCTTCTTACCGACCACGGCGATGATCCGGCCGCGCTTGCCTTTGTCCGCCCCCGCGATCACGACCGCTTCGTCGCCTTTCTTTACATGAAATGTGCGCATAACTGGTGATGACTGAATTAGATGACTTCCGGCGCAAGCGAGACAATCTTCATAAACTTCTTGTCCCGGAGTTCGCGTGCTACCGGGCCAAAAATGCGCGTGCCGCGCGGGTTTAGCTCTTTGTCGATAATGACAATCGCGTTGCTGTCAAAACGCAAATACGACCCATCATTGCGCCGAATCACCTGGCGGGTGCGCACCACCACCGCATCCACCACTTCCCCTTTTTTGACGGTGCCATCGGGTGACGCTTCTTTGATGTGGGCCTTGATGATGTCCCCCACGTGAGCGTAATACTGGTTGCGGCCAAGCACTCCGATCGCCGCAGCCCGTTTGGCGCCGGTGTTATCCGCCACGTCTAAGATGGAACGTATCTGTAACATAAATCAAATGATGGTGACTGGCGATTGGTTGCGCGTCAATCAGACAGCCACCGGAGTCACACCGGTGCCGCGCTCTACGATTTCAATCAAGCGCCAGTGCTTGGTCTTGGAGAGCGGACGGGTTTCTTCCAGGCGCACACGGTCGCCCACCTTGGCTTCGCTCTTTTCGTCGTGGGCATACAATTTCTTGTAGCCGGTGACGACCTTCTTAAACTTCGGATGCGGAAAGCGCCGCTCGACCTGCACAATGATGGTCTTCGCCATCTTGTTGGAGATTACTTCGCCCACGCGTTCTTTGCGCTTAGCGCGGGCGGCTTCTGAAGTGGTGGTGGTGGTGTCAGCCATACAAAAAGTCTATGCCGCCTTGCGGCGCAGTTGGGAGATACGCGTCTCGATCCGGGCAATGTCGCGCCGCAACGTGCGCAGACGGGCCGGCTTTTCGAGCTGGGCACTGGCCTGCTGCAAACGCAAGTTGAAAATCTCTTGCCGCCAGTTCCGTCCGTCGGCCAGCAGCTCGGCCAGCGTCTTTTCCTGTATTTCTTTCCGTTGCGTCTTCTTCATAGCCAAAATCTCCGGTTCTCTCTAATTAACCCATCCGATGCCGGGAGATGAATTTCGTCTTGATCGGCAGTTTTGTTGCCGCCAGGCGCAGCGACTCCCGCGCCACCGCTTCCGTCACCCCGTCCACCTCGAACAGCACGTTCGCCGGACGGATCACCGCGACCCAGGACTCCAGCGGCCCCTTGCCCTTGCCCATGCGCGTTTCCAGCGGCTTCTTGGTGAAGGACTTTTGAGGGAAAATGCGGATCCACATCTTGCCGTGGCGCTTCATATTACGAGCGATCGCCACGCGGGCGGCCTCGATCTGCTTCGTGTCCAGCCAGCAGCGCTGCAGCGCCATCAATCCATACTCTCCGAAAGAGACCGTGTGGCCCCGCGTTGCCAAACCGGCCCGGTTCCCCCGGTGCATCTTCCGGTACTTCACTCTCTCAGGCATCAACGGCATAACAGATTCCTTCTATTCAAGCTTTAATTCGTGGCCGCTGCCGGCTGCGGCTGTAGTTGGGGCTTCTCCACCTTGGTGTCGCCCTTGCAAATCCAGCACTTAATCCCCAGCTTGCCATACACCGTATTGGCCTCGGCAAACCCGTAATCGATGTTCGCGCGCAAGGTGTGCAGCGGCACCCGGCCCCAATGGTACTGCTCTACGCGTGCCAGTTCCGCGCCGCCCAAGCGTCCGGCGCAACGAATCTTGATTCCTTCCGCGCCAAAGTCTTTGGCCGTCTGCAGCGCCTTCTTCATGGCTCGGCGGAACGAAACCCGGCGCTCCAGTTGCAGAGCGACGTTCTCCGCCACAAGCTGCGCGTCGATTTCCGGCGTCTTAACCTCGACGATGTCCACGTAAATCTCTTTGCCCGTCATCAGGCTCAACTCTTCCTTCAGCTTGTCGATCTCCGCGCCTTTGCGGCCAATCACAATCCCCGGACGCGCCGTGAGGATGGTGATGCGGCAGCGGCTGGCGGCCCGCTCAATCAGGATCTGGGGCACCGAGGCGGATTCGAGCTTCTTCTTCAACAGGCCGCGAATCTTGCGGTCTTCGGTCAGGAGCTTGCCGAATTCCTTCTTGCCGGCGTACCACTTAGAGCGCCAATCGTGGTTAACCGCGATGCGCAAACCGATTGGATTTGTTTTCTGGCCCATACGTTATTCGTCTGAGAGTACAATCTTAATATGGCAGTTCCGCTTCAAGATCGGGCCGGCCGACCCGCGTGCCTTGGGCGTGAACCGCCGCAGCGTGGACGCGGTCTGGGCCAATGCTTCCTTGACCACCAGCCGATCGGTCTTCATCCCACTATATTCCTTCTTATGCTCTTTGAGGTCCTCCGCGTTGGCGATGGCCGATCTCAGCGTCTTGGCGACGAACCGGGCGCCCTTGCGCGGCACGACAGCGAGGACAGCCTGGGCGTGCGCCGCTGGCAATCCCTGGATCTGGCGCACCACTTCGCGCATCTTCTGCGCCGACATGCGCACGTTCTTGGTAATGGCGTGGACTTGCATATCGTTACTTCGCTTCGGCCTTCGCAGTATGCGCNNGACCAAGTCTTAATTGGCGACTTGGACTTAGTCTCTTTCGCCTTCGTAATCTTTTCCAGCAAATGCCCGTCTATGAACGGGCCTTTTTTGATTGAGCGTCCCATATAACGTCAAAATTACTTGTTCTTCATCGGCCGGCCATCGCGCCGGATCACAATAAACCGGCTCGAATATTTCTTCTTCTTGCGGGTCCGGTAGCCTTTGGCCAGCAAACCCCATGGTGAGGTGAGCTGCTGCCAGCCGCCACCTGACTTCGACTTGCCGGCACCGCCGCCGTTCGGATGGTCCACCGGGTTGCGCGACACACCGCGGTTGATTGGCCGAATGCCTAAGTGGCGAGAACGTCCCGCTTTGCCGAGCACCACATTTTCATGCGTGGCGTTGCTGACCTGGCCAATTGTAGCGTAGCAATCTTCGCTCACCCGCCGGATCTCCCCCGAGGGCAGCCGAATCTGCGCATACCCTTCGTCGCGCGACATCAGCGTTGCCGACCCGCCCGCGGTGCGCACCATCTGTGCTCCCCGCCCGGGAAAGATCTCGATGTTGCAAATCGGCAGGCCGACCGGGACTGTCCGCAGCGGCAAGCAGTTGCCCAAGTCAGGCGGAGCTGTCGGACCACTCATGAGCTTCGCGCCCACCTGGAGGCCGCCCGGAGCAATGATGTAGGTTTTCTCCCCGTCCTTGTATTCCAGCAAGGCCAGGCGGGCAGTGCGGCGCGGATCATACTCAATGGCCGTCACCGTGGCCTCAACCCCGTGCTTGCTCCGCTTGAAATCGATAAGGCGGATCTTCTGCTTGTGACCCCCGCCGATACCCCGTGCCGTTATCCGGCCATATACATTACGCCCGCCGGTACGCTTGCGCGTCTCGACCAGGCTTTTCTCGGGCTTGGTCTTCGTAATGTCGCTGAAATCCGCATACGCGATATAGCGCGATGAGGGCGTCAACGGTCTTAATGTCTGTACTGGCATAAATCAACAACGTTTCCCAAGTCAGCTACTTGGAGAGCGGAGCCATTAATCCTGCCCCCGGAAGGGCGGTCAGTTATCGGTCCCGCAGGTTATGCTGTCCGGTGACCAACGGGGTCAAACGGAGCGAGGAATATATCAAAGTTAGTTTTGAGCGCAATAGCTATT
>PLZQ01000171.1:0-5820 GCA_003152225.1 Limisphaerales bacterium | reverse complement strand
CTGGCGTTCCTGCTGGCGTTGGTTGGCTACATCTTCTTCTACCAAACCATCGAGCATCGGCGCACTCGCAAAGGACCGTGGCAGGTGACTTTCTCTCACAGCACTGCCGGCGATCCGGCCATTATCATTGCTCAGCCCAAGCTTGCCATCACCAACGTGCAGATAAGTTTCCCCAGAGAAATCCTCTCCGTCACCAACGCCGCTGGCCCGCTTGCTTCCCGCCTCGAACCATTGAACTCGCCAGTCACTCATTCCTCATCACTGACGGCCACTCTCCTTTTCGCCCAGCCAAAGCCGGTTCCCTACGAGGTGCCTTTCGGCCAGTGTGTCTTCATGGATACGACTTTCCTGCCAGGCACGGTCACGTTCCAGATCTTCGGTCACGAGATCGAGTTGCTCCCGCGCGTGCTCGTCATCGACGGCCAGGAACACCCGTGGCGATCGGATATTAATATCGCGCTGCCACACCGGCAGGCGGCACCGGCCCAGGCGAAGCCGTGAGCCCCGCTGCCAGTTTGCGGCGTGCCGTTAGATGCATGTTCCGTTCACCTTTTTCGTCGCCTCGGGACCAGATTTGCGTAATGTGCGAGCATGCTTTCGCTCACTAACGCCCAGACCCGCGCCCTCAAGGCCCAAGCTCAACGGCTCAAGGCCATGCTAAAGGTCGGGAAGGAGGGTCTCAGTCCGCAGTTCCTCGCCGCCCTGGATGAGCTGCTGAAACATCACGAACTCGTCAAAGTGAAGTTCGACGAGTTCAAGGAGCAGAAGAAAGAACTCGCGCCACAGCTCGCCGAAAAGAGCGGCAGTCACTTAGTCACCCGGGTCGGCAACGTGGTTGTGCTCTATCGGCCGAAGCCAACGGAAGTCCAGCAGTAGCCACGCATCAATCGTTAGTCGTGTCCCGGTTCATTGCGCTGGTTCCCTGTCTTTGCGCTTGGGCCGGCTGTGGGTTGCATATTCCGGGACGGACTCGGCTACCGCCAACGAGCCTCAGTGCGAAGCCCCGCGCTGAACATCGACGCAATATAAGCATTTGCAATGATGCTAAAGGCCGTTTGCACTCCCCTCGACCCCGCCCTGCACTGGCACTGCCCTGGTACCANNCGCTAATGACTTTTCGCCTCCAAAACCGCTCCAGCCTCACAGCCGATCGCTGTATTTCACTAGCGGACTTCTAACGCACCTTGCCGGTCTCTATGCGCGTTATCAGGAGTCGTACAAACCGCCGCCCAACAAGCAATTCTCTTTACTCGGCGAGCACCCGGAATAGATTCGCGCCCGAGCCCACGTTATAGACTGCCGCTCCGTTCTCGAACCGTTCCGACCGCAGTGCGGGTTTGCTCAAGACACTCTTCCGTGATTTGGCGGGCACGTGGATAGTGGCGCTACTGTTCGCGGGAACGGAAACGTTCAACTCGAAGATCCCGTTGGTGTTCACCCAGCTCACGGCAATCGGGCCGCGGACCGTCTGGATCTTCGCTTTCACAAAAGAGAGCGACTGCGGGACAAACGGCTTGATGAAGAAATGTTCAAACCCGGGGTGTTGCTCATCGGTTTGGATGCCGGCCAGATTCCGGTAGAGCCACCCGTCGATGCTCCCCAGCATGACATGATTGTGAGAGCCATGCAGGTCCCAGAATTCTGACAAGGTTGTCCGGCCTCCTTCCAACAGGTGCGCCCAACTGGGGTAACCGGTCTGGGTGGCGAGCGTATAAGCCGCCGCCGATTGACCGTGGTCCGTGAGGGCCTCGATCAAATACTTGGCGCCGAGCACGCCCACGTTGAAATGCCACTGCCTCCGCTCAAGATCATGGAGAATATTTTCGAGGAGTGCCGGTTCATCCGCCGGATCGACTAAACCCAGGAACAAAGGAAATGCGTTGCTGAACTGCGTTCCCTGCTCGTATTCCTTCTTGTGCGGGTCAAAGAACGTGCGGTTGAAGGAGGCCCGGATCTGCTTTGCCAGGGTGTCATATTCTTTTGCTTCCGCAGCCCGGCCCAGAACCCGAGCCGCTTTCGCCACAATCCGAGCATCGTAGTAATAGAACGCGGTGCTCACGGAAACGGGCTCTCCTTCCTTCCAGCCCTCCACGATCGTGCCCCAATCCCCAATCCAATATTTCGGCAGGATATGATTGCTCGCTTGGGTGCCGAGGTAATCCACGTAACGCTTCATCGCGTCGAATTGCTGCGAGAGAAACTCGCGGTCGCCGTAGTGCACATAATACTGCCAGGTCATCACCAGGTAGGCGCTGCTCCAGGTCGGGTCGGGCTCGTCGGGGATATACGGCCGCGGCGAAACTATCGAAATATCACCGTTCGTCCCGTTTTGGTTGAGGCGCACGCCGTTGAGCCAGTGGTTGTAGAAGACCGGCATATCGAAATTAAACTGCGCTTCCTCCATGGAGACCATCGCGTCCCCGAACCAGCCGAGGCGCTCGTCGCGTTGCGGGCAATCCATGGGGTAGCCCATGAGATTGCTGCGCTGCGACCAGACGGTGGCGCGATGGATGCGATTCAGCAGTTCGTTGCCGCAGACGAACGAGCCGGTATTGGCACAGTCCGTGTGCACCACACAGCCCAGCAGATTCGTCAGTCCGGGTTCCCCCGGGAATCCAGTCAATTCCACATAACGGAACCCATGAAACGTAAACCTGGGTTCATACACTTCCACTCCTTCGCCCTTCAGCACATAGATGTCCGCCGCCTCTGCCTTTTCGTTGCTGGTCACATCCAGGCTGCCGTCCTCACGGACATCTTCAGCGTAGCGCAGGTGAATGCGTGTGCCGCGCGGGCCGCTGACTGATAAGCGGGACCACCCGGCGAAGTTCTGTCCGAAATCAAAGACCTGAACCCCAGGCTTCGGGCGCTTCACTGCAACCGCTGGGAGGTGTTCGATAACCTTGATGGGAGGCATCAGGTGCGACACCAGCCTGCCGCCGGGCGGCTCCACGACGTTTGCCGGAATCCAGTTCGCATCGTTCGCGTCCGCCTGATTCCAACGAGGCAACTCCTCTCTCGCGTCATAGACCTCTCCATCATAAATGCAGGAACGGAGGACCGGACCCGGAGACGTTTTCCACGAGCCGTCGGAAACGATCTCTTCTGACGAGCCGTCCGCATATTCGACGTGGAGTTGCACCAGGGCGCGTTTGGAGCCGAACCATTGCATTCGATAGGGCTCCCACCATTTCGGATAGGGATTGAACCAACCGTTCCCGAGCATTATGCCAATGGCATTGGTGCCTGGGGTTAATCGGGCAGTCAGGTCGTAGGTGTCGTAAAGGATCCATTTGCGGTAATTGGTCTTGGCGGGCGCCAGCACACGATCCCCGATGCGCTTGCCGTTGCACAACGCTTCGTAATAACCAAGCCCCGTCACATAGAGCCGTGCCCGCAGCACCGGCTTTGCGAGCATGAACGTCTTCCTCAAGAGGGTTGAGCGCCCATCTACCGTGACTCGCTGGCTCACCTCGGAGAGTTCATTGGTGCTTTTGAAGAAGCCTGAGGCCGGGCGGGGTTCATGAGGGGGTCCACTGCCGATCCATTGGCCTTGCCAATCTTCCCGGCGGAGCAAACCCATCTCCCAGAAGGCCGGCTGGCTCCAATTCGATCTGTGTCCCGACTCATCCCACGCGCGAACTTTCCAGTAGCATCGGAGCCGTGAACTCAGGGCCGAGCCGTGGTAGAACACGTGCACGGAGTCGCTCGATTTCACTTTTCCGGAGTCCCACAGATCCCCCTGGTCGCTGTCCAGCAACGCGGGCGTCCTGGCGACCAGGACCTGATAAGCGACCTGGCGAATACCTGGGTCGAGCGATTCAAGCTGCCAGCCTAACTGGGGATGCAGATCGTCAACACCCACTGGATCTTGCTGGTACTCACAACGCAACTCCGATAGGGTCAGCGAGCTGTTGGCGTTCTGGCGTGCCAATCCCCTAGCCGCCTCCGTTGCTCGTGAGCAAGCCGCTGCCGCCAGCGCAACCACTAGTAAAAGCCAGTGGCCTTGCGAGGACACGCACCGTAGAAATCGCCGGCAGCGCATACCCGAAGGTTCGTTGCTGCGAACCGGGTTGTCAGGCATGAAATTGCAATTAGAAATACCCGGCTGGACCTGATTACCCAGCTTGCTGCTCCCGGAGATGGTGCTCGGATAGAACGGTATTGTTAACCAAGGGCATGCGATATCGCCGCCCGAAGCTCCGAGTATTTGACAGGCTTCTGAAAAAACGCGACCGCGCCCGCAGCCAGCGCCTTTTCCCGGTGTTGCTCCGGGTCGGAGCCGGTAACCATGATCACCGGGATGCTCGCAAGTTCCGGAAACCGCTTGAGCCATTGCATGACGGTGAATCCACTCCACTCCATCTGCCCCCCCGCCGGAAAATTGATATCCAGAATGATGACGTCAACCTTGGCCGTTTCGGCGATGGAGGCGACGCTGGCCGCGTTTGGCGTTGTGGTGACGATAAACCCGTCGGCCTTCAGTCTCGTTTCAAAGGCCTTCAACGCGACGAGGTTGTCGTCCACCACCAGGATCCCGCGCGGAACCCCACCTTGGAGAGCTCCCTGGTTTCCCTCAGGCGCAGGCTCGTTCTCGGGCTGGAAGGCCGTCTTCTCCTTGTTACAAGTCTTCTTAGAATGGAAGCCTTGCTTCGAATCCGCAACTAGCTTTAAAGCAATCGACATGGCTATAGGTTACGCGTTACGTGTTCCAAATCCAGACACTCTTTTCTCTTAAATACACACCCTTTTGCCCGTCGTTGCTGCGGTGCTCCATCAATTAGACCTGGACTGTGACTAATTGCGCATCAACCCTTGCATTCCGGCAATTCGCAGCAGCACCTCGCGGGTTTAGCCTTTAACGTGCCAACCCTTGCGCACTCGAGGTCACCAGCAAGATAGAATCCTGGCGGTCAGCAAAGAATAGGTGAACTCGCTCAGAATGGAGGGCGGCCACGAAGAGACGCAGCAAACCGCCATTGGATTACGCGGGCATCATCCCGAATTGGCGATCACCTTGCTTGAAAACTGGCGCTGCTTAGCCGAGGAATTTGGGGTGAACGCCGACCAGAACCAGGCCCTGATATGCCATACAATCTGGACCCCACAATGATACCTGCAGCCACTTGCCACTCGTGGGGGGGGCGGATGTAGGGCTTGAATTAGCGGGGCTTCCACTTCCAAACGCAGTACCACCGTCGTTGTCAGGGGGTGGTTCCGCGTGTCCGGGACACTCGGAAAACCCCTCCCCCCGCAAGGGAGGAGGGGCCGGTGACTGCGCTAACTGCCTGCCGGCACGATGCCGACGAACTCCGTGCCGATGTCTTCGTAGCCGTCCACGAATTGGTTGACGCGCACGAACACTTTGGCGCCAGCGGTGGGCACGCCAAACCGGGCCGTGTAGAGGGCCGTGATGTCGGCGGCGCCCGCCACGGCAGCGGGGCAGGTGCCCACGACGCGCAAGTCGTTGCAGACCTGGCGACCCGCACTCTGCGGGGCACTGGCGCGGACGATGGTATTCTCGCCCGGGTCACCGGAGCAGGTGAGCTTGAGGGCGATCGTGCCGCCCGTGTTGGTGATGACGAGGCCCACCGGGGCGAGGCCCGCGAAGCTGGGCACGGCGGGCGGAGCGTCCACCTCATCCTGGCCGAACTGCGCGAGGGTGGCGTTGACCTTCACGAAGAGCTGGCTGCCGGTCAGCGGACCGCTCTGGCCGAGCCGGGACTTGGACTTTTGGGCCTCGGCGGCGGCGATCCAGGCGTCGCGCTGGACCTGGGTCAGCGCCCGCCAGCGCTTGGCGACGTTCGTGAAGATTTCGCG
>PLZQ01000242.1:5882-38713 GCA_003152225.1 Limisphaerales bacterium | reverse complement strand
GTGCGGAAAATAAGTCTAGGCATCGTCTCGGTGGTAAGCAATCGACGCGTGTCCCACTGAGGTTGAGACGGTCGAGGTCGTCGGATAGCAGCGGCCGATGGGAGCCAAGATCAGCTTGTCGAATGCGACTATCGGTTCCTGTGCGGGTTCGAACGCCTTGTCGAAGCAGTCGGCTGACATCGGGTCGATCCGTTTCGCCGCGCAGATGTCCCAGATCAGGCGACGAAATACATCATCGCTGGCATTGATGCGACGTTGTACGTAATCTTTATGGTGCGGATGGGCTGGCTCTTCCTGAAAAAGTTGTGGAGTGCTCCTCATGGCTAGCACCAAACGCCTTCTCGACCTGACGGCAGCCGCCGCCCGCGAATCGATCCGCGAGTTTTTCAGGCCCCTCTTCGTCATCCCGCGACTCTGGCAAGACCGGGCTGTGCTACCGAAGGTTACTGAACCGGGTCACGATGCTGTGGTAGAGGATGCCGCGACGATGGTGCGCAAGAGTGAAACAGAACAAGTGCCAGCACCCTTTTCAGCCAAAAATGAGAGAAAAGGTTCCTGATCCTGACACCTTTTCTTCCCCTGCCGACGAGCATCGTTTCCGTTGTGCGCGGAATTCAAGAGGAAGCACGTTTACTGCAACTTGCGAGCGGCAGCTGAGCCGCTGGCGTGGCCGCGCCCGCGGATTCTGCATCGGTCCAGGGGATTATCGCGGTGATTCATCGGCTTCTGGCGGAAAAACGGGATGCGAAGAGCGTGGGCGGATGAGAGGTCACAGGGTAGCGGGAACTGTCGATTCGAATAGAATTCCAAAACAAAGAGTTCCGACAATTTTCAGATTCTATGCGATCATCCTGGTGCCATACTCGGATCAAGCTGAATTGCCGTAGCGTAATCAACAACTGACTCTTTTGTCATTCCCATCTGCTTATAACTGATTGCTCGACCATAGTATGCAGCAGCATAGTTCGGATCCAGTCGAATGGTTTCTGTCCAGTCTTTCAATGCTTGCACATTCATACCCATCATCGCATAACTACGTCCGCGATCATAATGTGCGTGAGTATAGTTCGGTTCAAGTTCGATCACTTTGGATAGATCGCGGACTGCCAACCCGTGCATACCTAATTCTGCGTATGCGAGCCCACGACTTCGCCAAGCATCAGCGTATTGTGGATTGATACGGATTGCTTCTTTGAAGTCCGCAATCGCTTCCTCCCAGAGTCCCATGTATTTGTGAAGAACACCGCGATTACTATACACAACATGATTGCGCGGCTCAATTCGTAACGCTTCCGAATAACAGGTTAGCGCGAGACGATAATCTCCTGTTTTGGTCAAAATCGAGCCGCATCCATTGTAGTGCCACGCCTGATTTGGTAATAGACGCATCGCAGAATAATAATCAGACAGTGCTAATGCCAGTTGTCCTTTTTGAGTGTAAGCCAAGGCTCGATATTCAAACGAGCCAGCCTCGTTGGGATGCTGCTGAATCAAATGCGTAAAGAAAGCAATAGCTTGGTTGCAACCACCAAGGAAACAATCGCTGCCATGCCGGGAGTATAGATCCTCCCATTCTGACTTCAGATCCAGTTCCACTTCGTCACGACCGATGACAAACTCAATAGCATTGACGAATTCTTTTCCGTCTGAGCGCTGTTGAAGGCGAGAGTACAACAGCAATAATTCTCGACTATTTTTCACACGATAATACACTTCTCGAATCTTCTTGTTGTCCTCATATGACTCCACGCCATTACGTATCCCCGAATTAATGTCCTGAATCGTTGCCACTCCATTCAAGATCTCACCGAATGGGCCGAGTTGCTTCAAGAGGAATTGTCCAACAATGTTGCAAGCAAGGTCTTTGAAATATCCCATGCTAGATTCTCCATTATAGAATAGTAGTCGTTCAATCAGTACGCACACGATGCCTCAGACGCTGCTGGGAGTAAGCATAGGGACCGGGTTACTTTTCACAATAACCCGCGTCCCGCGAGAAATTCGAAATAGACCTGACCTCTTTGATTTATCGGCTCACTTCGTTGTCGACGCCAAAGGCGCACGAAAGCCTGGATCTGGATCGTCTGAGAACCAAGTAACGCCATCCACGCGGCGAACGAGGTTTACGCGCCTAAGCAAACTCCCGAAGAGAGAGATAACGGCCATTTCATATTTCTGTCTGGGACTTGTCGTAATCTCTTGAACGTATGCTCTCAGTTGCTCCGCTGTTTGCGCCGGAATGATATTGTCTCGCATTGACGCTAGCAGTCTGGGCTGTTGCAGTTTACCGCAATGATCCCTGGCAGGAGCAGTATCGAATGTTAGCGCCTTGAAATCATGAGCGAACAGGTTACGAATCTTCGCAATGATCTTCAGGTCATCTCGCTGGTCGATTCTAATCAGGCCAAGGCAGTAGGCAAGCTGGTAGCGGGAGCCATTAGAGCCAAGTGGAGCATCGGGACGGAGAAGACCGTCTGCCTCTTTCTCGCTATCAATGAACACCGCTCTCAATAGAGAGTCTAGGAGAGAGTCAAGGTATGCGCCGCCGACAACGGCCACGATGCGATCGCTCTGGTGATGGAATTCGGCGTCCATTGCGTGGATGATTTCCGCGCCGATCTCTTCGGTTGTTCGCTTTTCATCGCCATGTCGCTTCGTAGCCATCTTGAAGTCTCCAAAAGCCGGGGATAATAGGGATCAGGTTAACCTTCGTGCCGCGTGCGGCCCCCGTCGGCCCGCGAACTTGACGCAGGAGTTTTCGGAGTTACCATGTTGCTGAAAAGTGGAACGACCGGCAGGTGTCCGTGCTCCCCGAATTCTCCTTGCCGCGCTTTCCGCGCCAATCGAGGATCCAGTCCTGTATCAATGCGAATATACAGAGGACCGCGAAGCAGACAGCAAGAATTCCAATTTTCAGGAGCCAATCCTGCAGGATGCCCATCATAGTAAATCCCCTCGATGATCTGCCCTCAGCCGAAACGTAGGTCACAAAAGTTGTCTTGTAAAGAAATATTCTCGCTGCGGCATAATCCCCTGTCCTCACTTTCCTCCAGGCATATCAGTTTCCACCGTAACTCCGCTACGGGTGCCATGCTTTCGCGGCCTTCGGAGCCCCGTCCCGTCCATCGAGACTACACGAGCCGCGAAAGCAGCGGAGCAGGTGGTGTCGGGCCACTCTTACTTTAGCGGCCCCTCGGCCCCAAGAATTCCAGCACGTCAGTGCTCATCCCACGGTTGTCAGCTCCATCTTCTGCTCCATCTGTTCCTCTTCCCATGCCCCAGCCAGGAAGCTGGGCTGCCACATTGGGCTTGGGGCGGTTATTGCGGTCTTATTCGATTGATGCCGGAGTACATCCAGATCGAATCGCCTCACTTCATCCGGAGTCAGTACGAGGAGCCACTTGTCGTTGACGATGTTCGCGTCCACGACTTCCATCGGAATGGTGAGCGTTGACGTGGCGATCCTATCCAGCGACTCTCCTCTAACAAACCTCTCTGCCAGTTTGGACAAGACATGGAGCCCCTTGCTCGTCAGCAGGAACAGATCCCCTTGGGAGCAGAGAACACGATACGCGGTGCCCTCGGTCTGCTCGAATTTGATTCCGACAGGCAGCTTATCCTGGAGCACATCCCTGACAAGGACAATTTCTCCGTCCCTCGAAACGGCGCCTACGGCAAGAGAGCCGGGTGCGAGCGAGCAGACATCGACTACATCCATGTTTGGGTAACGGATGGTGCCCACCTCATTCTTATTCTGGCCCCACTCGAAGGGGATGATCCCGATACCTCCTTTTCGACCTGCGCAAACGAGAAGCTCACTCCTGTCGTCGCTACGCAGACTCACGAGGCGATAGAAGTTCAACTCCCCCTTCAGCCCTGCACTGATCGTGACCGGTGGCCTCGGGCCAAAAGGCGGTTTCACAATCATGAACCCCGTCCGGCCCAGCGCCGCAACGAAGCTTCCTGCTGGCGTCGCGATCACACCATGAGCCCCGTGAGGAAAGGAGGCAACTTTCGTCTTGTCTTCTGGTTTCTGAGGCAAGCCCCAGAAAGTGACCTCGGCTCGCGAACTGACTGCCAACCACTTATCAGCCCGGTCTATCCCTGCGACTCCGTTGACGGCTTCCCCGGACTGGCTTCCCTTCTCCGGCCCGTACACGATTTGCCCGCTCTCATCAACGAAGACGAGCCTGCCGTCCTCAAACCCAAAACAAAAGCCGGCCAAGAGCGGGTTCACCCCTGCCCACACAACCTCAAAATCGTCTCGAAGCTTGAGGGCGGCGTAAAGCGGCTGGGCGGCGGCTTCTCCATTTGACGTGGTCATGTGTGCTGACCCTTCAAGAGTCGTTTCTTCTGAACCCTGGTAATCACGCCCGCCTGCAACATCAGGTGAAAAACAAGCTTCTCCGGGCGGCACTTCTGCCCCCGGCGATTCTGCGGCCCCATTTCCACCAGGGGTAGTTCGGGTAGCCGTGCCAGGGTTCACCTGCACGTTGGACAGGGAATTCGGCCATCTCCTCATTCCAGATGCCGAGGTAACGCAGAGTGCCGTTTACCGCTCGCAAAACCCCGTACAGGTTCCCATCGCTATCCGCGAGATTCTGAAGGTCAGCCTCCTCGATGATCGAGAACTCTTCTGGGCGCGTGATCGATTCTAGCCATGTCGCCGCGTCGGTGCCTCTCCTGCCGTGATGCTTGGGTGAGAAATAGTAGCGGATGTTCCTTGGCCCTGTCGTTGCGTCCGGATGGAAGTCTGCGTCGGCATCGGCTGGCGTCATTGCGGCCTCGCGACTGCATGGGTCTGGACATTCCAGCTGCCATTCTATCCGGCAGCGTCCCCCAGGCGATAGATCGTGTTCCTGAGCAGCCCCCGGACCAAGGGTGGGAAACCCGGGGATCACGCATCCCAGTTGGCTCCATCGCCGGGTATCGTGTTTTCGCTGTCTATGCCCGAACGGTTCCAGCACGTCGCGCAGACACCGCGACAACATGGCCCCCGTCGCACTGTGCAGTTGTTGTCAGCCCGCCGCGCAAGCAAGGGCGGAACCCCAACCCTTGCCTGCGCGGCGGGCTAAAAAATGCGCAGCGCCGCAGAGAAGTCATCCTCACGGTTTCTCCTCCACGGCAAACAAACTCACTTTCATCATCGTCCCCAGCAACTCAAACCGCCCCTTCGTCCGCTCGAAGGCCACCGTGTGAAACAAGTTGCCGGCCGGAGCGTCGCGTTCGTCGAGGTACAGTTTGCCGGATGACTTGCTGAGCACCTGGACCCCTGCCACGTGGGCGGTGCGCGGCACCCCTCCTATGCCCACGTTCTTCACCACCCGGCTTGCGAAGAGCAGCACCGGCAGATCGCGGCCGTCGTCCAGCAGGAGGAACTGATCGGCGACCGTCATCTGCCAGCGCCGCTTGCCGGTGGCGCGATCGAAAGCAATCACTTCGCCATTGACCGGGACGGAGCGCAACCCCGAGCCGAGCATGAAATTGCTGTACGGCCCGCTGGCAATCTGCGTCGTGTCGGTCGGGCCGTTGCAGGCGAGATAGACCCGATGCTCGTCCATCCAGGCATGGATCGCCCGTGCCTGTCCGAATTGCTTGGAATCGACAGTGCTTTGTAACACTTCCTTGCCGGTGCGGGCGACGACGATCACCACTTTGCCCTCCGGTTCGACGAAGCCGGCCAATTCTGGATCGGCGTTCGACAGCACCTGCGAGCCGGGCGGGGCGGTCCGCTTCCAGACGTCCTTCCCCGCAGACGGCTCATAGAGACGTAATACCACGTGGTCGGGGGTCGTTTCGGAAACCAGGACGCCGGTGCCGATGGTGTGCAGGCGGTGATTGTAAGAGTCGGCGAAGTTGGGCGAAGGCAGCACCGAGCCGTCGGCCAGGCGGAATACGTGCGTTTGCAGGGCCATGCCACCATTGCTCATCTCGACAACGTAGACGTGCCGATCATCGCCCCAGACGTGCAGATGTCCGCCGAAACCGCCGCGCGTCCAGAGCGTTTCGCCGGTCAGCGGATGAACGGCCAGCAGTCCCTGGCGCGTGTGCAGGCAGACCACCTCCGGGCCCAGCGGCGGCACCTGGCCCACGCGCTGCACCCAGTTCTCGTTGGGGTAGGCGAGCTGCATTGCCCCGTCGCGCGGATCGGTTAGCGACGAGGCCGTAAGGGGGAGTTCCAGGCCGGGGACGACCGGCACGCCATGCAGGTTCTTCTCCCAGAGGACCTGCTTGGCGAGCGGGTCGAAGGCGGTCATGAACTGTCCGCGCGGGATCAGCACCAGATGGCCGATCGTCGCCATCGGAAACGCGCTGGTCGTGGGCAGCTGGTTCGTGAAGTTCGGCAGCAGACTGGCCGTCACGTCCTGACTCCAGATCTCACGGCCATCGGACGACACTAACCGGAGCTCGCTCTGGTCGAGTCGATGGGCGACGGCATGATCGCGGAAGAACGGCAGCCGTTCGCCGACCTGGCGCAGCACGGCGCTGGTCCCGACGATTGGGAAATTGTCGCGGATGACGGCGGCCTTGTACTTGCGGTCCTCGGTGCGCGGCTGCGGCTCCAGATAGGGCAGGAAGCGCTTGTCGGTGCTCAATGCCGCGAACAACGCTTTGCCCGTCTTGCCATCGCGCACCTTCACATCGGCGAACTCGGCGGCGAGGAGGCGGTAATAATGGACGGCGTCGGGCATGGTCCCTTGCAGCGTGTGCAGTCGGCCTAACAGTTCGATGGCGCGGCCGGCCAGCAAACGATCCTTCTCGCCCCGAAGCTGCTGCAAGTGCAGATCGGCTTCGAGATACTGCTTGTCGTCGATCAGCCGCCGTGCGAGGAGCAAGCGCATCTCGCCGCCGATGGGCATGCCGCCGAAGACATCGGTGAAGCCGCGTAGGGCGTCGAGGTGCTTGCCCGCGCGGACCGATTCCGCCCGGCTTTCGATCTCCGCCGACAACGCGGTCTGTTCCTCAGCGGTCGTCGCCTTCAGACCAACTACTCGGCCGCGTACCCATAGTGCCGGCGCGATGCGCAGATCGGGTTCCTCTGCGGTCAGCAGGTCGGCGCCGCGGCCGAGCCCCGCCAGGTCGAGATACGCCCGCAGCGCTTCCACCGCCTTGCCCTGCCCCTCGCGGCCCCTGGCGAGCAGGACGAGATAGGTGATGCGGCGCCGCCGGGCCTCGGACTCCATCTCTTCGGGCGGCCGGTCCGGCTTCAGCAGCTCCTCGTACTCCTTCAGATACTTCTCGGCGGCCTTGAAGTCGCGTTTCAGGTACTCGGTCAGCGCCTCGTGCAACCGCTCACGAGTACGCGGCAGCACCTCCTTCGACGGCTTGTTCGCCAGGGCCGCACGCAGGTCTTCGACGGCGCCGGCCACGTCCCCCTTCTCCAGCCGCAGCACGCCGCGCTCCGTCAGCGCGGCGGGGTCGTTCGGGTTGGCCTTCAGCGCCTCGTCGGTTTCCTTGATCTTCTGTGCCAGTTGCGGATAGACGATCAGCTCCGTCGCCGTCTGCGACAGCACCTGGCCGTCGAAGAACACGAGATTACCGGGCGCGATGTTGTTGCGCGGACGCGCCAGGGCGACGACGGTTCCCTTGGCAACGTCGAGAGCGAGGACGCCGGGCTTCCGGTCCTTCGCCGCGGACGAGAGCGGCAGGTAGTAGAGGCCGTCGGCGCCAAACGCACCGTGGCCGGACGGCAGCCCGGTCTCCAGGGTCCAGAGCGCTTTGCCCGTGTCGAGGCTCAGGGCGCGGACGGTCTTCTTGCCGACGATGAGCGCCTTGCCGACGCCGACGCCGGCGAAGTAAAGATCGTCGTCCTGGCGGTTGCTCTTCCAGACGAGCGCGCCGTCGCGCACCGCGAGGCAGTGGAGCGCGTTGCCGTCCGGAGCGGCGAAGACGACCTTGCCGTCGCGCACCACGGGGGCGCTCGTCTTCCACTTGTCGTGCGCGGGCATGGCCACGACGGGAAAGCCTGGACGCGGAAAGCGCGGGGCAAGCGGCGGCGGCGCGTTCGGCTCGCCGTAGGCATACACCCAGCGCAACGTGCCGGAGAGGAGATCGACGCCGAGGACCGCTCCGGCGTTAGTGGGGCAGACCAGCACGCCGTCGCCCCCGGCGAGATGCGCGGCCTGCGTGCGGCGAATGGGATCGTTCAGCAGACCGGTGCGCGGAGTGCCGAGCACCTGAACCGCGAGGACTTTTCCCTTCGCCGGATCGAGCGTGATGAGGCGAAGGTCCTGCTTCTTCTCAGCCAGGACGAACAGCTTGCCGTCGAGTGGCAGCGGCGGCCCGAGGAAATACGTGTCGGCCAGCTCCGCATCAACGGCGCTGTTCGCGATCCAGGCGAGCTTGCCGCTCGATAGACTGTACGCCTTCAGCTCACTCGCGCCGACGGCCTTCTTGAGCATCGCGGGCAGGTTTTCGCGCAGCGGTGGGCCAAATGGATCCGGCACCGTCTGCGGGGGCGGGACGGCGAGATCGTCTACTGCAAACACCAGGCGCCCGTCCGTGCTGAGGGTGCCGATGGTTGAGTTCTCCAGCAGAATCTCGGGCCGGCGCAAATTCGTGACATAGAGGTTGAGCCAGGACTGGACGAAGACGGCACTCTGGTTCGCGGTCAACAGTCTTTCGAGGCTGCCATCCGCCGGGGCTTTCCAGTGGATGGCGTGAGTCTTCAGATTCACCGCCTCGATACTGTTATGCGAGCGGAATACCACGACAGGGATCGCTCCCCGCGAATCCTGGATCGTGACGGCGATGGGAGTTGCGGCGGGTAAGACAACGCGGCCGGCATTCTCCGCCAGGGTGACGGCTTGCGCGAGTCGATCCGCGACCTCCTTTGTTTCGACGAGTTTGAAGCGGATCGTCGGATCGAGTAAAGGCATACCGGCGCGGGCTGCCGCCGAGCGTCCGGCGTCACCGCCGAACATCGGCCAGTCCGCCAGTGCGGCCGGTGGGTTATGCCTTTGTAGTGCCCCCATTACGTCGTTCTCATCGAGGATGCGGCCCCCAAGTTCAGACCTCCTGACATAGGTGCATCATGCGGTGTGCGGTTTTCGGCGCCGAACTTTCGGCGCCGATCCAGAAAACCGGGGGAAACAGAGCCAAGATGCTCCGCATCCGGGGAAATACCGCTCATTCCTATCGACGCACTGGTGCCCCAATTCAGATGATTCTACTGGGGATTCAGTACCCATGTCAGGAGGTCTGAAGTTGCAGTTTTCCGGTCTGGGCACGAAGAATACTTTCCTTCTCGATGACGAACTTGCGTACGCCAAGGCTACGGAAAGTTAACCCGGCCTGGAACAGGGATTCGGGCGACCATTGCACTAAATCCTGGCGACGGAGTAGCAGAAGTTCGAACGCCGCTGCCGAGGATTGGTACTGACTGGCGTTGAAATGTCTGCCGGCCATCTCCCGCAGCGCCTCGACACCGGCATCAGTCAACGGATATCGCTGCGCGACGCGGGCCAGCGGGGCGACGTCCTTGTCTTCGCGCGCCTTGGCGAACAGGTCGGCGGCGAGGCGGCCGTAGGTGCCCTGGTAGACCTTGCGACCTTCGGCCGGCATCTCAGCGAGCAGCCGCTGCGCCTCCGTGCGGGCGCTGACATATTTGCGAATCGCCCGGCCGTCGGGCCCCTTGACGGTGAAGACGGCCAGCGCGTCCTCGTCGCGCTCGACCAGGCGTTGCAGCGCCGGAATGGCGGTCTGCCAGTCGCGCGCGTCGAGATATTCCTTCGCCGCTTCGAGCAGCGCGGCGGCGCGGCGGTCGATCGGCAAGGTGAGCAGGTCGGCCGCATCCGGAGGTTGTGCGTCGCTGGGTGAGAGCGACAGCAGTACGGCGAGCAGTGGTAGGAGGACGGCGAGACGGCGCGGGGTGAGCATGGATTCCTCCTATGAGAAACGGCGTCGGCTCGCCGCGATCGGGTTGATGCGAGCGGCGGGGTTCATCCCCGCCGTGCGGACCGCCGGGATAAACCCGGCGGCTCGCCAGCTTGTATGACCATCGCAACCCTACTTCACCAACGGATAAACGACGATTTCCGTCGCCGTTTGTGACACCAGCAGGTCGTCGAAGAACATCAGGTTCCCCGGCACTTCCTGCTTCGGCGAGCGGACCAGTGCGGCGACGACACCCTTCTTCATGTCGATCACGGCGACTGCCGGCTTCTTGTCCTGTGCCGATGCCAACGGCAGATAATAGAGGCCGCCCTGGCCGAAGGTGCCGCGGCCGGACGGCATGCCGGTGTCCAGTTTCCAGAGCGTTTCGCCCTTATCAAGACTGACGGCGCGGACCGTCTTCGCGCCGACGATCAGCACTTTGCCGCCGAAGATGCCCGCGCAGTAGGCGTCGCCCTCTTGCCGCGGGTGCCGCCAGAGGAGTGTACCGTCCTGCACGTTGATGCAGTTGACGGCGTCCGCGTCGGGAGCGGTGAACACGACCTTGCCCTCGCGGATAAAGGGAGCAGACGATTTCCAGGTGCTGCCGAACGGCGTCAGGCTGAAGCCAAGAAACCGCACGGCATGATTTTGATAAGCGCACGCCCAGCGCAGCGAACCCGTCGCCAGATCGATGCCGAGAATGGAACTCGCATTCGTCGGACAAACCAGCACGCCGTCGCCGCACGCCAGATGTACGGCCTCGATTCGCCGCATCGGATCGAGCGCCAGATTGCGGGGCGATATGATGAGCGTCTGCACGGCGAGCAAGCGACCCGTCAGAGCTGAGAGCGTGACGAGCCGAAACTCCTGCTTCTTCTCCGTGAGGACGTAGAGCCGATCTCCCAGCGGCAGCGGTGGGCCGAGGAAGTAAGAGTCGTGCAGTTCATCTTTCTTGTTATCCTTGTCGATGCCACCCACTTCCCACCTCAGTTTGCCGTCGGCCATGGCGTATGCCCGTAGCCGGCTGTGGAGGATAGCTTCCCTGAGCTTATCGTTGACGTTCGGATTCGGGCGACCGCGCGGCCCTCCCACCCCAACCCAGTCCCGATCGAGCGACGGTGGCACGGCGAGATCATCTACCGCGAAAACGAGAGTGCCATCGCTGCTCAGGGAGCCGATGGTGGAGTTCTCGAACAGAATGTTCGGCCGCTTGGCCTGACTGACAAACCAATTTACCCAGCTGTCCGCGGCACTGAAGGTCGCGGTTGTGCTTAACATTTTTTCGATCGACCCGTCCATCGGCGTAATCCAGTGGAGCTTGCGATTCTTGAGATCGTAAGCGTGAAGGCCCCAGTACGAGCGATAGCAGACGATCGGGATGACCGCTCTCTGGTATCGAGTGATAATGGTTGCCGCAACGGGAAACGAACCTGGTAGCATCGGCATCCCGCTTGCGTCCATCTGGGTAGTTGCTTGTTGCAAACGGTCGCGGACTGCTGGACTATTCCGGACGAGAGGCATCGCCTCCAAACGTTCCAGATTGGGCATGCCGTCGGCAGCGGTAGCGGAGCGAGTCACGTCGCCGCCGAACATCGGCCAACCGTCGGCACTCGGCCGCTTGTTCGCCTGCTCCAATGCGTCCTTCAATTGCTCGGCGGTGAGGATGCGATCGGAGACGCGCAACCCGGTATCGCCGACACGGTCGAAGAGTTCCTTTTCGACGGCGGCCGATGGTCGGCCATCGCCGCGATAGGCGTAGGCGGCCTGGATCAACGTGCCGGTCGGCCACTGGCGCAGCCTGTCGCGTCGGGCCAGATGATCGTAGTTCGCCGCCGCAAGCAGGAACTCCCCTCGATCGGCGTACCGGCCCGCAAGCTCCTGGAGGGCTTCGATACCGGCGTTGGTCAGAGGATAGCGCGACGCGATACGAGCCATCAACGCTACATCCTTCTCCTGGCGTGCATCGGCAAGCAAGTCGGCGGCGAGGCGGCCGTAGCGCTCCTGATACGCCTGCCGTCCCACGCCAGGCAGCTCCGCCAGCAGCCGCTGCGCCTCCAATCGCACGCTGATAAACGAGCGAATCGGGCGTCCATCGGGTATCTTGCCGATCACTGGGAGGAAGCAGTCTTCGTCGCGGTCGTTGAGGCGTTGGAGCGCTGCCACTGCGCTCTCCCAGTCGCGCGCCGCGATATAACCCTTCGCCTGCTCCATCAACAACGTGGCTTTGCGATCAGTCGGCAGCGTGAAGTCGCGATCTTTCCCGGTCTCGTCCGGCCCCGGTTTGTCGTGGGCGACACCAGCCCGCGGCAGCAATAGCAACGCCAGGAGGATGGCCAGAGGACGCGCGCTGAGCATGGATGCCTCCCGTGAGAAATGGAGCCTCGTGGGGATGGGGATGTTGAGATTGTCGCACGTCCAGGTGGTGGATGCTAGCCTGGATTGCGCACGGCCCGNNAGGCTTGTGTCAGACGGTGCGCCATTCAGGCTAGAGCGCAGCTTCATTCATGTTCTCACCTCTACAATTCCCGCAATCCCACCTCCACCAGCCGCCGAATCGCCTGAATCTGCCCCTCGTCATACGCCGACCGATGCGCGGTCAGCTGAATCGTCAGCGCCTCGCGCACCGTCGTGATGCCGAAACCGAGCGGCATGGTGTAGCCGGTCGGGATGCCGCGCCAGTACGTGCCGAGTAGCTCGCTCCAGGCGGGGCCGTACCAATCGGCGGGATACGCGAGGTTCGAGATGCCGGCGGTCATCCGCAGACCGCTCCGAAGCAAGCCGCCGCGCCAGTTCAACGGCAGCCAGGGCCAGATCAGGCGGGCGAAGCGGAAACTGAGGATCGACCCCAGATGCAACGAACCTTTCTTGATACTGGTGGACTGCCGGCGTATCAGGCGTACCAAATCGCCGAGGTCGCGCGGCAACTCGGCGCGGCAGTGGATGAGGAAAAAGCCAATGTGATTGCCGCCGCGGTTCTGCACGGCGCTCGCGGCCAGCGGCCGCATGTTGGCGATATTGCCGAGGGTGAGCGTCCGCCGCCAGCGCCGGCCGAGACGCTCCGGCAGCACGGCATCGAGTGCGCGCGCGAGGACGGCCATCAGCACGTCGTTGACCGTCCCACCGGTGGCGCGCGCGATTTTTCGCAGGCGCGGCAGCGCGTCGAGATCCGGGATCAGTAGGTGGACGTCGGCAGTCGGATCGAAGGGGCCCGGCCGTTCCGGAACGTGGATGGCGCTGGCGTTGAGTCCCTCACGGAGGAACTCCCAGGCCAGTGCCAGATCGGGAGGCCAGAGGCGCACGCGCGGGAAGAGGGTGCAATCGTCGGGAGAGCCGGCGAAGCTCCAGATCGGCTCCTGGTCCAGCGGAATGCCGAGCAGGCGAGCGAGGATGCGGCGAAAGAGGTAGCCGCCGGTCAAGCCGTCGCAGAGCCAGTGATGATAGGTGAAGCCGACGAAGGGATACGGCCGGCAGGGGATGACGGCCAGGCGAAAGGGGACGACCTGACCTTGGTGGAAACGACGGTTCAACTCGAACGTGATGTGCCGTTCCAGCGTTCGCTGCGGTGTTTCGTCCGGCAACGGCTCGACGGTATCGACCGTGACGCTCCCCGCGTCCGGTTGCAAGACGCAGACACCGGTGCGAACATCGATCTGCGCGGGGCCGAGGCCGTGCAGTTGGCGTTCTTGCTCGGCCGCGCGGCGTACGTCGTCGGCGGTGACGGCGCGACGCACCTCGACGAGATCCAGGGCGTTGTACGGGTGCAGTTCATCCCAGCCGAGCATCAGCCGCTGGAGATTGTTCAGCCGCATCGGCGATCCCGGAGAGAGCGAGACGGTCGATCAACCGGGATGGAAGCCCTCATGCTTTCCGCCCGACGACCAGGTATCCACCCAGTGTAGCGAAGAACTTCCCCGCCTGCTCGGCCGTTTCGAGCTGGTCGAGCCAGGTGCGGGCCTCGTCGGCGGTGAGGACGCGCCTCAGCAAGTCGTGCTCGCGGTAGCTGAGCCATTTCTTCATCACCCGGTAGCCGCCGATGGTGAAGTCCCAGACCTTCTCCGGGACGTTGCGCCAATAGGCGGTGTCGTTGAGGTAGATGTCGTGCGTGGATTTGCCCAGCATGGACTGTTCAGGTTCTTCTTCCGGGCGATAGGGGCGGGTGAGCATTTTGCCTTTGCCAGGCATGGTGACACCAGCTTGCCCGGCGTGGCCCCAACCGGCGGTGATGCATAGATTCCCTGTGGAGGACAGGACGGCCATGGTTTTGAGTTCCGCGCGGAGTTTGCCCGCGGTCACCCCGTCAACGGGCGCCTCTGTATCGAGCAACGCAGCGACTTGCTTACCCAATTCGGCGGAGGCGACCAGGGCGCCCTTGGAGTTGGGCAACGGAACGCGCGGCCAGTCCTGCCGGATGCCATCGGCGTTCTCGGAAACGTAGGCAGCAGAGAAACCGATAGCGAGGGCATGCATCCAGAGCAACGCCGCCGTGTCCGCGTCTGCGTCGGGATTGTTGATACCAAGAGCTGAGAGATAGGCTCGGGCGGCAGGTGAGAGATTCGCGCTGGTCTTGGCTGCGCCCGCACCGTAGGCGCGCGCGGCCTCGTGCAAAATGGCGCCAAACTCCCCGTTGCCATCATCCTTTTTCTCCGTGTTCCTTTTTCCTGCGCCGTGCAGGCGCACCGGAAAGTAATAGGCGTGCCCGCGCAGGAAGTCATTGTCGCCCAGCATCGTGGTGTAAAACAACGGGAAGCCTTCCGGGCTGGCGACGCCTGCCGGCCTGCTCAGCAAGAACGCGTTGCCTTTCCAATATTGTGCCCACAGTTTCGGGCGCGGTTCGTTCCAAAGCGGACGCTCGGAGCTGTAGTAGCACCAGCGCCCGTCAAATGGCCGAAGCGCGTAGCGGAGGAGGTGGGCGGGTTGGTAATCCTCGGCGCCAGTGACCTTGTCGCGGGCTTGCTTTGCGTTGAACCGGGCAGCGTCCTCGGTCAGGCCTGTCTCCAGAGCTTTCAGAGAGTCCCAATCCACGGCTGGGTTGAAGTACATCAGCATCCGCTTCTCCAGAGCGGTCCGGGCAATGTCGATAAGAGCGCCAGCCCGCTTTTCCATCAAGCCGTTGCTGGGGGCCTCTGCGCAGAGCTCAGTGAGACAGGGCCATTTACGGTAACCGTCTGCTACGTCAGAGGGGCGGAAGCTGAACCGGTTTTTTCTTGTTGGATTAGCCGCCGCATAGTGTGCTGCCTGGTTCGTCAACGCGAGGCTTTTTAATAGACTGGCGCGGCGGTCCGCCGCCTTCGCGTCGTTCAAATCGTCCCGAAATAGCACCTCTTTCTTTTGCTTCTTACCAGTCTTTACCCAGAGCGATATGGCCACACCTTGCTTAATGCCAGGCGAGAAGCCACTCATGGAGAAAACCGTCTCACTCGTTCGGCCATCCGGTGCGTATTCCGAGATCTTCCGGTTGCCGTGCATGTTCTCAATCCAGAACGTGTCGAACGAGTGAAGGAGGTGTTGCCGCAATACGACGAACGAGGAGTCGCTGATCCATGAGTGATTTGAGATGAAGGAGACAATGCCTTTGCCGGTCCTTTCCGCGACGCGCCGCTCGGCAAGTCGGAAGAACCGGACATAAAGGTCATCGAGATTGAACTTCTTGATGCCCCAATCCTTCACTAAACCTTCTTTGTAAGGCTCGACCAATCCTTGTTCTTCCTCGGGGCTAACGCCCGCGTACGCGTTGTAAGGCGGATTGCCAAGAATAACGAGGATCGGCTTCTCCTGCTTGACCTTGCCGGCTCCGGCCCGTTCCGCTTCGAGTTCCGGCCAGTTGGCAAGCCTCGGATTCTCGCCTTTGAAATCCCAACCCGTCAGGGAGTTGGTCAGGAAGATGCCGGCGCGCTCATCCTTCTGGTCGTCAAGGGGAACGCCGAGATTCTGGAGCAACAGGCCGATCTGCAAGTGCGCGACGACGAAGGGCGCGGGCATGATCTCGAAACCGAAAACGCGCTCTTGCGCGGCCTCTTTGGCGGCCAGTTCGGCGAGTGCCCCCTCGCCTTTCTCGTCTTTGACCGTTTGAACGATTCTGCGCAGCACTTCGACAATGTAGGTGGCGGTGCCGCAACAGGGATCGAGGACGAAGACGCGGGGATCGGCGAGGCCGTCGGGGATGCCGAGTTCGGTGCGCAGGACGGTGTCCACGCGGGCGACCTGGTATTGGACGATCTCGGGCGGGGTGTACCAGACGCCGAGTTGTTTGCGGAGTTCCGGATCGAAGGCTTCCAGGAAGGGCTCGTAGAAATACTGGACGGCGTGGGTTTCGAGGAACTTCTCGAAGAAGGCGGGGCGGTCCACCCGGTTGAGGGCAGCGGCGGTCCAGTCGAGCACTTCAACCAGGCCCAGCGGGCCAAGCTTGGTCGGGGTGGCGACCTGCTCGAAGAGGGCCTTGATCATCGGGACATGGAGCGTCCAGGCGGCAGCCTTCCAATCGAATTGTGGCGTAGGCGTCCCGCCTGCGGGTTCGAGCGGCGTACCGCTGTCGGGGGAATGGCGGCCGATTTCACGGGGCGGGGACGCCCCGTGAACTGGCAGGCGAGACGCCTGCCCCACTTTCTGCTTGTGCCAGAGGACCCAGGCGGAGAAGACACCATAGAAGAGGGTCTGGACGAGGGTGGAGCGGAAGAAGTGCTCGCCCTTTTCGGCCTCGAACTTCATGCCCAGGGCTTCTTCCAGGGCCGCACGGATGGCGGCGAGGGCGGGGAGGTCGCCGGCATGCTCGACGCGGGCACGGGCGTCCCGGGCGTAGGAGGCGAGGAAGAAGGCGACGTCGCGCGGATTATTGAGCGGGGCGGCGTGGAGGAGAACGCGCTTGAGGTATTCAGTGAAGCGTTCGCCAAGGGTGTCTGCCGTACGGCGCGGGTGGCCGGCAGCGGACCAGAAGGCGGCTTCGTTATCGGCAAGGCGGAACGATTCGAGGTGCTGGGGGGTGTTGCCAGGCGCGCGCTTCAGCAGGACGAAGTCGCGGTAGTTAGTGAGCAGGAGCTGGCCGTAGAGCGAAAGATATTCCTTTATCTGGGTGGTTTGGGCGACGGCGGCGAGTTCGTCGGAGGTGGATTTGATTTCGAGGACGCCGCGGGCCGGGGCCAAGCCAAGGAGCGGTGCCTGCTCGTCGTGATGCTTGAGTTGGTCGGGCGTGAAGAGGCCGCCATCGGGCAGGCCGGCGCCGCTGTTCTTGAGCTGGATAAGGCAGTGAACCTTTGGTTTAAGGCTGAGGCCGACGGCATCGAGGAGTTTGGCCAGCGTGCCGTAGCCGGAGGTTTCTTTGGTGGCAGCCCCGCTGTCGCGGATTTCACGCAGTTCGGTCAGGTATATTTCCAGCGGGTTCACGCTCATGAGTATGCGGCCAGCCGCAGACTAACCTGAAGGGACACGGCAGCGCAAGCGAGCTGACAAGTGGTGATTGTCTCAGCCTCAAGGCTGGAGGACGGAGCGATAGAAGCGGCGCGGGGAACCGGGCGGGGGCGTATCCATGAAGTTGAACGAGCCGTTGGCGGGGTAGTTCGTGCTGACGCTGGTCCAGTCCAGCAGGTTCGAGGAGGTTTGAACCACGTAGGCGTAGCCGTCGGCGCCGGTGAATTGGACCTGCGGCGTGGCGCCGGTCTGGATGACAGAGCTGGTCGAGTCGGGTCGCAGCAAGGCGAGGAGTTGGGACGGCAGGGCCTCGCATGCTTCGTCGTTTATGGTTGAAAGAAGCTTAGACGCGCCGGTCGGGTCCAACCACGGCGAGGCCAGGCTCAACTCCGGGACGGCCAGGATTTCGGCGAGGTCGCGGAAGCGCTGCCCGGGCCGGTTGGCGCGCGCCGCGTCAAGGGCCGCGGCGACGGTGGCGGCCTGCGGCGAGTTTGAGGAGACGGTGACGAGGTCGAATTGCAGGGGAGCGCTATTGGTCAGGACGGTCATGCCATCCAGGAGGCTGCCCCAGGCGGGGACGCTGGGCTGGTTGACGGAGGCGAGGTTGCGCGGGTCGTTGGTGTTGAGGAGTGAAACGACCAGGCTCGCCAGGCGCCAATCATTCGTGGGCTGGGTGAAATAGGCGTCCGGGGCCACGCCGTTCAGGCCGTTCCAGTTAGTCACATACTGTGCATTGCCGGTCCACGTCCGCCAATTGTTGAGCCAACTTATGTAATTGGTGACGCCAAACGATTTCAGATACAGCGTCTGCCAGGGTGTGCCGCGATGGACGCGGCCAAGCCCGGCGAGATTGGACAAGAGGTTGGTGGGGAAGTCCCAATAATCCGAGCCAAGCAAGGATGGGTCTTTGACGGTCAGATCACACTTTGTTACGGAGGCGTTGTCGCCAAGCGGACTCCCGCCCCACGGCTCGTAGCGTCTATTGACTTGCCCAAGATTGGCGATGGGCGAGGGGTTCAGGTAGTCAGCCGTGAACGTGGGCATCGACGGGTTGACCAGGTCCCCTGCCGTGTAATGCACCAGCGGATCGTTGGCCTGCCAGGAGGTGACCAGATAAATGTTCCGGAACGGTTGGTAGGGAGCATTGAAGGTGTTGGACGAGCGGAGATAGCCAGGTATGAACTGGCCCTTGAAGAAGGCAATCGCATCAGACACGCTCATCCCGGACGGAAACTCGTGAGTGGAGCTGTTCCAATCAACGACTATGTGTCCCATACTGGCCTCGATCTGATTCTCGATTCCATAGGTCGGGACATAGTCAGCGTTGACGCCGTTCAGGCGATTGGTGCACCACATGCTGCCATTGCTGCCGTCTGGGGTATAAGTAGAGCCACACGCCCCGCCGATGGTCAGGGCACCTGTTATATCCAGGTTAGTGTCTGCGGCAAGATTCACGTAATCCACGATTCGGTTTGCAACGGTATCGAACAAGGCAACCTGGAGCCTCGTCCGCATGTTGAGCCCCCAATGGGGAATATGGAAGTTTGTGGTGCCAATATTGCGCTCGAATTCAGCCGTCAGCGGCATGAACGCATCCGACGCCGCTTGATAGGTCATGTTCGAGAGGAATACCAGATTGGTCAGGAATGGAACTTGAAACGAATACTGGGCGTGGGCCGGATCGTACCCAGCCCACGTAGGGGCGGGTATGTTGCTGGGCACCTGTGGTTGGAATCTCGAATACCGGAGCAGATTGCCGGTTTCGAGGTTGGTGACCATCACGGTGATGTCGGGCAACACCGTGAGTTGGAGGGGGCGTGGATAGGCGGCCGCATAGGAATTCCAGGCTTCGACGCCGAGCACATTGGAAATGCCGGCCACGAACATCTGGTCGATCTCATTAACGGGCACGGTAGTGGAAGTGTCTGGCCGGTGGAATTGGAGCTTACGCGCGACCTGTATCTGCGAATACATGGCGAACTCGTTGAAGTTGGGGTAGCCCTTCCTGGCGCCGATCACCAGCGGGATGCCATAGACCATGTCACGGGATCCTATGGGCCGGATATCGGTCGGGTCGGAGAGGTCGTGTGGCAACCGCGTCGGATTGACGAGAGCACTCAGGTCGGCAGGAGTGCCTGTGAATTCGTCATAGCCGCTGATGAACACTTGGCTGCCGATTTGCATGAACAACGGACGAAACACGGTTGGGAATCCATTCGTTGCGCCGGGGACGTTGAACGTTCGGTTGGTGGAGGCGTCGTAAAGGTTCGCCGTGACCTGCAAAAGGCGGTGGACGGAGGGAGTGTATTGGTTCGTCGGATAGACCTGGATGTGGTTGAGGCTGAGGCCCAGTTGCGACTGGAGCAGCCGGTTGGCGACGTTGGTGAAGAAGCCGATGGGGCTTTCCGTGTTGACCAGCGGGCCTGCCTGGAGATCAATGCCGGTGAAGGCTACCCAGCAAAAGACTACCCAAGCCAAGCGGCAGCCAAGAGTAGTCGGTCCAAGCCGGTCAAATCGTTCCACGGATTGCCCCTGAGCCTCTATCACGCCCCGGACGGTAGCGAGAATGCGCGCTGTTGTCAGCAAGATAACTGGCGGGCGATCGAAGGCGCGCATCCTGGAGGTGCCACGACGGCATAGGAGCGCAGCCTTCAGGCGGCAGAGATGTGCGTCGTCGTGGCGTATCGGGTTTATCCGTGACGCTCGGGCAATCGCGAGTTCTGCAGCCTGATGGCTGCGCTCCTATGCCGGTCAGACTATGCCGCTGCTTGGTGGTACAAACAACATGCGCCCGGTCGAAGGCGCAACGAACGGCTCAGAACTTGACGTCCTCGCGCTGGCGTTTGGTGAAGCTGCACGAGTGGGTGTAGCCGGCACTATGGGCGAGCTGGACGGCTTCGGCGAAGTTCAGGCCGACCTCGGTCGGCGCATGGGCGTCGGAGCCGAAGGTGATGGGGACGCCGAGCTGGGCGGCCATCTGGACGATGCGGGGGCTGGGATAGATTTCCCGGCACTCCTTGCGCAAGCCGGCGGTGTTGAGCTCGATGGCGAGGCCGCTGCGCTTGGCGGCTTTCAGAAATCGCGTGAAGAGGGGCGTGCAATCCTGCTTGGGATAAAAGGCGAACTTCTTGCATAAGTCCGCGTGGCCGATGATGTCAAAGATGCCGGATTCGGCGGCCAGGGTGAGGCGCTCGAAGTAGGCGGTCCAGACTTCCAACGGTTCGCGATCCTTCCACTTGGCGATTTCGGCGGGGTTATCGATGGCCCACGAGTCCGAGATGTAATGCACCGAGCCGATGAAGTAATCCCAGGGATGACGCGCGGCGAGGTCCCGAATCCAGTCTTCCTGCTCAGGGAGGTAATCCACCTCCAGGGCCAGCTTGATGATGAGGTTGGGATGGTCGCGGCGCGCCTGCTCGACGGCGGCGACATATTGATCGAGGTCGGCCGCCTTCATGCGCCAGTTGTCGAAGTCGTCGCGCGACATGGGGCTGTGGTCGGAAAAGCCCATCTCCTTGAGACCAAGCCGGACGGCTTGCGCTGCCAATTCTGTCGGCTGCCCGGTGGCATGGTGGCACAGAGGCGTGTGTGAGTGGTAATCTGCCGGCAAAGACATGCCGGAATGTAGAGGCAGCGGCGCGGCGCGGCAAGTGTGGTGAAATCCGAAGGCCGAAAACCGAAGACCGAAAGAAGGCCGAAATCCGAAGTCCGAGAGAGCTGTATCGAACGGGCGGCTGCCGATTCGGTCTTCGGCTTCCGGATTCGCTTCCCGGCGCTTTACTGCGGTGGCTTGGCGTGGAAGGCGATGGCCTGTTTCACCTGCTGGATCACCTCGTCGGTCGCCTTCTTTTGGGCGTCAGTGAGGTTGGGGAGATGGGCGAGCTTATCCAGCTCCACCTGCACGATGTCATATTGACGGTAACGCAGAGCGAATCTGAGCTTGTCAAGGCTGGCCGCAGCCTCAGGGGTGGGAGCTGGGAAAGCCTTCTGCAGATCGCTGAGTTCAATCATGCCGGGAGTGCGGGCTTGCGCTGCAGACTTGTCGGACTTCCCGCAGCCTGTCAGGGCGAGCACGCCGGCCATTAGTACGATGAGGAGGCAATGTGTCATTTTATAGTTTAGAATGGTTCACTGCCCCGGCGCTGCCTGGGTGTTGAATTCAGGAATCGCCAGCCGGGCGCCACCATCCAAAGCAATGTTTCCTTGAAGCTTCTACCTTATTGGGGCCGAGGAAGCGTTCGCAAGCCACGTCCAGTCAAGCTTGTCCGCAGAAGTGGTTGCGGCGTGTTGGCCATTGACAACCGCGAACAATACGATGGCGCTGCCCCTCCATTTATGGACCTCGGCATGGCCATCGCAAAACGAGAAACCGCAGCCGCCATTGTGTGCAGTGGATGGAAAGTCAATGAAATTCATGGCCGTTGGATTTGCAGAGGTAGCCAGGCCGGCGTCATTGATGCTATAAATGCTCTCGTCGCATTGCATGAAGATCTTCGCCGGACTCGCCGCACCGCGGAAACTTGAAGTTTTGCCGAAGGTGGCATAGGGACCGTTCGCAGCGGTATTACCGCCATGACTGCCAGTCAACCAAGGCCCGTTGGTTGGTCTGTTCGGTACGCCGCCGTGCCCAGTGCCGTTGGCGGAGAAAGTCGGGTCCACGGTGCCGACGGCCTGGTTCATGCTCACACTGCGGGCCGCGGGAACCCTGGCGTTTCTCAGAGATGAGTTGGGGTAGAGGCCAGTGCCATCGTAAACCCCTGTCCGGGTGTCGGCGGGGCAGTGGAATATACCCACGTTTTTGGCAATGTACGGCGCGACGAGCGTCCTGTTGGGGTCTCTCATGAGGTCGGGATCGAATTCGTCGGCTCCGCCGATACCTGCGTTCCCCGAGCACCATATATAGCCTGGTGTCGTGGTGCCGTCGTCGGGGTTGGGTGCATAAAGATCATTGAAGTCTTGCGAGTATAGTTGAAACGAGAGACTTATCTGCTTGGAGTTGCTCACACACGTGATTTGTTGCGCCTTGGACTTGGCCTTGGCCAGCGCCGGCAGCAACAGGGCGGCAAGAATCGCAATGATAGCGATCACCACCAACAATTCAATGAGTGTAAAACCACGGCGGCAGGAAGCTTCGTAACGTGGCTCTTGGGGGATGCCCGCATAAGCGGGCTTGCGGTTTGTCATCATACGCGTGTGTATTTGTTTGTCTGAATCACGCCGTTCTGAGCTACTCGTAATTCCGCATAGCAACCTAACAAGAATTCGCTGCGTGTAAAGGGGATATTATGGAAAATAAAAATAACCACTCAGCCACGGACGGAGGACTGCCGGGCGGCCCTGCCAGGTTCGAGTGGTTTCCGCGAGCTGGATACTGCCGGAGGCCGCTTTGTGCTTTCCAATGGCGCTGTCCATTGGCATTTTCGGCCACGTTTGAAGACTACTACCTGGTTCCGACGAGGCGTCATTTGGGCTGCAGGCGCGAGTACCCTGGCGAGCTGCGTGGCCGGGAGTCCCGCCACCAACCGCTTCGGCTTTGCCGGGCGCGAGACCTTCCCCATCGACAGCCAGATCAGCCAACTGCACGTGGCGGACCTTGATGGGGATGGGTTGAACGACATCATCGTGGTGAATAATGCGCGTTCGAAGATCAACCTGCTCTATAACCAGACCGGCAAAACCAACCTGGCCCAAGCGCTCAAGCCCGAGGGCAAACGCGAGTTGAACGAGCTGCCGCCGGATGCCCGATTCCGCATCGAGTCCATTGCCTCCGAGAAGCGCATCTCCTGCCTGGTGGTCGCCGATTTGAATGGCGACGGCCAGCCGGACCTCGCTTACTACGGGGATCCCCGGGAACTGATCGTGCTCTATAACCAGGGCACCAACGGTTGGAGCGCGCCCAAGCGCTGGCCCATTGACGATGGCCAGCTCTCGGTCAACGGCCTTTGCACCGGCGACCTGAATGGCGATGGCCGCACCGACCTGGTGTTGCTGGGAGAAAACTGCGTTTATTTCCTGGCCCAAAGNNGTGCAGGTGGTCGATATCGACGGCGATGGGCGCAGCGATTTGCTGCTCGTGAATTGGGAGGACCGCAACCCCTTCCGCTTCCGTTTGCAGAAACCAGATGGCGCGCTGGGGCCGGAGATCTATTTCTCGACGGCGCCAATTCGCTCCTACTGGGCGGACAATCTGGAGAAGAATAAGAAGACTCAGGTGATCACTATCGCCCAGAACTCCGGCCGGGCGCAGATATCCGAGTTCAACCGCAAGCCGGCCGAGGCGCTCTCCGGCTCCTTCCGTCAGGGCCAGTTCCAGGTCTGGCCGCTCAACAAAAGCGACAAGGCCAAGCGCGGCCTCTTGTGGGCTGATGTCAATGGCGACGGCCTGCCCGACCTGCTCGTCGCCGAGCCCGACAGCGGCCAGATTTCCATCTACCTCCAGCAGCCCGACGGCTCGCTGGCCGCCGCGAAGACGTTTCCCACTTTGGCGGGCATCAGCGACCTGGCAGTCGCCGACTGGAATGGCGACGGCAAGCCGGAGATCTTCATGCTCAGCGCCGATGAACGGCAAGTGGGCGTCGCCCGCTTTGATGAGAAACAGCGGCTGCCGTTCCCCACCTTGATCCCGCTCGATGGCAAGCCGCTCGCCCTGGCGGCCGGCAAACTCCAGGCCGATGCCAGGCCGGTGCTCGCCGTTATCGTTGAGCAGGAGGGCAAAGGCGATCTCGAGGGCCGCCGTCTCCTGGTCATTCGCAACGCCGACGGCAAGACCCGGACTCAGAAGCTAAGCAAGGATTTCAAGGCCAACCCCACCACCCTGGCCTTTCACGATGCCGACCAGGATGGGTTGACCGACCTGGTGATCCTGATGCCTTACGAGAAGGTCAAGATCCTGCGCCAGGTCCCGGACAAGGATTTCGAGGAACTCGACGTTGATCCCCCCGGCGGCGCGCGCGAGCTGTCCCAACCCTGGCTTGGCGCGGCGGATATCGACGGCGACGGCAAACCGGAGCTGCTGCTGACTCAGAAGAACTTCCTCCGCGCAGTTGTTTTGCAGCGGGAGGCGCCGCTCCAAAGCTCAACCAACCTGGGCGCATGGAGCTTCACCGTGAAGGAACAAATCAACGGCGCCGGAAGCAATTCGCGCCTGGCCGGCGTCGCCGCCTTGCCGAACGGAACCAACGCCATTCCCTCGCTCTTTCTGCTCGATGTCGAACGCAAGGCGCTGACCTTGTGCGAGCGCGACAGCGCCGGCGTGTGGCAAGTCGTGCGCAACGTCTCGTTGCCTGTGTCCGATTTCACCAGCCTGCAGCCTATTGCCCTCGGCACCGGCAAGACCAATGGCATCGCCTTCCTCGGTTTGAATGCGGTTGCCTGCCTGCCTTTGGCGGGCGAGGTCTGGGACCTGACTGAACTGGACAGCTACGAAACTCCCATCAAAGACGGCCACCTCAACGACGTCGTCTCCGGCGATTTGGACAANNGCGACTTCCCCGAACCCCGCGAAGCCGTCGTGGCCGACGTGACCGGTGACGGCAAGAACGACCTCATCATCCTCGTCCACGACCGCATCCTCGTTTATCCGCAGGAATGATCAGGCACCACGCCGCGCATCACCCTGGTCTCCAAAAAGTCATTGTTTCCCGCCCTGATTCCCGGCAAGCTCTGCGGCCACTATGCAGCAGGTGAATCTCGGAATGATCGGTGGCGGGACCGTGGGCAGCGGCGTGTTTCACGCCCTCCAGCTTAACGGCGACCTCATGGCCTCGCGCATCGGGGTCAAGGTCAACGTGCGCAAGGTTTCCGTGAAGGCCTTCGACGAGCCTCGTCCGTATGAGATCCCGAAGTCCTGCATGAGCATGGACTGGCAGAGCGTCGTCGCCGATCCCCAGGTCCATATCGTGGCCGAACTGGTCGGCGGAACCACCATCGCCCGCACCATGATCCTGACCGCGCTGAAGCTCGGCAAGCCCGTGGTCACCGCCAACAAGGCCCTCCTCTCTGCGCATGGCGAAGAGCTCTTCGCCGCCGCCCGGAAACACGGCACGAACCTTTACTACGAAGCCAGCGTCTGCGGCGGTATTCCGATCATCAAATCCTTGCGCGAAGGGTTCGTCGGCAACCGCGTCACGCACCTCTACGGCATCGTCAACGGCACCTGCAATTACATCCTCACCCGCATGAGGCTTGAGGGGGCCGACTTCGCGTCGGTGCTCAAGGACGCGCAGGCGCAGGGCTATGCCGAGGCCGAGCCCTCGCTCGACATCGACGGCTACGATGCGCAGCACAAGATCGGCATCCTGGCCTCGCTGGCTCACGGCTTCTGGGTGAAGCCCCAGGACATTTACGTCGAAGGCATCCGCTCAATTACGCGAACGGACATCCAGTTCGCCAATCAGCTCGGCTACACGATCAAGCTGCTCGGAATCATCAAGCTGGTCGAACGCCGGACGGCCAGGGGCGCAGGGGCGACCGGCACCCGGCGCTCGCCGGCGGCCCGCATTCAGGTGTCCGTGTATCCGACCCTGGTTCCGAACACGCACGTTCTGGCCAGCGTGAACCATGTCTTTAACGCCGTCTTCGTGCGCGGCGACGTCGTGGGTGACACGCTGTTCTACGGTCGCGGCGCCGGCAAAGACGCCACCGCGAGCGCCGTGCTGAGCGACCTGGCCGATGCGGCCCTGGATTTGAAGTTTGGCACCCGGCACCGCCTGCCACCCTTCGTGCCGTACGAGCGGCACGGCGCGGTCGCGCCGATCAACGAGGTGGTCTCCCGCTACTTTGTCCGGCTCAATGTCGTGGACCGGCCCGGTGTGCTGGCCCAAATCTCGGCCATCCTCGGCCAGGCCCGCATCGGCATCGCCTCCATGATTCAGCCCGAGGGCGATGAAGGGGCGAGNNTAATTGTGCAGAAATACGGCGGCACCTCGGTCGGCAACCCTGATCGCATCAGGAACGTCGCGGGCCGCGTGGCCAAATACCGCGCTAAAGGCGACCAGGTTGTCGTCGTCGTCTCCGCCATGAGCGGCGTAACCGACAATTTGATCAAGCTGGCCAAGGAACTCATGCCCCTGCCCAACGAGCGTGAGATGGACGTGCTGCTCGCGACCGGCGAACAAACGACCATTGCGCTGACCGCTATCGCGCTCCACTCCCTGGGCGTTCCCGCCGTTTCGCTTACCGGCGCGCAGGCGGGGATCATGACCGATGGCGTGCACACCAAGGCCCGCATCCAGAACATCACCCCAAAGAAGATTCACGACCAGCTCGAGCAGGGCAACGTCGTAATCGTTGCCGGCTTTCAGGGCCAAACCGTTGAGGGGCAGATCACCACGCTGGGCCGCGGCGGCTCGGATTTGACCGCCATCGCCCTGGCCGCCGTGCTCAAGGCCGACCTGTGCCAGATCTACACCGACGTGGACGGCGTCTATACCGCCGACCCGCGTATCGTCCCTGCTGCCAAGAAACTGGACGAGATCTCCTACGACGAGATGCTCGAGTTGGCCAGCCTCGGCGCCAAGGTCATGCAATCCCGCTCGGTTGAGTTCGCCAAGAAGTTTGGCGTTATCTTTGAAGTCCGCTCCAGCCTTAACGAAAACCCAGGAACCATTGTGAAAGAGGAAACCAGGAATATGGAAGACGTCGTCGTGCGCGGCGTCTCGCTCGACAAGAACCAGGCGAAAGTCACGCTGGTGGCCGTGCCGGACAAGCCCGGCGTGGCGGCGCGCATCTTCAAAGCGATCGGCGACGCGACGGTGAACGTGGATATGATCGTGCAGAACATCAGCCACGGCAGCGGCAAGCCCGCTACCGACCTTTCGTTCACCGTCGATAAGCCCGACCTGCTCAAAGCGCAGAAGGTCATCGACGCGCTGAAGCCTGAGGTTGGCTTCGGCGCCGTCATCGCCACCGACAAGATTGCCAAGCTATCCATCGTCGGGGTGGGCATGAAGAGCCACACCGGCGTCGCCGGCAAGATGTTCGAGACGCTCGCCCGCGAAGGGATCAATATCGATATGATCTCCACCAGCGAGATCAAGATCTCCGTGGTGGTTGACCTCGCCAAAGGTGAGCAGGCGATGAAGGCGGTGCACGCCGCTTTCCTGGAGTAGGGGGAGAAACATCCAACAACCAACATCCAACATCGAACACCCAAGGACTGCCACTCGCGCAAGCACTGGTTGTTGGATGTTGGTTGTTGGATGTTGGATGTTCCCCAGGTTCATGGGGAGGGCCGAGGTGGTGGGAAACAGACCTTACCCTCCTCCGGGCGCCTGGAAGTAGCTCTGGATCGGCTTGAGGACGCCAAACTTCACTAACGCCACGATCAGCGCAGTGTAGAGCAGAGAAATGCCCATGTCCCTGCCCAGGTCGCGCCACGAATAGCGGCCTTGCTTTTCTGACAAGATCTTCTGGGCGCCTTTGTGCATCAGGATGAAGCCCAGGACATTCGTTAGCCAGTAGCCGACGACCAGAGAGGCAGCAAACGCCGGCCTGTAGAACCAACTGACCAGCCAGGCGAAGGCCAGGGCGAGTGGCACGTTGACGAACAGGTCGTTCCACCACGAGAGCGGAGAAAGCATGAACCCGACGAATGCGAGGACCCCGCCCGCGGCTTTGCGTTTCCATGCCATAGGTAGTGCNNAATTTGTGTGGCCCGCGAGCCAGAGCAAGTACTACTATCCCTTCGCAAAGACAATCGCATCACCTGCAATTATGAAACGAATCTCCAGACGGCAGTTCCTTCGGGCCGCCACCACAGGTGCGGCAATCCCTTATCTCATTCCGGCCTCCGTGCTCGGGGCAGATGCCCCCAGCCGCAAGATTACCATTGGCTTCATCGGCGTCGGCGACCACGGCACGGGCTGGAACCTGGATCGGTATCTCAAGCTGCCCGCCGCCCGAGTCCTGATGGTCTGCGACGTGGACGGCTGGTGCATGCGCAAGGCCAAGGCAATCGTGGATACGTCGTATGACAACCAGGACTGCGGCATGACCAAGGACTTCCGCGAAGTGCTGGCCCGGCCAGACATTGACGCCGTGATGATCTCGACGCCGGACCACTGGCACACGTTGATCAGCGTGTTGGCCGCCCGGGCGGGCAAGGACGTGCAATGCGAGAAGCCCACGCTCACCATAGCTGAGGGCAAAATCCTGATAGAGACCATGCGCAAGTACAAGCGTGTGTTCCAGACCAGCACGGAGGATCGTTCGCTGCCGATGTACCACCGCATGGCGGAGTTGGTGCGCAATGGCCGCATCGGCAAGCTGCAAAAGATCGAGGTGATCCTCCCCAAACAGCCCACCTTACCCGGCGACCCGACGCCGCAGCCCGTGCCGTCCGAACTGGATTATGAGATGTGGCTTGGCCCGGCGCCCTTCGCGCCCTACACCAAAGACCGCGTGCATTTCAACTTCCGCTGGATCTGGGACTATTCCGGCGGGATTATCTGCGACTGGGGCGCGCATCTGTTCGACACCGCCCAATGGGCGAATAACACCGAACGCACCGGCCCGATCGAGGTCGAGGGCAAAGGCACTCATTGGGAAGGCGGTCTCTTTAACACCGTAAAGGATTACGACGTCGCCTACCGCTATGCCAACGGCGTCACGATGACCTGCGTCGCCGGCAATCCAAGCATCAGGTTCATTGGCACCGACGGCTGGGTCGGCAACCGCGGCTGGCGCGGCGACGTGGAAGCCAGCTCTCCCGAGATACTCAAGTCAGTAATCGGCCCCAATGAGATCCATCTCTACACCAATCCCGAAGGCGAGCACGACGACTTCCTCAAGTGTGTGAAGAGCCGCAAGGACCCGTACTTCCCGGTCGATATCGGCCACCGCGTTTCGACCGTCTGCCACATAGCGAACATCTCGATCCGCCTGGGCCGCAAGCTGAAGTGGGACCCCAAAGTCGAGCGCTTCGAGCAGGATGTCGAAGCCAACCAGATGCTCTCCCGCCCCATGCGCAAGCCCTGGACGCTAAGTTGATGCGGCGCAGCCAGGCCGCCACCGAACTGCGCGAAGCGTTTGGAGCGGGCAGCTTGTCGGCGATGTGGGCGAGATTCGTGAGGGGTTTGAGCTGTCGGACTTCCCTGCCGCTGAGGCGCGCTAAACCACTTGCCGTGGCTTTGGCCCAGACGTAAAGTACGGTTGGGATTGATGCCATGAAACGCGGGTGTATTTGGCCTGTTTGCTTGCTGGCTTGGGTATCAGCACTGACCCAGGCGCCGGCGCAGGTTACTAGCTGCGTGGCTTACACGTTGCTGGAGGCAAGTTATTTCGTGGACGACTGCCTCATTTGCGGGCGTCCCACCATCCAACTCCCGATGCGCGGCACCTTCGATCTGGTCCTCGAGCAGAATACGGCCCCCTACACGCGGTACGCGATTCGGAACCTGGATTTGACCGCCGGAATTGGCACGTCGCTCGAGAAGCGCATCACGGGGGACGGAACTTATACCCACTTCGAGGAATTCGCGATCCTGCAGGATCTGACGCTCGCGACGCAGGTCAAGGACTCGTGGACTAACCGCGCTGCTTACTTCACCAATAATACCCGCATCGTCCAGCAACCGTTCCCGCTCATCCAGGCCGACCTGACGGAAATCAATGGCACCCTTCTGCAGACCTTCTCGATGCATCTGCTGGCGGCGCCTGTCCGTGAGATCTGGTTCTCGACGGCGAAAGGCTTCCTATCCACCAATCGGTCTGCCCCTACGAATCAGATCAGCGCCGGCGACTTGTTGTCCACCCGCGGCCGGGTGGTCAAGCGGAACAGCGAGCTGGTAGGCCCGCTCGGGGTCATGCCGATTGCGCCCGACCTGGGGCTCGATGCGGTGCAGGTGACCCGCCGCGGGGAAATCCTCTTCTCGATCCCGGTCGACGTTTTTAGCGAGAGCGTGGGGCCGATTCAACACGGGGATCTGCTCTCAAATCGCGGTGTGATCGTGAAGCGGAACCAGGGGTTGCTGGCGGCGTTCCATCCGGCTTCGTCGGCGGACGCCGGGCTGGATGCGGTGCAGCTTATGCCGGACGGCCAGATCCTGTTCTCCATCCAGAGCAACGTGGTCATCAGCTCGACGCTGACGCTCTCGCGGGGCGATATTCTCTCGGATCGCGGAACAGTGTTTATGCCGCATGAGCAGTTGCTGGCAGCCTTTCAGCCGGCGGTTACCAACCGCGATTTCGGCCTGGACGCGTTCTGCATCCTTCCGGGCGGCGAGATCTGGTTTTCCGCCGAGGAAGGCTTCGTGGACAACCGGCTGGGGCAGATTCAGGCGGGGGATTTGCTGAGCAGTTTCGGCTACCGGGTTTTCAGCAACGCGGCCTTGGTGGCGGCGTTTGCGCCGGCTATTCCCTCACAGGACTATGGGCTGGATGCCTTGTTCGTCGTCACGGACATGCGGCCAGCAACGCCTCCGCCGCGCATCGTGCGAAACAGCCGCTCCGGCGGCTCGCTCCACCTGGAGTGGGACGGCGAGGGAGCTGTCTTCCAAATGGAGACCGCTCCGAGCCTCGCCGGTCCGTGGACGCCCTGCACCGAAGTCGTGCCGGATCTATCCTGCGACATCCCTTGCGATGCGTCTGCCGCTGCAAACGCTTTTTACCGGCTCCGGCAGTGGTGAGGCAGGCGACGTGAAGCGGCTGCAGGCCTAACCACCGAAGCCAACGAGATGCTCTCCCGGCCCATGCGTAAGCCGTAGGCGCTCAACACCGCGTCTTAGCGCCCGGTGACGGAAACCTCGTGGCGCAAGGCAGACGTGCTTGCGATGACGCCTTGCTTGCTGCTTGCACTCCGCCAGCTTGGGAGATATCTCTTGTCGCATCGTCCGCTCCTTGGTTGACGCAGCGACTTTATAGGCGCTGGCCATCATTCAAGAGAGCGAACAGCGTATTGCCTATGAAAACCCATGCCTTATTCCGGCTCACGGCCTTAACTGTTCTCCTCACTCCTGCGTTGCTGCACGCGACGGAAGCGGCGCCGGCCACCTCCTGGCACGCCCAAACTCTGGGCCAGGCGCTTCTCAATATGCTGCTCTTCGCGGGGGTCGGCATTGTGGCGGCGATTGCCGGTTACAAGATATTCGACAAGTGCACCCCCGGCGACCTCACCAAGGAAATCCTGGAGCACCGCAACGTCGCAGCGGCGATCATCGCTGCTGCCGTGATCCTCGGGGTGAGCATCATTATCGCCGCCTCGATGCTTGGCTGAAGGCGTTAAGCGCCCGTGAAACGAAGCCGGAGCATACGCCTGGTGCTGATCGGCGGCCTGTCTGCTGGCGCGCTGACTAGCTGCGGACCGGGCCAGCCACCGCCGCTCAGTTCCGAGGCGGTCTATACCAATAATTGCTACGTGCCAGGCGTGGGCTACTATCACGCGCCGTTTCGGGCCTGGTATTCGTTGCCCTACAATCATTTTGATCCGCAGACACAGCGCTACTTCTATGGCGGCCAATGGTCGGCGACGGCTTGCGAGAACATTACGAACATCTCCGCCCCGGCCCCCGGCATCGTGCAGCAAGCGGAGGCGCAGCGCACCGATGTCGTGCGCGGTGGGTTCGGCAGCACCTCAAGCTCGTATTATATCCATTCGTGATGCAACGGCATCGTTCCATTCCCAGGCCCGGCTGGCGCGAGAAGGTCGAGGAGGTCGGCCTGACTTATCACTCCCACGAAGACGGGCCGTACTGGGACGAATCCGCTGCCTACGAGCTGAGCGCGCAGGAAGTGGATGCGCTCGAATCCGCCGCCAACGCGATGCACTACCTCTGCATCGAGGCAGCCGAGGCGGTGATCCAGCATGAGTGGTGGTCCCGGCTGGGCATCCCCGAGCTGGCCGTCCCCAGCATACTCGGCTCCTGGGAGCGCGACGATTTCAGCCTCTACGGACGGTTTGATCTGAGCTTCGACGGGCGCACGCCGCCCAAACTCCTGGAATACAACGCCGACACGCCGACAGCCCTGATCGAGGCATCCGTGGCGCAATGGTTCTGGCTGCAGGACCTCCATCCCAGCACGGACCAGTTCAACTCGATTCATGAGCGGCTCATTGCGGCGTGGGCGCGCTGCCCGGCCACAACCATCCACTTCAGCAGCATCAAGGAGCACCCCGAAGACGAGCAGACAGTGCTATACCTGCGCGACACCTGCGAGCAGGCAGGCCGCCGGACCCTGCCGGTCTATATCGAAGACATCGGTTGGGACCGTCGCCAGGAATGTTTCGTGGACCTGGAGAACCGCCGCATCGAGCACTGCTTCAAGCTTTACCCGTGGGAGTGGCTCTGGCACGAGGACTTCGGAGCGCATCTCGCGAAGGACCGCATCCGCTTCGTCGAGCCCGCCTGGAAGATGCTGCTGAGCAACAAGGGATTGCTCCCCATCCTGTGGGAACTCTTTCCGGATCACCCGAACCTCCTGCCCGCCTACGATTTGGCCGAGCCGTTGGGCGGTCGCTACGTCCGCAAACCCAAGCTCAGCCGCGAGGGCAGCAACGTGACGTGGGTCGAGGGCGGCGTGGTGCTCGAAGAAACCGGCGGTGATTACGGCCACGAGGG
>PLZQ01000242.1:0-5867 GCA_003152225.1 Limisphaerales bacterium | reverse complement strand
AGCAACCCCACACCCATCCGCATCGGCATGACCGGCAACCTTGCCGGCACGCAGTATCGCGTGGTGGGCCGGGTGGTTCTGGGCGAGGGGGAAGAAGGCGGCACGTATTATTGGAACGAGTTCAACCTGGAAAGCGACGCCGGCGAAGTCGCCACGCTGGTCTATGAGCAAACCGAGCGCGGCGGCGAATGGCGGCTGTTCCACCTGTTCGAGCCGGCTTGCCCGATGACTGCGGCGGATGCCGCCACCAAACGTGAGGGCGACCCGCTGGATCTTGAGGGCATGCACATGTTCGTCCGGCTGGTATCCCAATCGCGCGTCTATCACATCGAGGGCAAAGCGCCGGAAGGGGAAGAGGTCGGGGACGTGGCGCATTACTTCAACGCGGTCACCGGCAACAACATGATCGTGGTGAGCTGGACCGGCGCGGAAGTCGAGTTCTACCGGGGGCTGGATCTGTCGCCGACGACGGTGTCCTCCGCGTTTAATGTGCGGCTCGCCGATTTCAGCCGCTTGTTCCGGGCGCCGGATGGTCGCAGCCGGTTTCCCGGGCTCGTGGCGGGGCTGGTTGGCGTGTTGATTCTGGTGGCTTTCGTAGTTCCCTTCGGTCGCTCATTCGCGCCAAGTCGGCGCGCGGCGGCCATCGTGAGGACAGGCGCTCCTGCCTCCCCCTTAGCCGTGGGCAAGACCGGGAAGTTGGGGGGAACACAATTCCAGATACAGAGCCATCTGCTGGTGGAGGTGGCAGTAGTGGGCCGGAGATTCGACCGCCACGAATACCTCCTGTCCGATGACGAAGGAGCCAAGGCCCTGCTGGTTCGCGGCTCAAAGCCCGGGGCCGGGGATTGGTGGCTCTTCAAGCCACTCCAACCCCTGACACCGCTGACGCCACAACAAGCCGCCGCCGTCCGGTGGGGCCAAACTGTGAACATCGATGGCCTGGTCGCCAAAGTCAGTGAACTCTTCCAATCCACCATTCGCCAAGTGGACAGCCCCGAAGCATCGGATCTTAATACCGGGGATGTCTTCTTCGGGTTTACCGGCCAGTCAGAATATGCGCAGTTGCTCGTGCGCTGGAACGCCAACTACATCAGTTTCTTCGAAGGAGCAGCCCTGTCGGAAAAGGAAGTCGTCGCCGCCTTCGGCCCGCCGCCGCGCAAGTAGGCTGAGCTGCCTACCGAACGACCGGACCTGTTCAAGGCAGTGGTAGTACCCGCGGGTGTTTTTTACCACCTCCACCCGCGATGACCGGGTCCACCCTGGTCACGCCAGGAAGATGGTGGCGCGCATGAAAGAGCAGGGTCACGACGTGCTGTATTACGAAATCATCGAAGGAGGCCACGGTGGCGCCGCCAATAACAAGCAAGCCGCCTATATGTCCGCGCTGGCTTATACCTTTCTCCTGAAGGAACTGGCGTCACTGAGCAGCGGACCTCGAAAGGGGAAATAAAATTCTTGACTTGAGAGGCAAGTATCGGAAATAATCGATAACGCAGGTTCGACAACGAGCGCAATTGAGATTGCTGAAAGCAAAACTGTAGCAACACAAACGCACGCCATGAAAATAGAAATCCCTCTAAAAACTCATTGGACAAATCATAACCTCTCTTCTGCCCGCGTAGCCTCAAAAAGGGGCCGCTTCCCAATCCGTCCAGTCCGAACGCTGGCGGCAGCGGCGGGCCTCTGCCTGGCCCTGGCCGGGCCCATGCAGGCGGCATTGGTCGGTCACTGGACCTTCGACAATTCCGGCAACCCCTGGGCGGAGACCTCCGGCCATCAGCCGGCGGGCACCCATGACGGGACACCGATCGGCACGGCCGGGGGCACCACGGTATGGTCGGCTGAAGGCCATGCGGGTGGGAAAACGGGAGGCTCGCTGGACCTCACCGCGGGTAACTGTGCGCTGCGGATCATGAACACCAGCCAAGCCCAGGACGCAGGTTACCAGCCAACGTTTGACGATGGTCTGGAGAATGGGATGACGATTGCCTTCTGGGCGAAGGGCTTTCCCGACACATGGGCGCCTTGGGTTTCAAAGAACGGCGAGACCTTTGGATACCAGGTGCGGCGCGCCGGCTCGGAGAATTTCGCCACGTTTACTCTGCGTGGCACGGCGTCGGGCAACGGCGATCCGTGGAGCAGCAGCATCACCGTGAACAGTAGCGGCAATAGCTGGCATCATTACGCCGCCGTGTGGGACCCCACTGGTGGCACCCGCGAGCTTTATGTGGATGGCGTCTTGTCCATCAGCATCACCGGCGACTTCGGGCCCTATACGCTGGCGACCAACTTATATCTCGCCTTCGGCGCGAAGGACTGGGACGGAGCCACGGGGGGCAATTTCTACGCGTGGACCAAGTGCAAAATGGACGACGTGCGTATTTACGATACGCCGCTCGGCGCCGCCGAGGTGCAGGCGCTGGCCGCCCAGGAAGCGGGCACGATGATTCTCTATCCCCAGTGGATGGAGACGCTGCCGGGGCAGAAGACCATCTTCGGAGTCACCCTTGTCCCGCAAGCGCTGCAGAGCGGCAGCGTAACGGTTTGGATCACCAATTCCAGCCCGGCGTCGGTGACGATCCCAGGCGCGGTGGGCAACGTCCTGACTCTCACTTTCGCCCAAGGTTCCACCAACGTGCAGACTTTCCAGGCGATCAGCGCCGCCCCTGGCACAGTCAATCTGACTTGTGGGGCTTCTGATGGCGCTCTGGGCAACGTGGCGACGGTGCAGGTGGATACTCCGCTGCCGCCGGCCCTGGTAGCCCATTGGACCTTCGACGATTCGGCCAATCCGTATGTCGAGTCGTCGGGCTATCAGGCGGCGGGCACACACGACGGGCAAGCGCAGGGGACGGTCGCGCTCTCTACTGACATTCCGCCGGGCACGAGCGGGAAGTCTTTGGACCTGACACAAGGGGGCTCAGTGCAGATCGCCAACACGACATCGGGCGATGCCGGGTACCAGCCGACCTTTGATAATGTGCTGGCGAGCCAGATGACCATCGCCTTCTGGGTCAAAATCGCGCAACGGATGAGTAGTTGGGACCCGTTCATCGTGAAGAACGGCGAAGGGCCGGGCTTCCAAATACGTCTGCTGGACGTCAATCCCGTGGGCTGCTTCACCGTGCGTGGGACAGATGGGCCGGGCGACGTCGGAGGTGGCGTAACGATTAATGATGGGCAGTGGCATCACATCGCCGCCGTCCGCAACGGCCTGACCGGCTTGCGGATGATGTACGTGGATGGCTACCCCGACCAAGCCAGCGTTCGCCCGACCAGTGACACGGGCATGATGCAGCCAGCTTCCGCAGACTCGCTTTTCCTCGGCCCCGCCACTGGCAGTGGGCGTCAGTTCAACGGTTATCTGAAGGATGTACGTATCTATAACTACCCGCTGACCCGCGCCCAGGTGCAGGCGCTGCTGCCCAGCGTTCCTACGCCGATGGCAGGCCATTGGACCTTTGACGCCGCGGCGCCGTGGGCGGATAGCTCAGGCTACAANNAATCAACAAATGGGCGGGGCTGGGGGCGGCGACCCATGGACGGCGAACCCGACGTGGGAGAACACGTTCGACGTTGGCCTGTCCATGCAGATGAGCATCGCCTTCTGGGCAAAGGGCTTCCCGGATGTGGGGAACCCTTGGCTGGCCAAGAAGGGCACGGATTTCGGTTACCAGGTGGCGCGCTCTGGCTCGGATAACTTCGCGACTTTCACCCAGACCGGCACGCCGGGCCTCGACTCTCCCGCCGGCACCATGCTCAATGTCAACGATAATGCGTGGCACCATTACGTCGCGGTCTGGGACGGCATCGCCGGCACGCGCCAGCTTTACGTGGATGGCACTCTGGATCCCGGGGTCAATCTTACTGGCGACTATGGCCCGAGTTCCAACATCGCCTCGTTCGAATACCTGGTCTTAGGCGGGCGTGACCTTGGCGGGTTGGGGAGCTACACACCCTGCCTGCTCCACGACGTGCGCATCTACCGCATGGCCCTGAGTCAGTCGGAGATCCTCGCCCTGCTGCCGGCGAGCCCGGCGCCGAAGCTGGCCAGCCGGAACGCCGGGGCCAGTGGTCTGCGCATCGCGTGGCCCATCGCGAGCTTCGGCTACCGGCTCCAGACATCGGCGAGCGTGGCCGGCGCTTGGAGCGACGCGGGGTTGACTATAGCGGTGGAAGGGAATGAGAGAGCCGCCTATGCGCCCGTCGCGGCGAGCGCGCAGTTCTTCCGTCTCGTGAAATGACCTGCCCGGCGGAGCCCACGGGACGCGTCGAGCAGTCTAACTCGCTGCGCTAGCAAGTAGTTTAATGCTTTTGCTGGCGCAGCTTCCCTGAGAAACCACCGGCTGGAACTGCGCGAGTTCTACTCGGCGCTCGCTGGCCAGGGACTCGGAGCGAAGCAAGCTCAAACTGGCATTCGGCCCGCAGAATCCGTGTAAATCCCTCCGCGGGTGGCCGGCGGTGGAGAGGGGTTTCAGAGTGTGACCGGCGTCACCCGCTGGCCATCCCGCACCCGGCTGCCGGGATACAGGATGACCTCTTCGCCTTGCTTGAGGCCCTCGAGCACCTGGGTCTCGGTGCCGCTGGAGCGGCCGGCCTTCACGATTCTCAATCGGGCGCGGCCATCGGTCACCACGAAGGCAGCCCATTGCTCACCTTGGCGGAATAACGCTCCCGCTGGGACCTTGAGAGCGTCACGGGCTTCCCAGACGATGATCCTCGCTTCGACGCGGAAAGCGTCGCCCACATTGCGCCGCTGGTCAGGCGGAGTCAGGAGGTCGGCGACCACATTGACGCGCTGTTCTTCGACGCCTAGCGCTGAAACCTTGGTGAAGGCCGCCGGTTCGACGAAGCGGACTTTGGCCTGCAGCGGTTCGCCGCCGCCCCATTGTTCCAACTCCACCGGCGTGCCGGGCGGGATCGCCGCGCCATCGCGCGAGAGGACTTCTACGACGACTTCGAGGTCGGCAGGATCGCCGATCTCCATCACCGGCGTGCCGGCGGCGACTGAGCGCGCGTTTTCCTCGAAGACCCGCAGCACGCGGCCATTCGCCGGTGCCTTGACCTGGACGGGGTCGAGCACCGTGTTGGTCCCAACGGGGGCGTTTCCGGCGAACTCAGCGAGTTCGGCTTCCGCCTGGCGTAACGCGCTTTCGGCGGCAGCCAGTTCTTTGGCGGTCGAAGCTTCGCGCAACTGGCCGGTCTCGAGCTCCTGGACGGAGATCGTCTTGTCCGCATGGAGCTTTTCCTGGCGCCGCAGTTCGCTGGCGGCGAACCGTTCCCCGGCCTGGGCCTTGTCCCGGTTCGCTACGGCGGTGTCGCGCCTGGCTTCGGCTGCCGATCGGGTGCGGGCGTCGAGCAGTGTGGGTGAAAGCGGGTCAATGACGGCCACCACTGTCTCGCCGGCCTGGACCTCAGCGCCGGCTTTGAACGGGATGCGCCGCAGTTGCCCGGCGACCGGGGCGGAGACGACGTAACGCTGCTTGATGCGGGTCTTGCCCTCCTCGTTGACGGTGGCGCGGAGCGTGCCAACCACTATGCGCGCGGTCTCCACTGGAATGGGTCGCGGCCACAGGCCGGCTGTGATCAGCGCGACCAGCACCACGGCGCCGGCGTAGGGAAGCCAGCGGCGGGTGTGGCGGTTGCTGGCTCGTTGCGATGTCAGACTCATGCGCGCGATGTATTAAAGACTGGAGCAGTGGGGTTTGAACATTCAAAAGTGGGCGGCAGCTTCATTCGGGGGCTTTCAGGGCGCTGACCAGGTCGAGCCGGCGCAGCAACCGCAACACTACCAGCGCCGAGAGCGCTGAGGCGATGGTTACGACCAGGACGGCAAAGGCGTAGTTGCTGGCGGTGAGCACGAGCGG
>PLZQ01000267.1:222-6157 GCA_003152225.1 Limisphaerales bacterium | reverse complement strand
ACCAGGCCGCGCTCCAGGCGGGCGATTTCCTGGCGGGCACGCGTCTGAACGGCATCGACGGCCTCCGTCTTGGGCCAGTCCAAATGCTCAGCCGCGAGCAGGAGCAGCCGGCTCATGGGGGAATTGTGCTGCTCGCAGACGCGCCGCAGCATGGGCACATCCTCGGGCGAGCGGCAGGATTCGACGGCGGCTTCAACCGCCGACGGCACGACCCGCCGCCAGCGCAAGGCGATGCCGCGCTCGACGATAAACGTGAGGCCCACCACCGAGGTCACAAAGAGCAAGACATAGACGACTGGTTCCATACGTAATCAATAATAGTAAAAGGTAAACTGGATGCTCCGGACGTTGCCGAGCGTGCGGCGCATGTCGCTTGGCCACGCCGCGAACGGGGCCGGGTCGAGCACCGCCTTCTGGCAGAGGAATCCCAACACTTCGCCGGCGGTGTTCTCAGACACGTTCATTTCGGTGATGCGCCCGTCGTAATGCAAGTGAAATTGCAGCACCACCTTGCCGCGGCTATCAGAAGCGTATTCGCGCTGGTCGAGCAGAGTGAACCAGCGCTGGGAGATCGCTTCCACCAGCGCGGCGTCGTACGCGCCGAAGGGCGTGGCTTTGGTGTCGAGCGAGGCCATTTCATGCCGGCGCTGCACCCCGCCTTCCTGCTTCATCTTCTCGCCGGGCAGTTGGTTGTTCTGCTGCCGGGCCAGGGCTTCATTAATGGTGCGCGGGCGGGGAGGTTTGGCCTCGTTGGCGTCGCCCTCGGTCTTGCGAGGCGTCGGGGAGGGCTTGGCCATCGTCAGATCGCCCGGGGTGTAGGCCGGCTTGGGTTTGATCTCCGGCAGCTCTTCCTGGGCAGGCTGGACGGCGCGCGTCGGTTGCAGCGGGGTAAACTTCTCGCGCGGGACGTCTTCGGTCTTGGGGACATCGGGTTGCTTGCCGTTGATTTTGGGGACCTCCGTGATCTTGTCCGGCTCGGGATTAGCGGCGCGGGAGTTCTTGTCCGAGTAGTATTTGGCGTTCTTCGGCGCGTCAGCGGTAGCCAGGGCAGGGTTCACGTTCACGAACATGAGTGGGATGTCTTGCAGCGGGCGCTGGGGAGGCGGCGTTTCCTTCCGCACGAGGAGTTGCTTTAACACCTGGGGCGCGTGCAGCCAGGCGGGCCAGTGCAGGTTCTGCCAAACGTTATACTTCTTGCCGGTTTCGTAGGTGCCGAACACGAGAAGATGGCAGGCCAGCGACAGGGCAAACGCCCACGCCAGGCGCGACACCTCGGCCCGTTCCGGTCTTAATGACCATCCACGCATTCCGGCAATAGACATGACCTATCAGTCTGCCGCAGGGAGGGGGCAGCGGCAACTGTTTGTATGGTCCGTGTATGGTCCGGTCGTGACTTAGCCTTCAGCCTGCTGGCCGGCGCTCGTAACGTTTAGTCGGGCAAGGACTTGCGCCGCGGCGGAACGGACCCACCCGCGCGGATCATTCAATGAGGCTTCGAGCTGCGACGTGGCCCGCTGTGCGGATTCCGAGGCCGCCCAATTGGCGTCGATTTGGTCGAGGGCCGCTTCGGCGGTTTGGCGGACGGAGCGTTCCTCATCGGTCAGCGCCAGGACGAGGCCTCCAATCGCGGCCGGCTCACCCATCGTGCCTAACGCCTGGGCGACCGCCTGACGCACATCACTGTCGGAATCGGCGAGCAAGGGCAACAGCGCTTCGGCTATCTGCGGATGGCAGATCCGGCCGAGGAACCGCACGGCGCTNNCCAGCAGTTGGGGCGTGACCTCCGCGCTGTTGTCATTGCTCAGGGCGTGAATCGCCGAGACCCTCACGGTGGGGTCCTCGTCTCTTAGCGCCGCCAGCAGAGGCTGGGTCGCGCACGGATCATCGACGTCTTCCAGGGCCTCGGCGGCGGCCCGGCGCTGGAAACTGGTGTCGTTCCTGAGTTCACTGACGAGCACTTTCACCCCTGCCTGACCGGCAAAGGCGGCGGCGCGAGTATTGCCGAGGGCAACCTCGAACGCGGCTTGCTCTTCGCCGGTGGATGGCTTCCAGCCAAGGGCACGGAGCGCCGCGGCGGCCGATGACCGAACGCCGGGCACCGAGTCCTTCAACAAGCTGGCAAGGTAACAGGAAGCGCCGGCGTCGCCCATCCGCCCCAGACCCGCCGCCGCTGTCTCACGCACCACGCTGTTCGGGTCTTGCAGGGCGCTAGCCAGGGCGATGACGGCTTGCTCGTCCCTGATTTGCCCAAGTCCTTTGATCGCAGCGCAGCGCACCTGGACATCCTCGTCGCCCAGGCCCGCGATCAGCAGTTCGAGCGAGCGAGCGTCTTTGGTGGCATCGAGCCTTTCAAGCGCTTTTCGCCGCACCTCGGGGCTGCTGGACTTCAGTCGTAATGTGTTCCACCACACCATAAGCTCGATTCTGGCCTGCTTCTCTGCTCCTCTAAACGGGACAGAGTGTCTTGGCTCCGGACACCCTCTCTGGCGGCTCCCGACAGGGGGGCGATGTCGTCGAACACACTCGCCATACCCGGTCGTGAAGGGCAGTCGGCCATAGTGCTGCTTATAGCGTCTGGCGTGCCAAGCGTTAGCTCCCCGCTACGCTGTGAATTGCTGTGAATATCTTTCGGTTGAGGCTGGGCCAGACATGAGGTAAATAACAGGCAGCGAGGCATCAGCTCGGGTCCAGGTACCGGGTTTGAGATCGTTGTCCGGGGCGTCAGGACTTGCCTATGGCACCAATCCCGCTTGCGGGAGCGCCTATCTCATTGAGCGATGCCTCGCGCTCTTTTTTGGGAGATTCTGCTTGTGCCGGGTGGTCGGATGCCGCCCAATTCAAGCATGAATCGCCGACAGTTTCTGCAGACAACCACGCTGGCCGCCGCCGGCACCCTCCTTCCGCTCCACGCTCTTGCCGCTGCCGACCAGCCGCCGGGTATAAGCTGGCCCATCGGCTGTTTCAACCGGCCCTGGCTCGGGGAGAAGCCGAATGCGTGGAACTACGATACCGCGCTCGATGGGATCAAAGCCGCGGGCTACAAGCTCACCGGCATGCTCACCCGCACAGCCAGGGAACCGTTCATCGGGTCGGACGCCACGCCGGAATACTTGGCCGAGCTCAAGCAGAAGATCGCCGCTCGCGGTCTGACGGTGAACATGGGCGCGTTGCGCATCAAATCCAACGTGTCGCTGGCCGAGCAGATCAAGGACACCCGCCAGCAGATCGACAACGGCAAGACGATGGGCGTCGAATTCCTGCTCACGTTCGGCGCCAACAACGCCAAAGAATACGAAGATTACTACAAGCTGATGCAGGACGCCTCCGCCTACGCCCAGGAGCGCGGCTTGAAAGTGGTGCTGAAGCCCCACGGCGGCGCGAGCGGCGCGGCGGAGGAAATCCAGCGTTGCCTAGACAAGGTGAAACATCCCAATTTCAAGATCTGGTTCGACGCGGGGAACATCATCTACTACACGGGCAAGGACCCGGTGGAACAGCTCAAGCCCATTGCCCGACAGGTGACCGGCTTCTGCGCCAAAGATTGCGCCAAGCCGAAAGGCTCAGTATGGCTCGAATTCGGCACGGGCAAGGTGGATTTCCGGACGGTGTTTACGGAGTTGAAGCAGGCAGGGTTCAATGGACCGGTGATGGTAGAATGCTGCGCTTTGGGCGACACGCCCGAGATCGTCACCGCGAACGCACGGAAGAATCGGGAGTATCTGGAAAAGCTGTTTGCTGCGCTTTAGCCACCCCCTATTCCTCCAACCCTGCATCTGACCCTCCCGCGGGCTGCCCCAGAGCCTCACCCGAACGTCACCGGGACCTCATGACTCACCATCCAATCCGTTTCCCACCCAGTCACATACCTCCCGGCCGAACCTCATTTCTGCGGCGCGGGAGTTGCCGCTTGACCACGGTCGGCAGACCATCCGGCGCCCAGCGCCTTGATCAACGAAACGCTGGCGGCCAGGCGTTGCGAGTTCAACTGGACGGCGGTTTGCTCAAGAGACAGCGCCGCGCTTTGGGCAACAACCACGTCGAGGTAGGTGATCACGCCGCCTTTGTATTTGGTCATAGAAATGTCCACCGTACGGCGGGCGGAGCGGAGGGCATCGTTCACCTTTTCTGATTGCCGCGCGAGCAGCCGCTGGGCCGCGAGCTGGTCTTCCACATCCTGGAACGCGCTGAGTACGGTCTGCCGATAATTAGCAATGGCCGCATCGTAGGCGGCGCGGGAGGCGGCAAGTTGGGCGCGATTACGCCCACCCGTGAAGATGGGCAGGGACAGCGACGGGCCCACTGACCAGACCCGGCTCTCCCAATCGAAGAGCGTGCTGGCGTCAATGGATGAGAAACCGGCCAGTCCGTTTAACATGAGTCGCGGATAGAACGCGGCGTGCGCCAGGCCGACGTCCGCGTTGGCGGCCGCCATGAGGCGCTCGGCGGAGGCAATATCGGGCCGGCGTTCCAGCAATTCACTCGGCACAGCCACCGGGATGCCTGAACCGGCATCGAAAGCTTTCCGGTCGGCGGCCAGCGTGCCCTTGGTGACGCCGACTCCGAAAGCAGGGGCTGGCTGGCCGCACAGAACAGCGAGGGCGTGAAGGATATTGGCCCGCTGCAGTTGCACCGCGGGTTCCTGGGCCTCGGTGGTCGCGAGTTGGGTTTCGGCCAGGGACACATCGAGGTCGGTGGCAATGCCCCCCTTGCGGCGGTTTTGGGTGAGTTCAAGCGAGCGCTGGTAGGCAACCGCGGTTTCCTCCAGCAACTGATTCTGGGCATCCAGTGAGCGGAGGGTGAAGTAGTCAACGGCGACTTCGGCCTGGATGGTGAGCTTGATGGACTCGATGTCGTCGGCGGAGGCAGCCAGGCGAGCGCGAGCGCCTTCGACCTCGCGGCGCACGCGGCCCCAGACGTCGATCTCCCAACTGGCATCGAGCGGGACGCTGAAGGTGTTGAAGGTCGATCCGTGACTGGAGGAGCCGGCGGCGACAGATTGGTTGGCACTGAGGCGCTGGCGGGTGAAGCTGGGGTCGGCGGAGATCTGGGGGAAGAAATCCGCGCGAGCTACACCCACGAGGGCGCGGGCCTGCTGGAAGTTCGCCAAGGCGGCGGCGAGCTGCTGGTTGTTGGTAGTCGCAAGGCCTTCGAGGTGATTCAGCTCGGGATCGCCGAACATTTCCCACCAGGATCCACGCGGCAGGTGCGCGGAGGGTTGCGCCGGCTTCCAGGCGCCAGCGTTGGTGGCCGCGACGCCGGCGAAGGAGGCAGGCATGGCATTGGTGCCGAACGCCTCGGGCCGTTTGTAATTTGGGCCGACGGCGCAGCCGGCGAGCAGCAAGGCGGCGAGGGGAAGAATCCGAAACCCGAAGCCCGAAGGCCGAAGGAAGGCCGAAATCCGAAATCCGAGGGGCGAAGGCGAGAAGCGCGGTGCTGGGAGGGAGCACGCTGTGTTTCCCCTCAGCCCGCGCCGGGGCTCAAGGGAGGCAACTCTCTGACACTTTGACGCGCGTTGCGGCTCTGTACCCTGAGAACAACCAACCTCCAACATCCAACGCCCAACATCCATTGATTGAGCGAGTGAGAGGCATTGGGTGTTCGATGTTGGATGTTGGTTGTTGGATGTTTTGCCCCTTCGGCTCAGTGGTTCAATGCGCATCTCGGGTTTCAGATTTCGGATTTCGGATTTCATATCATTCTATCAGGCGGGAGCGAGTTGGACTCTGCGCTGACGACGCCACGCCTTGACACGCTGTCCCCAGCTCTCGAACGTCAGATAGATCACCGGCGTGGTATAAAGCGTCAGGGTTTGCGAAAGCACCAAGCCGCCGACGACGGCGATGCCCAGCGGTTGGCGTAGCTCCGAGCCGGTGCCCAGTGCAAGCGCAAGCGGCATCGCGCCGAACAGCGCCGCCATCGTGGTCATCATGATGGG
>PLZQ01000267.1:0-157 GCA_003152225.1 Limisphaerales bacterium | reverse complement strand
CCAGCACCACATAGACGGCGAGCACGGCGGCCGCGATCAGCAGCGGCATATTGGCCATCGAGGCGCGAAAGACCTGGGCGGTGCCTTGGAAACTGCCCAAAACGCTGGAAGGTATTCTCAGCTCCTCAACTGCCTTCTCCACCGCCTCGGTGGCCTG
>PLZQ01000064.1 GCA_003152225.1 Limisphaerales bacterium | reverse complement strand
CCCACCAGGCTCCCGCCAGGCTCCACTCAAGCACCCGGCAAAGCCGCCCAAAGCCACATTTTGGCAAAAGCTGAAATGCTGAAAGCTGAAATGCTGAAACCAGAAAGGCCACATCAATGCGACCTCAAAGCTACCTCAAAGGCTGGGAAACGCGCGGGGTGCTGGCGACGCTGAACCGGTTTTTGGTGGCAGGGCCGGGGAGGGTTTAGGGAGTTTCACCCTGTTACTGCTTACCTTACGCCAATTGCTACTGCTCCAATTCGGCCTAAATCCGAATTACCAGTAGGGGACAGTGAAGGTTGGCAGCCGGAAGATGACGATGGGGTCGCTGAGCTTCACCGCGTAGGGCACCCGCACTGGGCCAGCGCTTGCCGGTTGGTCGGGCACGTCGTCGGGCTCAACCAGGACCCAGGCGTGGGCTGCGTCGGAGTCGTCATCGGGTGCGATGATGGTGCTCCAAGGCGCAGGCGGCGGGGCCGCTGGGGTTGCCGACGGGGCGGCAGCATCGCCAGCCGGATGGAGACGGGCCGCAAGGGCCGCTTGTACGGCGGGCGGGAACGGGGGCGGGGCGGCAGCAGGCAGGGGCCGGGCGCCGGAGATCAGTTCCTGGTCGTGGTCGATCATCGTATTGATCATCTGGGGGGAGAGGCCCAGGTTCTTCAAGTAGATGACCTGCTCTGCGGTGAGGTTGAATGTGCCGGCGGTGCTGTTGATGTAGGTCTGCACCACGCCGTCATCGACGCCAGCCTTGGCCAGCCGCTCGACTTCATAGAACCACGGTGACATCGAGAGAATGGCCGGGGGCGGGTTGGTGGCGGGGTGAGCCGGGGTGGCGGGTGCCGCAGGTGATGGCTCGGAGGTCGCGTCGGCGCGTGGGGCGCCAGCCGCCGGGGCCGTGATTGCAGGGGAACTGACGGCTGCGCCAGTTTTCTCCGGGGAAACAGCCGTCGATGATGGTTCAGTGGCGGCGTGAGTGAACCCAGGGGCGAGCGCCCCGCCTGCCAGCATTAATCCCAAAACCCAGCCAGGTAGTGTCCGCATCTTCATATAACCTCATAAGCTGTAGGTGGTCTTTAGCTAATGTCCAGTCTTTCATAAGATTCGACTTGCTGGGTTACGGCGGTATTCATCAGGTTTGTTGGGTTAAGGAGGACGCTGGACAATTGGCCGCGTGCGGCCAAACTCCCAAGCCGTTCAATCATGGAAACCGGATTGCAGCCAGACCAGCCCCGCGACCTAATCGCCTCATGCCGTAGAGTTGCTCTGCCGCTGCTCGCCGCCGTGGTCGTGATGCTGACGGTTGTGATCATACCCCCCGCCCCCGACGACTTGGGTGTCAACGGGGATATTTCCTCGGGTGCGGTATTGTATTTCGCGCATCAGCATGGGCTGCAATTCGGCACGGACCTGGTCTATTTGTATGGGCCGCTGGGCTACCTCATCTACTTCTACTTCTCCCCGGATGCCGCCGGCGCACGGCTGGTGGTGGATGCTGCACTTAGTTTCGCGGTAGCGGCGGGGCTGTGCCTGGTGGCTTGGCGGCTGCGGTTCATGTGGCGCTGCCTGCTGCTGGGGCTGTTCTTGTTCCTGGCGTCCAATGTCGAGTCCCGGACTGACCTCCTGATCGACACGGGACTCCTTTGCTGGGGGCTGCTCTGTTTCGTGGAATCCGGACGCCGCCTGGCCGTCGCAGTGGCGGCCTTCGTCGCGCTCGCGGCGTTTGGCTCGCTGGCCAAGACACTGGTTCTGCTGATCGCGGGGCTCAGTGTCCTCCTCTTGGCGAGCGACCTGGTGGCGCGCGGACATCGGCGATTGGGCGCGGGGATGGTGGGCGGCTTCGGCGCCGCCATTGTTTTGGGGTGGCTGGCCGCAGGGCAAGAGCTGAGGCATCTCGGGCTGTGCCTCGCCCATTCGTTGGCCGTGGTGCAGGGATATGGCCAGAGCCTGGGGTGGGAAGGGCTGCCGCAGGGGACGTGGTGCGGCTTGCTGGTGGCGTTGATGGCGATGGTGACGGTGATCATTCGCGCGTCGAGTGCATTCGAGGCGCAAGACAAACACCGCACGTGGCGGCGGATGCTGCTGCTGGCCTGGTTGTCGGCGCTGCTCTTTCTGACGTGGAAACACGGGCTTGCCCGGGGTGATCGCTACCACGTGGTGTATTTCTTTGGCTTTGTGCCTGTGCTGGCGGTGTCGTTGGAGCTATTGCGGCCGGCCAGCCGGGCGGCGCGGTATTGGGCGCGGGGCTTGGGGGCGGCGTGCTGCGTTCTGTCGGTAGTGACCGTCCAGTCGCTCTTCTTCCCGCCCGGGTGGGGGTCGTTGCAGCAGGTATGCGGGGCTTTCGCCTACCATGCGCGCTGCCTCCTCAATCCCGCCGACTATTGCCAGCGCATGGGCGATGTCATTGAAGCTAAACGCCGCGAAGCGCAGTTGCCGCGTCTGCATGACGTGATAGGGTCCGCGAGCGTGGACGTCTTTGGGCAACACCAGATCTATGCCCTTCTTAACGGCTTGAACTACCGGCCCCGACCGGTATTTCAGAGCTACGTCGCATGCAACGCCCGGCTCATGCGCCTGAACGAGGCATTCTATCTCTCGGGCGCCGCGCCGGAGTACGTGATGTTCAACCTGGGGCCGATCGACCGCAAGTTTCCGCCGCTGGAGGACGCCATGGTCCTGCGCCACTTGCTGATCAACTACGAACCCGCAGGGAACGAAGGGGAGTTTCTGTTGCTCAAGTCTAAGTCCGCCCATGCGCCCCGACTGAAGATGTTGGGCCAGGGGACCGTCCGCCCCGGAGAGAAGATTGATCTGAGAAGCTATGGCCGCGCGGACCTCTGGCTCGAGATAGACTTGAAGCCGACTTTGCTCGGGTTGCTCAGACAGGTGCTTTACCAGCCAGCGACGGTGCGGTTGGCAGCGTGGCGCGAGGGGGACAAGGGCCTGCTGGTCAGGCGCCGCGCTCCGGCGGCGATGCTGCAGGCGGGGTTCGTGGCCAGCCCGCTGTTGTTAAGCAACGAGGATTTACTCTGCTATTACACGGGCAATTCCCCGCCCCGGCCCAGTGCCTATTCTGTGGAACTGCTTCCCGGGAATGGGCGGTTTTGGCAGGAAGCGGTGCAGTTTCGGGTTTGCGAGATTGGGCAGGGAAAAGCCCCATGAAGGCCGAAGCCCGAAGGCCGAAGCCCGAAAGAAGGCCGAAATCCTAAATCCGAGAATGAACCCGCCCGATGGGTCACTGCCCCACTTGGGTGACTATGGATTCGGCCTTCGGAGTTCGGACTTCTTTCGGCCTTCGTGCTTCGGGTTTCGGATTTGGAACCAAGCGAACGGGCTTCCGCGTAGTCCCGCCCTTCGTTTCCTCGCAGGTGACTGGACGGGCTGCCCGGGTTTCACTATGCTGGTTGGCAGTGGAAGATATCTTAGCAAAGGCGCTGGGCCAGGATGTATCGCAGTTAGCGGCGGCAGAGAAGCGGGATTTGCTGGCGCGTCTGCTGGGGCGGCTTGCCCATGAGGTGCGTAACCCGCTTAGCTCATTGGACATCCACGTCCAGTTGCTGGAGGAAGACCTGGCAGCGCTGGCGCCGCAAATGCGCGAGCAGTTGAGCCCGCGGCTGGCGATTATTCATGGCGAATTGCACCGGCTCGAAGGCATTGTGGAGCGTTTTCTGCGTCTGGCCGGGCCGGCGGGGGTTGACTTGGAGCCAGTTGAGATTCGCAAGATCCTGACGCACGTGTGCGAGTTGCTGCGGCCTGAGGCGGCGGCACGAGAGATTGAGATCTCCAGCCACGCGGACGATTCGCTGCCGCCCGTCATGGCCGACCCGGTTCGCCTGACCCAGGCGTTGCTCAACGTGGTGATTAACGCCATTCAGGCGGTGGTGCGAAAAGGCCGGGTCGAAGTCAGCGCCAGTGTCGCGGATGGGTGGGTCTGCGTCGCCGTGAGCGACAACGGGCCAGGCATTCCGCCGGAGAAACTGGCGTCCATCTTTGACCCGTATTTCACGACGAAAACCGAGGGGAGCGGCCTTGGTTTGTGGATCGCGCAGCAGATTGTGACGGCGCACGGCGGGAGTCTGCAGGCGCAGAACCGCGAGTCCGGCGGGGCTGTACTGACCATGCGGTTGCCACTCAAAACCGCATGAACAAGTCTAAGGTTCGAATACTGGTAGTGGACGACGAGCAGGGCCTCTGCGCGGGCTTGCAGGAGGCCCTGCGGCGCGAGGGCTACTCGGTCGATGCCATGACGGATTCAACGGCGGCGGCGCGGCTGGCCGAGGAGCGGCTCTATAACCTGGTCATTTCCGATATCAAGATGCCCGGGCTCAGCGGTCTGGATTTGCTCGCGCGGGTTCGGGCGCACAGCCGCGACACGCTGTTCATCCTGATGACCGCCTACGGCACGGTGGAGAGCGCCGTGGAAGCCATGAAACAGGGCGCTTACGATTACCTGCCCAAGCCGATTGACATGAAGCGCCTGCGGGTGCTGGTGCAGAAGGCGCTGGAGTTCCAGGCGGTGGTGGCCGAGAACAACGAACTGCGATTGCGCTTGCAGACGCGCGCGGAGACGGGCCTGCTGGTGGGCGAATGCGAATCGATGCGGGCGGTGGCGCGGCTCATCGAGGAAGTGGCCAACAGCGACGTGACCGTATTGATCGAAGGCGAGAGCGGCACGGGCAAGGAGATCGTGGCGCGCTCGATTCACGTGCAAAGCGCGCGGCGCGACCGGCCGTTTGTATCCGTAAACTGCGCGGCACTGGCCGAGCAGTTGCTGGAGGCGGAGTTGTTCGGGCATGTGAAAGGAGCGTTCACCGGGGCGGTGGCCAACAAGCCGGGGCGCTTTCAACTCGCGGATGGCGGCACGCTGTTCCTGGACGAGATTGGAGACCTTTCACCGAAAGGGCAGGGCGACCTGTTGCGCGTGCTGGAAGACGGGGCCTTCCGGATGGTCGGTGGGTCTGAGCTGATACGCGTCAATGTGCGGATCATTGCGGCCACGAATAAGCAGCTCCAGGACGCGGTGGGGCAGGGGAAGTTCCGCGAGGACCTCTTTTATCGGCTGCAGATTGTGCCGATTGTCATGCCGCCCTTGCGGGAGCGGGCGGAGGACATCCCACTCCTGGTCGAGCGGTTCTTCGAGCACTTCACGGCCAAGCACAAGCGGCGGCGCAAACGAATGTCGGCCGAGGCGATGCAGGTGTGTCAGCGCTTTCCCTGGCCGGGCAATGTGCGCCAGCTCCGCAATGTCATCGAGCGCGTGGTTATTACGTGCCCCGGCGTGGAGGTCGGGGTGAGTCAACTGCCGGATTTCCTGCGCGAGTACGACCGGAACGCCACGACTTTCATGGTGCGGCCGGGTACCCCGCTGGCGGATGTGGAGAAACTGCTCATCCGCCAGACATTGACGCACGTGACAAGCAACCGCGAGGACGCCGCGCGCGCGCTGGGAATTAGCCGGCGCGCACTGCAATACAAGCTCAAGCAGTATGGGCTGCTGGAAGGGGAAGGACAGCAGCCGGAGTGATGGACTGGTCGAACAAGGGAGCAACGGAGTGATGGGGTAGTGGCGTGGCGGAGCGATGGGCTAAGAAAACAGTGGCATGGGTGCACAGGCGGAGATGTGGTCGTGCAGGAATTGCACGGAAAGCAAAATAGGACGAGTCGAAGGGAGGGTTGCCAGCAGGGTCTTTGTGTTTGTAAGTATCTAGGGATAAGTAGCTTATATATCAAGGAGGTTATGGTGGCATGCCTCATGCCTTAGTATTGAGCCGATTGCCGTGAATAACCGGCAACCTTGAATACAAAACTGAAATTATGAGCGAAACGACTAGTCCTGTAACATCCACCACCCCAACTCCCTGTGCTTGTGCTGGGGCCGCCAAGGCCCAGCCAGCTACCGCTCCGGCGGCCCAACCCCAGGCGAAGCCTGCCGCCGCCCCGGCGCCCGCTGCGCCGAAGGCTGGCAAGCGCGGCTCGCGCAAGCGTTAACTTCGAAGGAAGGGACGCGATACGACCCTAGATGTGGTCATAGCCCACAGGAACTGGCGCCGCTTTGGAGGAATGGCGGTGCCAGTTCCCTTTGGGGTGTGGTCGGCGTTCCTGATATTACGGGCTTGCCAAACCGGCTCGCCCACGTTATAAAAAATTGTGAGCTATCCCTTCACATCGGCACACAGATAACACTTCCCAAGTTATATGAATAGCATAATGCAGAATCTACTAAAGCTCCAGGCGCTGGATTTTGGCGAAGCGAAGGCGAAGAACGCCGAAGCCCAGTCCGCTGAATTGCGCGGCCAGATACCCGAACCCATAATCGGCCACTACGAGCGGCTGCGAGTCCGCGGCAAGAAAGGCGTCGCGGTCGTGCGCAACCAGGTTTGCACTGGCTGCCACATGCACGTGCCCATCGGCCAGATCACGGTGCTGATGCGCGAGGAAGACGTCCAGCTCTGCGAGAACTGCGGCCGTTACCTCTACCTGCCGGACCCGGCGGAAGCTGAGTTTCTGAATAAGGTGGAAGCGACGAAGCCCGTGGCGAAGACCCCGGCCAAACCCCGGAAACGCCGGGCGCTGGCACACGCTGCCTAACCGCGTGCTCAAAGTCGGGCTTTCCAGGGACCAACTAAGGCTTGAGCCCCGACGCTCGGGCAAGCTGTCCTTTGGATTTAACTTCACCCATGCTTTCTGAAGCGGCGATCAATGTTGCTGCCCCGGTCTCGCTGGCTGATTATACTCGGCCGGCGTTGATCGTGCCACAGTTGCGGGAGGGCGATACGGCGGGGATCGTCAGCGAGCTCAGCCAGGTTTTGCACCATGAGGGCGCAGTGTCGGATGTTCTGCCGTTCTATCAGGCCGCGCTCAACGAGGAGTTGCTGACCAATTCGGCGCTCGATTGCGGGCTGGCGTTTCCGCATGCGCGTCTCAGCGGGGTAAAACGGTTGCAGTTTGCGTTCGGGCGCACGCTGAAGCCGATTGTTTGGGGCGCCAAGAGTTCCTGGCCGGTGCAGTTGATCTTCCTCCTGGCCGTGCCCGCGACCGATGCCGCCGGGTACCTCCAGTTGCTGGCCAGCCTCGCGCGGCTGGGGCAACAGCCGGAGGTGCTCGCCCAGCTTCGCGCGGCGGAGAATGCCGAGGCCATTCTGACTATGCTCGGGAACATCAGGGTTCGGCAGGGATGATGGACCTCCTTTCTCCCACCCTCCTGCTGCAAATCGCTTTGTGCGCCTATGGCGTCGGAACGGCGGGGAGTTTACTGGCGCTACGCCACGAACGGATCGCCAACCTGGTCGGCTTCGGCTGCGCTACGCTGGGGGGGCTCTTCGGGATAGGCGCAGGGGTGCTGGGGCTGGTTTTCGCGTCGGGTAATGGGCAGGCAGCTTTTAAGCTATGGCCGTCGCTGGTTCCCTATCTTCAGCTCACGGTCAAGCTCGATCCGCTGAGCGCTTTCTTCGTGCTCATTGTATCGTTCCTGGCGCTGGCAGTATCGGTGTATTCCTTCGGCTATGTGCGGGGCTTCTACGGGCGCAAGAGTGTCGGCGTGCTGGCGGCCTTCTTTAATACCCTGCTGCTAGCCACGACGCTGGTGTTCACCGCCTCGAACGCATTCTTCTTCCTCATTTGCTGGGAGATCATGGCATTGTCCGCGTATTGCCTGGTTAGCTTCGAGCATGAGAAGAGCGAGACACGCAGCGCCGGGGTGCTCTTCTTCATTATGTCGCACATCGGTACCGGCTGCCTGATCCTCGGTTTCCTGCTGCTGTTCCAGGCCGCCGGGGGCCAAAGCCCGGGCGGTTATAGCTTTGACACATTCCGCACGCTGGGCGAGACGATGTCCCCGGGCCGGCGGGACGCGGCGTTTCTGCTGTTCCTGTTTGGCTTTGGCGTCAAGGCGGGCATCGTGCCGCTGCACATCTGGCTGCCCGAAGCGCATCCGGTCGCGCCTAGTAACGCCTCGGCCCTGCTGTCCGGAGTGCTGATCAAGACCGGCATCTACGGACTGACGCGAGTGTTGTTTGACTTCATGGGCACGCCGCCGAACTGGTGGGGTGTCACCATCCTGACGCTCGGGACCATATCCGCGGTGCTGGGCGTGCTTTACGCGCTGATGCAGCACGACCTGAAGCGGCTGCTGGCCTATCACAGCATCGAGAACATCGGCATCATCCTGATGGGGTTGGGGGCATCCTTGATGTTCCTGCATACGAACCATCCGGTGTTGGCGACGCTGGCCCTGATCGCTGGACTGTATCACACCATCAACCACGCCATCTTCAAGGCACTTCTTTTCCTCGGTGCGGGCGCAATCCTGCATGCGACGCACACGCGCGACATGGAAAAGATGGGCGGGCTGATTAGGCGGATGCCCAAGACCGCCTTTTGTTTCCTGATCGGCGCAGTGGCGATTTCGGCTCTGCCGCCGCTCAACGGGTTTGTGAGTGAGTGGCTCACTTACCAGGCCTTATTGCAGGGGTTTGACCCAGGGGGCAGCTTGGTGCGGTTGATGTTTCCGCTCAGCGGCGCGATGCTGGCGCTGACCGGCGCGCTGGCGGCAGCGTGCTTCGTAAAGGCCTTCGGTATCACGTTCCTGGCCCAGCCGCGCAGCGAGCAAGCGGCGCAGGCGCACGAAGCGTCCCCGACCATGCTCGTCGGCATGGGGGTGCTCACGGCAGCGTGCTTCTTCCTCGGGCTATTCCCGACGATGTTTCTCAGGCTGTTGGAGCCGCTTACGCAACAACTCCTCGGCCAGCCGCTGCCTCCCTATCTGATCCAGGCCGATGGGTGGGTGCTGGGCAGCGCGAAGGCGCAGGGCGGGACAGTCTCGACGCTGGGCATTGCCCTGACGGGGATATGCCTGCTGCCCATACCGCTGGTGCTGTGGCTGTTCTTTGGCCGGCGGACTCGGGTGACCACCGGGCCGACTTGGGATTGCGGGCTGCGTGGGCTGACACCGCAAATGGAATACACGGCGACCGGCTTCTCGAAGCCGATCCGTATGATCTTCAAAGCGCTGTTCCGGCCCCGGCGCGAGGTGCAGCGGGAGTATGACTATTCGCCGTACTTCGCCAAGACGCTACGGTTTGAAAGCCATATAGAAGAGGCATTTGTTACGCGCCTCTACCGTCCGTTGAACCGGACGATCCTGCGCCTGTCGCGGCGGATGCGCGCATTGCAGGCCGGGAGCATTCAGGCCTACCTCATCTACATTTTCATCACGCTGCTGTTGTTGCTGCTGTTTGCGTTATGAACGCGTTAGCCATTCTATTGCAGACGCTCCTGCTCCTGGCCTTGTCGCCGTTGATTAGCGGCTGCATCCGGAACTGGAAGGCGAAGCTGCAAAACCGGCGCGGGCCCCGCGTCTGGCAGCCGTATCTCGACCTGGCCAAGTTCCTGCGCAAGGACATGGTCATCTCCGAGCACGCCTCCTGGATCTTCCGGGCCATGCCCTACGTGCTGCTTACCTCGACGCTACTGGCCGGGCTTATGATGCCGTTAGTGAACGTGTCGGCGCCGTTGAGCCTGTTCGGCGGGGTGTTGGCCTTCGTCGGGTTGCTGGCCCTGGGACGGTTCTTCCTGGCGTTGGGCGGGCTGGATACGGCCAGCGCTTTTGGCGGGATGGGCAGCAGCCGCGAGGTGACCATTGCCGCAGTGGCCGAACCGGCGCTGATGCTGGCTATCTTTACGGTCGCCATCACGGCCGGCTCGACCAACCTCAGCCAAATGTTGCTGGCGGCCCAAGGGCCGACGTGGCGATTGCTCAACCCGGCGCACGTGCTGGCCTTCGCCGCGCTATTCATCGTTCTGCTCGCCGAGACGGGCCGCCTCCCCGTAGATAACCCGGCCACGCATTTGGAGCTGACGATGATTCACGAGGCGATGATCCTCGAATACTCGGGCCGGTATCTGGCGCTGATTGAATGGAGCGCGGCAGTCAAACAGCTTGTGCTGATGGCGCTGTTGGTGAACATCTTTTTCCCGGTTGGCATTGCGACGACTGCGAGCGCTGGCGCGCTCGGGCTGGGACTGCTCTGGTTCGTTCTCAAGCTGCTGGCCTTGGCTGCCGCAGTGGTGCTGGTGGAGACAACCAATGCCAAGCTGCGCCTGTTCCGCGTGCCGGACCTGCTCAGTGCGGCCTTTATTCTTGCCACGCTGGCCCTGCTATCCACGTTCCTTTTCCAATGATATGAACCCCGTTCACCCTGAACTTGCATCACAGTTGATCACCCTGCTGGCCGCCGGGATGCTCGTTATTCAACTGTTAATGGTGGTGCAGGGGATGCTGCTTACCAACATCCGGCTGTTCGCGCTGCAATCACTGCTGCTCGCGGCAATTGCGGCGATCATCGCTTACTTCCACAACGCTACGCATGTGTATTGGGTGGCGGGCCTCACGTTGGTCGGCAAGGTCTTCTTTCTGCCATGGCTGCTGAACCGGCAGGTGCGGCGCATCCAAATCGAGCAGGAAATCGCACCGCTGCTGAACTCCTCCGCCTCCATGCTGCTCTGCGGCGCATTTACCCTCCTCGGCTACATCGTCGCACGACCGTTTACTTCGCTCGAACGGCTGGGCAATAACACGCTGGGCGTGGCGATCACGCTGTTGCTGACCGGGTTCTTTCTCATGTTCAACCGCCGCAAGGCCATCAGCCAGGTGCTGGCCCTGCTGACGGTGGAGAATGGCGTGATGCTCGCGGCGGTGGCGTTGACGACCTATGGGATGCCACTGGTGGTGGAGTTGGGAATCTTCTTCGACGTAATGGTGGCGGTTATGGTGCTGGGGCTGCTGGTCTATCGCATCCGCGAGACCTTTTCCTCCATGGACGTCAGCAAGTTGAGCCAGTTGAAAGGATGATGCTGCTGGTTCCCATATTGGTGGTGCCGGCGGTGGCTGCGTTGGGTTGCCTGTTGGCGCGGTCGCGCCGCGTCATGGCGTTCGCAAACGTGCTTGCCTTCGGCATCACGGTCGCGCTTGGGGTGGGATTACTCCTGCAGTTGCAGGCAGCCCCCTATGTCGTTACCGAGTGGGAGGAGTTCTTTCGGGCCGACGCGTTGAGTGCATGGATGGTGCTCCTGATCTCAGTGGTCTCGCTGGGGTCTTCGCTCTATGCCGGGCGTTATTTCGACCGGGACCTGGCGGCGGGCGTGGTGACGCCCGGGCGGGTAAAGGAGTTCTTCGTGCTTACTCCGATCTTCTCCGCCGGCATGTTCCTGGTGGTCCTGGCCAATAACCTCGGCGTGATGTGGTTCGCGCTGGAAGCGACCGCGCTGTCGTCGGTGCTGCTGGTGGCGTTATACAACCGCAGCACTTCGCTCGAAGCCGCCTGGAAGTATATCATCCTGGGCAGCCTGGGCTTGGCCCTGGCGCTATTTGGCACGGTGTTAACTTACGCGGCTGGCATCGACCAGAAGGCCACCGCGCCGCACAGCTTCAACTGGTCGCACCTGATGGGCATGGCCGGGCAGCTCGACCCGCGCATGATCAGACTGGCCTTTGTGTTCGTGCTCGTGGGCTACGGCACTAAAGCCGGCTTAGCCCCGATGCACACTTGGCTGCCGGATGCCCACAGCGAAGCGCCGTCACCCACCAGCGCGATGCTCTCGGGGGTTTCACTCAAAGTTGCCCTGTACGCTCTCCTGCGGTTTCATATCCTCACGATGGCCTGCCTGGGCTCGGGTTTCAGCCGGACGCTCCTGCTGGTCTTTGGACTGGGGTCGATGTGCCTAGCGGCCCCGTTTATCCTCGTCCAGACCAATCTAAAGCGGCTGCTGGCGTATTCCAGCCTGGAGCATATCGGCCTGATATGCGTGGGCTTTGGCCTGAACTCACCAGTGACCATCTGGGGCGCGTTGCTGCATATGGGCTACCACGCCTTGACCAAGCCAGTGTTGTTCTTCGCCGCAGGCAACATCCACCAGACCTGCCACACTTTGCAGATGCGGCTAATTGGTCCCGGAATGGCGAAGGTGCTGCCCGTGACGGCGGTTTGCATGGGATTGGCTGCGGTGGCGGCGACGGGTCTGCCGCCGTTTGGCTTGTTCTTCAGTGAGCTGACCATCTTGAACGGCGGCTTTGCCGCCGGTCACTCAGTTGTGAGCACGATTGTGCTGCTGGCGCTGCTGGGCGCGTTTTGCGGCATCCTCTATCAACTGACGCGCATTCTGTTGGGAGCGCCGAAAGCCGAACGGACCAGCGATGCCACACCCTGGGATGGTGTCCCGGCGATGGGACTGATGCTCGGCACGCTGCTGGTATTCAGCGTGTGGCTGCCCGCTCCGCTTCGTTTCGTGATGGAACGTGCGGCGGGAATTATTGGAGGCGAAATGGCGCCTTGAGCTACGCCGAAAGAAGCGCGGTATGGTCTTAATCCTCCTGTTACTCGTTCCGCTGTCGGCAGGGCTGCTTTGCCTGGCGACGCGTTGCCGCGCCTGGTGGGAACGGCTGAACCTGCTGGCCTTCGCGGTTGTCGCGGGGTTGGCGGTCGTCTTGGGTCTGGACGTGGCCGCTCTGGGCGAGCACGGCGCGGTCACGGCGCTCAATGGGTTCCTGCGTGCTGACGCCCTGAGCGCGCTGGTGATTGGGCTAACGGCCTTCGTGGCGCTGGCCAGCGCCATCTACGCGGTGGGCTATTTCGGGCGTGACCTGGCCGAGGGCCGCATCACCGAGCCGCAATTGCGCCGTTACTATGTGCTGACGCCGTTGTTCGTGTGGGCGATGCTGCTGGCGCCGCTGGCGGACAACCTGGGGGTGATGTGGGTGGCCATTGAAAGCGCGACGCTGGCTTCCGTGTTGCTGGTCACCTTCTACAACCAGAAGACCTCCTTCGAGGCCGGCTGGAAATATATTATTATCGGCAGCGTCGGGATTTCGCTCGCCTTGTTCGGGACGGTGATCACGTATTCCTCCGCCGTCGGCGTGTTGGGAGAGCATGCCGGGCAGGGGATGAGCTGGTCCGTCCTGGTTGAAATAGCGGACAAGTTCAATCCCACCGCGATGCGCCTGGCCTTTGTAATGGTGCTGCTCGGCTACGGCACCAAGGCGGGCCTGGCGCCGATGCATACCTGGAAGCCGGATGCCTACGCCGAGGCACCGGTGCCGGCGGCGACCCTGCTGGGTGCTGCGTTCATCAATTGCGCCATCTATGCGATCATGCGCTTTGACGTGCTGGCCGAGAAATGCCTGGGGCATGAGTTTCCCAGCGAGCTGCTGGTGGGCTTCGGCGTATTCTCGATTCTGCTGGCGGCTCCCTTCGTGCTGGTCCAGCGGAATTTCCGCCGGCTGCTAGCGTATTCGAGCATTGACCACGCCGGCATCATGGTCGCGGCAGTGGGCTTTGGCGGGAGGCTCGGCTTGCTGGGCGCGGTGCTGCACATGCTCTTTCACGGCGTGACCAAGCCGCTCCTGTTCTTCTCAGCCGGAAACGTGCAGCAGCAGTACGGCTCGCCTTACTTCCGCAAGGTGCACGGGGTCATTCACACCTTGCCGTGGACGGGCGGCTTGTTCCTGCTGGCCACGTTCGCGGTGACGGGCACGCCCCCCTTCAGCATCTTCCAGAGCGAGTTCACGGCGCTGAGCGCGGCGTTGGCGGCCGATCGGGGCTGGGCCGCCGGCTTGTTCGTCCTCGGCGTGGTGACGATCTTTGTCGGCTTCTTGCTGCACATGTCCAAAATGAACCTCGGGGCGGCGCCCGAGACCGCGCCGCGGGCTGCGGAGTGCCCCTGGAAACTGGGGGCCATGCTGTTGGTGGCTGTCGTGGTGGTTGGGCTCGGCTTCTGGTTACCCGGGACACTGTTTGATCTTGTGCAAGACTCCGTCTATATCCTTCGAGGCACGCCATGAACATACTGTCCACACTGCAGCCGGTCCTGGCCGATTTGACCGAGCGCTTTGACGCGCGAATTGAGGCCGTGCACGCCCCTCGCCCGAACGAGGTCTATTTCCATGCCCAGATGGAGCTGGTCCCGGGCTTCTGTGCGCAACTCTACAAGAAGTGGGGCGGGCGGCTGGTCAGCCTGTTCGCCGATGATGCTCGCGCGCAGGACGGCGCGTTCCACCTCTATTACGTGTTTGCGCTCGATGCGGCGCACGGTTTTTTCATTCTGCGCGTGCCGATCCTTCCGGCACAGCCCGAATTCACCTCTCTCACCAACGCCCTGCCGGCCGCCAATTGGCAAGAGCGGGAGATACAGGACCTCTTCGGCCTCAAACTCGAGGGCCATCCCAACCCCCGCCGCTGCGCGCTGCATGATGACTGGCCGGAAGTCTATCCGCTGCGCAAGGACTTTGACTTGCACACCGTGCTGCCGCCGTTCACGGGCGAGCGGCATAAGTTCCGCCAGGTCGAAGGCGAGGGTGTGTTTCAGGTGCCGGTGGGACCGGTGCATGCGGGCATCATTGAGCCGGGACACTTCCTTTTCAGCGTAGCCGGGGAGCCGGTGCTCTATCTCCAGATCCGGCTCTTCTACACCCACAAGGGCACGGAGAAGTTGTTCGAGAACATGCCGGTAACCCATGGCGTCCGGTTGGCGGAGAGCATCTCCGGCGATTCCAGCTTCGCGCATGCAACGGCCTTTTGCCATGCGGTGGAGCGCGCCGCGGACGTGGAAGCGCCGCCGCGGGCGCGGGCGCTACGGACAGTCTGCCTCGAATTGGAGCGGGTTTACAATCATGTTGCCGACATTGGCGCAATCGCGAACGACGTGGCGTTTGTCGTGGCCAACACTCATGCAATGCGGCTTAAGGAACGCGGGCTGCGGCTGAATGAACAGCTCACCGGCCACCGCCTGTTGCGGGGTATGGCCGCGCTCGGCGGCGTCCGTTCAGATTGGGGCCCGGCCCAAATCGAGGCTATCCGCCAGTGGATCGCCTGGCTGCGGCCCGAGTTCGATTCGCTGGTTGGCTTGATTCAAGAGTCTTCTTCCACGCGCGACCGGCTCGAGACCACCGGCATCCTGAAGCCTCAAACCGCCCGCGACCTCGGTGTAGTGGGCGTTGCAGGTCGTGCTTCCGGCTTCGATCACGATCTGCGGCGCGATTTCCCGCACGCGGCGTATGACCGCGTGAGCTTCGCCGTGCCGGTCTATCGCGAAGGCGATGTGCTGCGACGGATGCAAGTGCGCATCGACGAGGTGCAAGCGGCGCTCTCGATTATCGAGCAGATCATCGGCTCGCTGCCCGAAGGCCCGACGCGAGTGGCCATGCCGGCGCTGCCCGCCAACCGGGTTGCGTTAGGCTACGTGGAAGGGTGGCGCGGGGAGATCTTCCACTGGATCCGCACGGCTGAGGGGGGCCGCCTGTCCCGCTGCAAGATCAAAGACCCGTCGTTGCAGAACTGGCCCGCGTTGAGCGAGGCCATCCTCGGCAATATCATCCCCGATTTCCCAGTTGTGAACAAGAGCTTCAACCTGTCTTACTCCGGCACTGACCGGTAGATTATGTTTGAGATTCTGCGTAAGAGCTTTGCTACAGGCGTCGTGACCACGGGTTACCCGTTGGCGCAGGCGGAGGTATCCACTAATGCGTGCGGGCGTCCGGAGATTGATTTCGCCAATTGGAAGGACGCGCGGCCTGCCGTCGCGGCCTGCCCCACCGGCGCTCTGGCCTGCGCCGACAGCAGCGGCACGCGTACCGTAACGCTCGATCTGGCCAAGTGCACGTTTTGCGGCCTGTGCGCGGAGGCGGATGCGGCCATCGGGATGACCAATGTTTGCGAGCTGGCGGCCAGACGCAAAGAGGATTTGGTGACCACGACAGAGTATGAACTCGGTTCCGGCGGCGCACACCAGAAGCTGCTCGGCCATCAAGCGTCAGGCACCGACTCCCAACGAGGCCCCGTCGAGGCCCTTGGCGCGGAATTGAAAGCGCGCGTGGAAAAGGTGCTGGGTCGCTCGTTGAACATCCGCGAAGTCGATGCCGGGTCGTGCAACGGGTGCGAGGTCGAAATCGCCGGGCTGAATAGTCCCGTGTACGACATCGAGCGCTTCGGCATTCACTTCGTCGCTTCGCCGCGTCACGCCGACATGCTGCTGGTCACCGGCCCGGTTTCGCGCAACATGGAGCTGGCGTTGCGGAAGACCTATGACGCTACGCCGGGGCCACGGCTGGTCGTGGCGGTGGGGGCGTGTGGCTGCAGCGGGGGCATCTTTGGACAGAACTACGCGAGCCTGGGCGGCGTGGACAAGGTTATCCCGGTGGATGTCTATGTCCCCGGCTGCCCGCCGAATCCGTACGCGCTCTTGCACGGGATTCTGCTGGCACTTGGCAAACGAAGAGTCTGAGGCCGAAGAAAGCTAGCCGAATAGTCCCTCAGGCTGGCACTGCCGCGGCATCCGTTGCGTCGGCAGGTTTTCCCTCGGGCTCCGTCCACTTCCCGTGTTCCCGGATGAGGTCCACCAGGCGGTCCACCGCCTCGGTCTCGGGAATATTGAACTTCACCGCCGTCTTGCCAACGTAGAGGTTGATCTTGCCTGGTGCGCCGCCGACATAGCCGAAATCGGCATCCGCCATCTCGCCTGGGCCGTTCACGATGCAGCCCATGATGGCGATCTTCACGCCCTTGAGATGTTCAGTGCGCGCCTTAATGTGGCCAGTGACAGTTTGGAGATTGAAGAGGGTGCGTCCGCACGAAGGGCAGGCGACGTAATCCGTTTTGAACGAGCGGCAGCCCGCCGCTTGCAGGATGTTGTAAGTTAGGCGCAAGGACTGTCCGGCCCCAGCCTCACCCCGTACCAGGATCGCATCGCCGATCCCGTCCGCGAGCAACGAACCAATCACAGCCGCCGCGCGGAGTAGTGCGATCTTCGGCTCCAGCGGCGCTGGGCTGAATTCGAGGCAGTCCTTTAGGAGAATCGGGTTGTTGTGGCCCAGCCGTTTCAATTGCGCAGCGAGTAAGCGGAAGGCCGCAATGGTGGGCAACTGGGTCCCGTCCTTCACCGTCACGAGCTGAGTATCGCAGTTCACCTCGAAGTCCCGGGTCGGGTCGATCTCAGAGACATTCAGGTCCTCGTAAACCGCCTCGGGCTTCACATCGGTCTTCGGGCTAAGCTTGCGCGCGACCTTCTCCCAGGTGGTGCGCGTCACCACCACGCGCACAGTTTGTTCCGCACCGCATTTCACGCCCTCAGCAAGCTCTATCTCAGGCGTAACCCGGCGCGAGTAAGCGAATGGATCGAAGGGCCAGTTGGCCGGGATATCCGCATTCCGCATTCCGCGTTCCGCACTGAGGGTGGGAATCTGCGCTAGCAAGTCGCGGCAGACCTTGATTTCGCGCGGTGAATCTTCCGTTAGCGAGACCCGGATGGTGTCGCCCAACCCGTCGCACAGCAGGGACCCAATGCCGATGGCGCTCTTGATGCGTCCATCCTCGCCTTCGCCGGCTTCGGTNNCGATAGCACTGGATCATGATCTTGGGGTTGCTGGACTTCATCGAGAACTTGAAGTTGTGGAAGCCGTGCCGGCGGGCGATGCGGGCAAATTCCAGCGCGCTCTCCACCATGCCGAGCGGGGAATCCCCGAAGCGGTTCATGATTCGGTCGCTCAGCGAACCGTGGTTGGTGCCGATGCGCAGGGCGCGGCCCAGCTCGCCGCACAGCTTCACCAGCGGAGTGAACTTCTCCTCGATGCGCGCCAGCTCGGCAGCGTACTGGTCGTCCGCATACTCCTTAATGGCGAACTTCTTGGAGTCGGCGTAATTGCCGGGGTTGATGCGGACCATCTCCACCCATCGCGCCGCCTCGAGGGCGGCTTCCGGCTTGAAGTGGATGTCCGCGACAATCGGCACGTAGCACCCGCGCGCGCGCAAGTCGGCTACGATGTCCTTCAGGTTGGCGGCATCCTTCACCGTCGGGGCAGTAATGCGCACGATCTGGCAACCAACGGCCACCAGCTCCAGCGTTTGCTTCACGCACTCGGCAGTGTCCATCGTGTCGCAGGTGATCATGGACTGAATCACCACCGTATGGTTGCCGCCAATGATCACCCCGCCGCGCCGGGGATCGCCGACGATTACTTCGCGGGTGCGGCGGCGGTGCAAATAATAGGGAGATTCGCAGTACCTGAGCATGTTCAGCGGCCACCGGCGGGTGCGGGTGCGCTATCCTGCTTCTCGATTGTGACCTCTTGCTTGAACATGGAGCGAAACATCGAGAAGCGGCGCACGTCGTTAAACGAGACATACAGCATGAAGCTGATGAGCAGGACGGCAAAGGCGGTTGTCGTGTATTCCACCAGGCGAACGGGCAGCGGCCGGCCGAACAGCCGTTCCACCAGCGCCATAACGATGTGCCCGCCGTCGAGCACCGGCATGGGGAAAAGGTTAATAATGGCTAGGTTGATGTTGAGCAGCACGAGAAAACTCAACGCGAGGCGCCAATCCGTGTTTACGTAAGCGGCGAGCAGCGCCAGAATGCCTGGCGGACCGCTCAGATCCTTCAACCCGACGCCCGTCTGCTTCGAGTGAATCAGGGCGCTGAAGGTGCCGATGGTGCGATCTACGACCTCGCTGATCTGGATCCAGGGCGGAACGTGTTCGATCCGGTAAATGGGCTTGCCCGTGCCAATTTCGGCGCCAATGCGGCCGACATTGGCGCTGGAGTCCATGCGCGGGGTGACTTTCAGCGTCGTGCGTTGGCCGTCGCGCTTAATGACGATGTCCTTTGTTTCGCCGGGACACTTCTGGATGAGCTTGATGAACTGGTCGGCCCCATGCAGCGGGATTTGCGCGAATACCAGGACTTCGTCGCCTGTCTTCAGCCCAGCCGCCTCCGCCGCGCTGCCGGAAAGGACACGCTTAATGACCGGGTGGTCGCGCGGGTCGAGATTGAGAATCTTGAGACCGAGCGACTCGCTGACCACGGTCGTCAGCTCATAGGTGTTGGTGAACTTCCCGGGGCGTGCGATGACTACCGCCAGGTTGGTGCTGCGCGCCAGAATGCTCGTCTCCTGAACATCCCGCCACGAGGTGATCGGCTTGCCATCCACGGAGCGGATTTCGTCACCCGGCTGAATGCCGAGTTTGGCTTCCGGCGAACCCGGGTCAACGTAGCCGATGATGGGCGGGTTGACCTGAACGGGCATTCCCACCCCCCACAGAAAGACGGCAATCGCTATGCCGAACACCACGTTCATAAACGGCCCGGCAAAGGCGACCAGAATCTTCGACCAGGGCGAAGCCGCGGGCAGTTGCTCCG
>PLZQ01000092.1 GCA_003152225.1 Limisphaerales bacterium | reverse complement strand
TCGTTCGCGCCCACTACTCCAACGGGACTGAGCGGGACGTGACGCCGCTGGCCGTATTCCTGAGCAACAACGAGGGAGCTGCCCGGGCCGGCGACGACGGGACTGTCACCGCCGGCCAGCGCGGCGAGGCGTTCATCCAGGCCCGGTTCGGCGAGTTCAACGTCGGGGCGCAGATCATCGTCATCCCCAAAGACTTGCCTTACACCTGGCCGGAGATCGCGCCGCGCAACTACGTTGACGAGGCGGTCTTCGCCAAGCTCAAGAAGCTGCGCCTGGTGCCGTCCGCGATCTGCGACGACGCCTCGTTCGTCCGCCGCGCCTATCTCGACCTCACGGGCACATTGCCGACGCCGGAGGAAGCCAGCGCCTTCATCGAAGATCACGACGGCCATAAGCGCGACCGGCTGGTGGATGGGCTGCTGTGCCGGAAGGAATTCGCCGACTTGTGGGTCATGAAATGGGCTGAGCTGCTGGAAATCCGCTCGCGCGAGAACGTGGTCTATCCAAAAGGCGCGCTGCTCTACTTCGAATGGCTGCGGGATCAGATGCAGACCAACGCGCCGCTGGACCGCATCGCGCAGAGCCTGCTGACCGCTTCGGGCAGCACCTTCCGCAACCCGGCCGCGACTTACTATCAGAGCGAGCCGGATACGTTGAAGCTGGCGGAGAACACGGCGCAGGTCTTCATGGGGATGCGCATCCAGTGCGCGCAATGCCATAACCACCCATTCGACCGCTGGACGCTGAACGATTACTATGGCTTCGCCGCGCTCTTCGCCCAGGTTGGCCGCAAGGCGGGCGACGACCCGCGCGAGACCGTCATCTTCGACCGCCACGACGGCGAGGTAAAGCACCCGGTCACCCACGCCGACATGCGCCCGAAATTCCTCGGCGGCGAGGAGCCGGACCTCAAGGGCGAGAGCCGACGCGAGGCGCTAGCCCGCTGGCTGACTTCGCCGCAGAACCCCTATTTCGCCCGCAATATCGCGAACATCGTCTGGGGCCATTTCCTGGGCCGAGGCATCATCGAGCCGGTGGACGATGTGCGTATCAGCAACCCGCCGTCCAACCCGGAGCTGCTCGACGCCCTGGCGGCCCGGCTCGTGGGCTACCATTATGACTTCAAGAGCCTCGTGCGCGACATCTGCGCCTCCCGCACCTACCAGCTTTGCACCGCGCCCAACGACACCAACGCACAGGACGACCGCAATTTCAGCAAAGCTCCCATCCGCCGCATCCGCGCGGAGGTGCTCCTGGACTGCATCAGTGAGGTCACCGGCACGCCGGACAAGTTCCCCGGCCTGCCCCGGGGCGCGCGCGCAGTGGAAATCGCCGACGGCAACACTTCCGACTATTTCCTGACCGCCTTCGGCCGGGCGACGCGCACCACCGTTTGCTCATGCGAGGTGAAGATCGACCCCAACCTGTCCCAAGCGCTGCACCTGCTCAACGGCGACACGCTCCAGACGAAGATCGAGCAGGGCGGCGTGGTGAAGAAGCTGCTCCAGCAAGGCGAGAAGCCCGACCAGATCATCGAGAACCTCTACCTGCGTTGCCTGGGCCGCAAACCCACCGAGCAGGAAGCAGCGAAGCTGAAAGCGTTCTTCACCCCCGCCGCAAAGCCCGAGCAGGTGCTGAATGACATTTTCTGGTCGCTGCTTAATGCGAAGGAGTTTGTATTCAACCATTAGGGAGAGGGTGAGCGTGACGAAGGCGGACTACAGAAATCCGAAGGCCGAATCCCGAAGGCCGAAAGAAGGCCGAAGCTCGAAATCTGAAATGGCCGCTCGCCGATGGCAGGACGTGTGGTTTGGGACGACCGCGCCTAGGTCCTCTGATTGTTCAAGTCATATCTATGCGGTCGGAGCGAGCGCCAGGGAACCGCAGAGACGCGAAAGACGCAGAGAAAACAGCAAGGGAGAGAGCGCTCAAAGCAATCCACATTCAGCGGCTCGCCTTCAAGTGGCCGAACAGGGTCTGTCTCTGCGCTCTTCGCGTCTCTGCGGTTTCATGGGCCTTCATTCAATTTCATGGCCACGGCCAAGGCAGCAGCGCGCAGACTCCTTCGGCCTTCGGATTTCGGCCTTCTTTCGGCCTTCGGGATTCGGCCTTCGGTCTTCCCCCCTTTGCGTCTTAGCGTCTTTGTTGTTAATCCTCCCCGCTTTCGCCGAGGACAAGGTTACCTACCAGGACCACATTCTACCCTTGATCGACGCGAACTGCTCCAAGTGCCACAACGCGGACAAGAAGAAGGCTGACCTCGAACTAACCAGCTACCAGGGCGCCTTGAAAGGCAGCGGGTCGGGCGCCGTGCTGGTCTCCGGCAACCTCGACGGCAGCAAGCTGTGGAAGGCCATCACCCACGCCGAAGAACCGACCATGCCGCCCAACCGGCCCAAGCTGTCGGACAAGGAGCTCGAAGTCTTCAAGAAGTGGATCCTGGGCGGCCTGCTCGAAACCGCCAGCGGCAAAGCCATCGCAGCCGCCGCGCCCAAGGTGGACCTCACGCTCAAAGCCGACACCGTCGGCAAGCCGGATGGCCCGCCGCCCATGCCGAAGAACCTGCCTTTGGAACCAGTCGTCCACACGGCGCGGATGAGCGCTATCACCGGCCTGGCCGCCAGCCCGTGGGCCCCGCTGGTGGCGGTCGCCGGCCAGAAGCAAGTGCTGCTATTCCAGGGCGACACGCTCGCGCCGCTCGGGATTCTGCCGTTTGCCGAAGGCCAGCCAGTCGAGGTGAAGTTCAGCCGCAACGGCCAGGTGCTGCTTGCCGGTGGCGGCCGCGGCGCGCAGTCAGGCCGTGTGGTGCTGTGGGACGTCGTCACCGGCAAGCGCATACTGACGCTGGGTGATGACTACGACACCGTGTTGGCCGCCGACATCCGCCCCGACCAGGCGCAAGTGGCGTTGGGCGGGCCAAGCCGGCTGGTCAAACTCTGGTCCACCAAGACCAGCCAACTTCAACACAAGCTCAAGAAGCACACCGAGTGGGTGACCGTCGTGGCCTTCAGTCCCAACGGCCAGATGCTCGCCACGGCTGACCGCAACGGCGGCATCAGCGTATGGGACCCGGAGAGCGCGCAAGAGCTGTTCACGCTTGCCGGGCATAAGGCCGCCGTCACCGCCCTAAGCTGGCGCGGCGACTCCAAGCTCCTCGCCTCCTCCAGCGAAGATGGGACGGTCAAGCTCTGGGAAATGCAGGAAGGCCGCGAAATAAAAAGCTGGTCGGCGCACGGCTCCGGCGCGCTGGACGTGAACTTCGCCCACGACGGCCAACTGGTCACCTGCGGCCGCGACCTGGCGGTAACGCTTTGGAACGCAAACGGCGGCAAGGTGCGCAGCTTCGACTTCTCCGGCGACCTGCCGATCCGCGCCGTTTTCAGCCACGATGACAAGCGCGTCTTCGCCACCGACTTCGCCGGCCGCGTCGCCGTGTGGACGGCGGCTGACGGCAAGCGCGCCGGTGAGTTGAACGCGAACCCGCCCCTCCATTTGCTTGCGCGCACCAAGGGTCCTTGAGAGTTTCGTGGCATGATTGTGCCAATTCGCGCTCCCCTTGCCGCATTGCTTTTGCTATCTCTGGCCGTCGTGCAGACCAAAGCCGCGCAAACCGACACGCCCATTAAGACCACGAAACCCAGCCTCGAATTCGACCACTCGCCCAGCCTGCAAGGAGTGGTGGACCGCGCAGTAGAGGGCGCGCTCGAGAAGTTCGCAGCCACGAAGCTGACCACGCACCAGCTCGCCGTCACCCTCGTGGACTTGCGCGACCCCGACAAACCAGTCCAGGCCAGCTATCGCGGCGGGGAGCAGATCTACCCCGCGAGCGTCATCAAGCTCTTTTACCTTGTCGCCGTGCACCGCTGGATGGAGGACGGCAAGCTGGCGGACACCCCGGAACTCCGCCGCGCCATGCGTGACATGATCGTCGATTCCCTGAACGAGGCGACCGGCTACCTGGTGGACTCGCTGACCGGCACGACCAGCGGACCCGAGCTGGCCCCGAAGGAAATGCAGGAATGGTATTACAAACGCAATGCCGTGAACCGCTACTTCACCTCGCTCGGCTATACGAACATCAACGTCAACCGCAAACCGTGGTGCGAGGGCCTCTACGGCCGTGAGACGCAATCCATCCAGTTGACGAAACCCAACCACCGAAACTGGCTGACCACCGACGCCACCGCGCGGCTGCTCACCGAGATCGTTGCCGGCCAGGCCGTCTCCGCCAAACGCTGCGCCGAAATGATGGAGCTGCTCAAGCGCGACCCCTCCCCCAATTCCGGCAACAAGAACGACCAGGCCCATGCCTATACCGCGTTGGCCCTGCCGCCCGGCGCCAAGCTCTGGTCCAAGGCCGGCTGGACCGGCGAGTGCCGCCATGACGCGGCGTATGTGGAACTGCCCAACGGGGCCAAGTTCGTCCTGGTCATCTTCACCATGGATCACGCCGGCGAGCGCGAGATCATCCCCGCCGTGGCCAAAACCGTGCTCGAGGAGTTCACCGCCCGGAAATAGCGTGGCCTCCTCCCGGTCTCCAGGCTTTGTGGGAGCTTTGGGGTAGCATTGTGGGAGCTTTAGGGTGGCTTTGGGGTCGCAATCGGTTGGCTATCAACACGCTTTGTGGTCGCTTTAGGGTGGCTTTGGGTGGCTTTGCCGCCTCCGCGGCCATTCGATGTTGGAGGTTGGATGTTCGATGTTGGATGTTCGTTGTTCCGCGATTGACGACCGGGGCCTTCAATGCCCGGCAGCCCCCAGATATGCGTGATTTTCACGCATCCGCCGCATGTTCACTAGGTGTTGGATAGGTACCCATTAGGTACTCATTAGGTACGCACTAGGTACCGGATAGGTACTCGCCAGTTGCACGCCGGGGATACGCTAGCTAATCGCTAGGGCCGCCTTGGGGAAGTTCCGGCTGGAGGCGCTCGCCGGACTTCAAGCCGGCTGCAAGTCGAAGCGCAGGTTTCTTCCGTCCAGGGTTATGACGAACCGATTGAGGACGTTACGTCCGACCAGCACGTTACGGCGGTCTGCAGCAATGCAACGCACGGCCGGCAGTTCGTGGCCCTCAAAACTGAACCTGACGTAATAAACTGGCCGTTGGGAGAAAGTGCCATCGTAACCGCGCGCCCAAACGTGGGCTCGGGCACTCAGCGCTAGTTGCGGCACCAGACCCTCCGGAATCACCGTTAGGTCTGCGCCCGTGTCCAATTCGCCGCGCAAGGCGCCGCTCATGGCGCTGCTCACCGGGTGAGCCACCACAACGTCGGCCACGGGAGCAGGCGGGGTGAAGCTATGGTCGACGGCTGGCACGGTCAGGCGGCCAGCTCTGGTGAAGGGATCTCGTAAACCGTGGGACTTTGCTCCAAGCAGCCAATATAGAATGCCGCGTTGCCGAACTTCCTGAACATTCGCGCCGCGAGTGCCTCGTCCTGTTTGTCGTGGTCCACGACCCGTCCGCCAGACAGGGCAACATACTCGCCAGGGTAGCGGCGCATTAATTGTGCTCGCTGGCGTTCAAAGGCGCGGCGTTCAGCCGCCAGGCTCTCCTCAGCAAACCGTGGCGAAGGTTTGGACATCGTCTTCACGATGCTCTTTCTACCACCATGCCGGCTGGAAATCAACCCGGCAGTTGGCTCGGCTAGCTCGGCGTAGAATGGCAGTATGACGGCCCCCGCATTGCTCCAGATACATGGTCATGGAATCGATGTGGAGAGATCCCTGTATAATCCTGGACGTTGCCTTCGTGTGCTTGCAGGTGTGCGGGCAGACAAGCGCGCAAGGCAGAACGCCGTGTGTGCAAGCTCAAGTCCGGGAGTATGTTCCAACCATGAGAATCACCCCTGCTATCTTTGATGCCTTCCTGAAGTGCGCAACCAAATGCCATCTTCGTTCGCTTGGCGAAGTCGGTTCGGGCAATGAATATGCCGAATGGGTTCGTGCCCGTGATGAATCCTACAGGGGCGAAGCGACCCGGAGATTGCAGGAAGCGGTGCCGGAAATCGAGCGCGTCGTTGCGCCGCTCGCCACCGAAAACCTCAAGGCCGCTAAATGGGGGTTGGCTGTGGACCTCACGCTTCAAATACCATATAGGCCAGCGCACAGCCAAGTTCGCGAGGCTTCGCCGAATGAAGAAACGACCGAACTTGGTGGTCCGTGCTCCGAACAACTCTTGGAGTCCCGTCTTCATGCTATCGAGCGTGTGCCGCCGGAGGGCCGGGGCAAGCCGGCCCAATTTGTTCCCATCCGTTTCGTATTCCGCAACAAGCTCACCAAGGAAGACCGGCTGTTGCTGGCGTTCGACGCGGTGGTTCTCTCCGAAGTGCTCGAACGCGCAGTCAGCCTCGGCAAAATCATCCACGGCGACGACCACGCCACCCTCAAGGTGAAGACCTCGGCACTGGCCGGTGAAGTGCGGAAGCGCCTTGAGAAACTCGCCGTACTGCTGTCCAACCCCGCGCCGCCTGACCTCTTCCTGAACCGGCACTGCGTCGAGTGCGAGTTCCAGGAGCGTTGCCGAAAGATCGCGGTTGAGAAGGACGATCTTAGCCTGCTAGCCCGCATGAGCGCGAAAGAGCGCCAGGAATTCCGCAGTAAAGGCATCTTCACCATTACGCAACTCTCCTACACGTTCCGGCCTCGGCGCCGGCCCAAGAGGCTTCGCGACAAACGGGAGAAATATCACCACTCGCTCAAGGCGCTGGCGATTCGGGAGAAGAAGATACACATAGTCGGAAGCCCGGAACTGAAGATCGACGGCACGCCGGTCTATCTCGATGTCGAGGGTCTGCCCGACCGCGATTTCTACTATCTCATCGGCCTGCGCATCGGGAACGGCGAATCCGCCGTCCAGCACAGCCTGTGGGCAGACACCGTCGAGGACGAGGGGAAGATTTGGCGGGAATTCCTTGCCATCCTCGGAACCGTCGAGAGGCCGGTGCTAATTCACTACGGCAGCTATGAAACGACTTTCCTCAAGAGCATGGGCGAACGGTTCGGAGAACCGCCTGATGGTTCTGTGGCTAAAGCTATCCAAGCTGGGGTGAACCTGTTGTCTGTGACTTTCGCGCAGGTTTACTTCCCCACCTTTTCCAACGGCCTGAAGGAGATCGCGGGGAGTCTGGGGTTCCGGTGGTCAGACCCGACCGCGACCGGGATTCGAACCGTCGTCTGGCGACAAGAATGGACGGAATCTAAAGTGCCCGCATCAAAACAGGCGCTGCTCACCTACAACGCCGAGGATTGCGCCGCGCTCGAAGCGGTAGCACACAGGCTTATTGATTTGCATGAAGGTTCCCCGCACGCAGGAATCCCCTTGTACGGTGAGGTCGTTGATACGTCAAAGCTGAAGCGGGAGCACCCGTACGGTTTTAAGCGGAACACGTTCGCCTTTCCGGAATTGGATACCATAAACAATGCCGCTTACTGGGACTATCAGCGCGAGCGGGTCTATGTAAAATCAAATATACATGTGAAGCAGGCCTTGACTCGGCCGAAGAGGTCCAGAAAGGTTTTGTCCCCGAACAAGACCATCGAGTGTCCTCGACCGCGCAAGTGTCCGAAGTGCGCTTCAAGGAAGTTCTTTAAGCACACGAAGTACATTAAGACCCTTTTCGATCTCAAATTCATGCAACACGGGATTAAGAGATGGATCACCCGCTACCGCTTCCATTGGTATCACTGTAAAAGCTGCCACGCCCTTGTCCAACCGGAAGAGACTCGCTGGGGAAAAAGCATTTATGGCTCCGAAATCAGGGCCTATTCCCTTTATCTCAGCATCGAGTTGCGGTTGCCGCAGTTGCATGTTGCCAGCAAACTGAATCGGTTGTTTGGCTTCCATCTGCTTTCCCCGAACATCGGCAACTTCAAAGCTGACGCAGCGGAGAATTACAAATCGACTTACGACACCCTTGTCAACAGGCTGTGCAGCGGCCGATTGCTCCACGTCGATGAGACGAAAGGTAATGTGAAAGGCAAAGACGGATTTGTATGGGTGTTTGCGAACATGGAGGAAGTCGCCTACGTCTATAGCGAGACACGAGAGGGCGACATGGTTCAAACCATGCTGAAAGACTTTAAGGGCGTTTTAGTGTCCGACTTTTACGCCGCCTACGATTCGATCCAGTGCCCTCAGCAAAAGTGCTTGATCCATCTCATCCGAGACCTAAACGACGATGTCTTAAAGCACCCCTACGACGAGGAGCTAAAACGGCTCGCGCTGGCTTTTACGCTCTTGCTCAAGCCAATGATAGAAATCATTGATCGGCACGGCCTGAAGAGCCATTTCCTGAAGAAGCACTTGGTGTTTGTGGAGAGATTCTATCGGCAAATCTCCACAACCAACCTGCAGAGCGAAACCGCAGTGAAGTTCAGGGAGCGGTTGGAAAAGAACCGTGACAAGCTCTTTACCTTTTTGAGATTCGACGGCGTACCGTGGAACAACAACAACGCGGAGCACGCCGTCAAACCCTTCGCCAAGCTTCGCCAGATCTTTGGAGGAAGCACTACCGAGAAGGGCATCCGGGAATACCTGGTCCTCCTGAGCCTCTGCCAAACCTGCAAATACATGGGCGTGGACTTTCTGGATTTCCTCCGTTCGGGTGAGAAGGACATTCACGCCTTTGCGGAAAGCCGGCGCGGGCGCAGGCGACGGACGCAATCGCCTTCAGGGTTGACAACCTCTTCGCCCGATGCCCCAGGGTAGAACCGTCGCGGGGCAAGGATGCGACGGTTCAACCTTGGGCTGGATTACACAATCCCTTCAGGATTGGCTGCGCAGTATGTGAGCAAATCCGCGATGCGGGGCTGCAAGGGCAGCGGGGCACGGTGATTTGGCCAGCCTGCGTCTTACGCCGTGGTGAGTGGACGATTTCGCGAGACGGCTGGCGAGTTCCGCTGCCGCCGGTTCCAGAACCACGCGGACTCTGGCATTAAGGACCTTGGCGACGCGGCGCAGCATGCTCAAGGAATGTACCTCATAGCCGCCCATGCACTGCCGCCTTGACGTGCTGTAGCTTTTAGGCTACACATTATCCGTGGACATTAAACCGAAGTCCGTCCTGGTCTATCGCGACCGCGATGGTCGGTTGCCGTTCGACGAGTGGTTACGCGAATTGTGCGACGCGAACGCGGTCGCCCGCGTCCTGGCTCGCGTCGGACGCATCCGCTTGGGAAGCCTGGGGGACTGTAAACCGGTGGGCGGAGGAGTGTCTGAGTTGCGCGTGGACTACGGGCCGGGCTACCGCGTTTATTTTGGCCAAAAGGGCCAGACGCTGGTGATTCTGCTCTGCGGCGGCGACAAGCGGACGCAGGAGTCTGACATCCGCCAGGCATAGCGATATTGGGGCGATTACGAGCAACGAGAAAGTAAGTGAAATATGAAAAGCACCATGAAATTTGAGCAGGTATTGAAAGACCATCTTTCCGATCCTGACCAGGCCGCCAAGTACCTAACCGCCTGTTACGAGGAAGGCCCGGATGTCTTCCTGCAAGCCCTGCGGGATGTGGTGGAAGCGCAGGGTGGCATGACTCGTACCGCCCGTGTCGCTGGCTTGAACCGTGAGAGCCTCTACCGACAACTTTCGCGCCGTGGCAATCCCAGCCTGGCCAGCCTGGATGCCGTCCTAAGTGTTTTGGGACTCAAACTCCGCTTCGCCGCTGGGTGAAGGAGGCGGCTGCGCCCTGCCCCGCCCGATCGAGCAAGCTCAGAGACTCTGTCACCCCATCCGGGGTGATTGGCATCTCCTGCGCCCTTTCCCGGAGGTCGCCGTCCCGTGAAACTACGGCGACCTCCGGCTACCTTCTGACAACCCTTCGGGTTGACCCAGTCAGAATGTCCAAAACCCAGGCGCAAGCCGGCGTCGTACGGACGCGCCACCAACCCGGAGGGTTGGCAGACGGTAGCCGGAGGTCGTTCCCCACTTGTCCCGGAACGACCACCGGAAAGCCGCGTCGGATGGACGAGCACCCTGGAGGGGTGCTAGACCCAGCGCCGACCTTGCCCGGCCCGATCGAGCAGGCTCTGTCACCCCGTCCGGGGTGTTTGGCATTTCTTACGCCGTTTCCCGGAGGTCGCCTCCAGAACTCGGCGACCTCCGGCTACCTTCTGGCAACCCTCCGGGTTGAAGACCCTTTGGCGCGGCACCGCACGATAGAACCGTCGCGGGGCAAGGAGGCGACGGTTCAACCCTGGGCTGGATTACACAATCCCTTCAGGATTGGCTGTGCTGTATGCGGTCAAATCTACGGTGCAGGGCTGCAGCTATTGGCGAATCAGGCGGTAATAGGCCTGTTGGTTGGTGACCCCGCTGGCGTAAGTGCCAAGCCCCAGGGTGCTCGTCAGGTCAGTCCAGCTTCCAGACGCGAGGGACGAACTCTGCTGGAGATGGACGTTGGGCGCGGCCGTCCAGGTTAGCACGATGCTAGTGCCGCTCAGGTGGATGGAGACCGCGTCAAGGGTGCTCTGCACGAGCGAGGGCACTGAATAGATGCCCCAGTTATCGAGGCCCCAGAACCAGCTTCCGGTGCCGGCCTGCATGAGGCGGAACTGAACGCTGGCCTGGTGGTCCGCGCTGGGTAGGCGGAAGGCCTCGAACCGCATGCTTTCATACTCATCATCATTGACTCGACCGTCAATATAGGGCGCCAGTGCCTGCGTGATCGGCGCGGCGATAAACGCGCCCACGGTGCCGCCGAAGATCTTGCCCACGGAGTTGGTGTATCGAGAACTGATGCCGAAGCCCATGGTGGCGGCCACATCGACAATCCCGTTGGCGTCATAGACAATCTGGGCGTTCTGCTGGTCGTCATTCGCGCCCTGGAGCAGATAAACCACCGGGAGCCAATTAGTGCCGTGGTCCACGGTGTATTCGAGCGAACAGATGTTGTTCTGGTTCTGCTCGTAAGCGCTGTTGAAGGCGACGACGACGCCGGCGTTGGTGCTCAAGTTGTAGGCCGGCGTATAGCAGAACTGGATTTGCTGCCCGCCACGGTGGTCCGATTCAGCATAGAGGAACTGGTTCGTCATCAGGGCGTTGGTGCTCGCGTCGAAGAACTGGCCATTCAATTCCTGGTAGAGCCCCACGTGCAAACGGCGCGCTCCGCCGCTAAACTGCGACACGTCACCGGTGTTCACCACCGTCCACCCGAGGTAAGCGTCCGAGTTAGGATCGGAAAAAGTGAGCCCCGCGGTCAGCGGCGTGGTATAGTTGGTCTGCGTCCAACCGGCGGGGAGACCGCCGTCGGCCACCGACTCAAAGGTCTCATAGTGCAGCGGCGCCGGCAGGACATAGTTCCGCAAGCGGTCGAATTGCCAGGTCTTGGTGGTATTCGTGCCTCCCACGGTGAACGAAACCTGACCGGTATGAACCGTGCGCGGCAACTGCGTTCCGCTGGCAAGGTAGGTCACCGTGGTGAGACCGCTGCGGTTCGTCACCGCCGCCGAGACTAAGGAACCATCAATCGACAACTTGACTGAAGCAGGATCAACGGCAGCGCTGGTGCCATCATGGATTTGAACCTGCACGCGGGGCAGGCCGAAATCATTGCCACGGTAACTGGAGACAAAGGCAGTCGGCCCGGCATATTGCACGTACGGCGCGACCGGGGCGCTGCTGCTTTGGAAGGCCAGGACCGCCCCGGGTGTATTCGTATCGTTCACCAGGATCTTCTGCCCGGAGGACGTGATGGTGTATAATTCGAAGCCCGCTGTACCGTGGTTGTTCGCCAACGGTGCCTCGCGGAACCAGACGATGCGGCAAGGGTAGTAGCCGTCTTGCGTTACGTTCAAGTCGAAGGCCGTATCCCAGGGAACGCTCTGCACGTCGTAGAGGCCGACTTGCATAGCGAAGGCATCATGGGGGTTGGCGGCGAAAGTCATGCGAAACCCATCCGCGCTGTTGGCCCCGAAATGGTAATACCCGGGTGACAGGTGCAGATAGCTAACAAATTCCATCGCCAGGTTGTCCTCGTCGGTCCCGGTCAGACCGGGCAGGGTGGATTTCGGAAAGCCGTTCGCGGAAGTGAAGTTGCCCTGGTCGGCGCCGCTGAAGCTGAAGTTCAACACACCGTCAATGGAATAGGCGCCGTTCGGCAAGGGCCCGGGAGTTGCCGTCTCTGCGTACGGCACAGAGGTCATGGGGTCAATCAACAAACCGGCCAACTGTGCCTCCGCATTGGCGACGCATCCTGGCAGGGTGCCGATCGGCGTGCCATCGTTCGACGCTATGTCTGCGGCGCTGAATTGGCTCAGACGCATCTGGAACCCCGGAGCGCCGGTGTTCACAGCGTTCGCAGGCAATGCGAAGGCGGCCGGGAGCGTGGGATACTGGAGCACGGTAAACGCCCAATTAGTGGAAATCGTATTCGCTGGTGTGTTGTTGTCGCTGAAGCTCAGGCTAGCGGTGTGGGTGGAACCGGCCACGAGCAGGTTCGTGATGGTATAGAGCACGGTTGTCAGGTTGGTGGTCTTGTTGACGCTGGCAGGCACTGGGTTGCCATCAAAAGTGAGATGAACCGATGATGTGACGACCGCGGTGTCTTGATCCACAATGCTCGCGGAGAGCGTCGGGAGGCCCGAGGCCCCAGTGAAGTTCGGCGCCGGAGCCAGTGCGCTCACGGTCGGCGGCAGCTTGGTAACAACCTGAACGATGTTCGAGCCAACCAACCCGCCCTGATAAATCGCCCCAACTTCGGAAGCGCTGAGCGCGCGCCCCCAGATGCCCAAATCATCCATCAAAAGCCCGATCATCTGCGCGCTCCCACCGTCTGTATAGAAGCCGGTTCCGTCCTGGCCGACGTTCACATTGTAGCCGCTCGCCAAAGTGTCAATGCTTCCGGTCGTGGCGGCGAGTGGGTCGGTCTTCACCAGAACGCCGTCAACATAGATGCTGACCACGCTGCTTCGGTCGAAAGTGACCACGACGTTGTGCCATTGGCCATCTCGGATAAATGGGGTGGCCGTGGTGCTCTCCTTAGTGCCGCCCCCGTCGCCCATGACGTTAACGCGGAAATTGCCGCCGTCTTGAGTGAAAATGCCCCAGCCGATATTGCCGCTGCTGCTCCAGTTCTTATTCGAAATGAAAGGGGGATCGTCGATCTGGTTGGTGTAACTGGTCCAGAAGGACACGCTGAAGTTCTGGCTCCCATCAAACTGCAACTGCGGGGGGTAACCCAAACTCACGTAATCAATTTCGCTGCCGTCCTGGAGCGTAGTAAATGAGACGGCCCCCGATCCAATCTTCCCGGCCACAAAGGCCGGTGTTCCACTGGGTGTTCCGTTGATGCTGTTGCCGGAATCATCGGTGTAATTGTTGTCGAAGGTGAGATGGCAAAGTAGCCCATTAGTGAGCGTGCTCGCGTGCCCCCCTCGGCACCAGCCTGCGACCAAAGCGGTTACCAGGATGCAAGTTATTGTTTTATGTCCAAACTCCATTTTCATATCCACAACGCCTTGTTCCTTGCGGTGGCTTGGTCAGGACATTTTTGTTGGGTTACCCTACTCGACGGGAACCGGCAGCGCAAGTTTTTCTAAAAACCTCATTCGACCGCGCACCATAAGGTGTCAATCTTATAAGATTGTTACTCCAGTAACAGGTTTTGTGGACCTATACAGGGTGAAGTGGTACAGAAAGCTCATATTAGAGGGTGTTACGAAAGTTTTTGTAACTTGCTCTAAAAGAAGGAGATGCGTCTAAAATGGCGGGGTTGGTCATTGCCGCTGACGAGTTAGAGTTTCAGGCGTAGTCTGGCTCCCATGAATTCCGACCTTCCGGCCACCG
>PLZQ01000121.1 GCA_003152225.1 Limisphaerales bacterium | reverse complement strand
TTCTTCAGCAAAATCGAGATTGTCAGAAAAGGGTCAGTTAATGAGATTTGTCATGTTCTCAGCCAGTCCCCTTGTACCGCCCGGCTGAACGGAAGACAAGCACGATGATCCGCAATGCTCTACATGACGTTCTCATTAATCCCGCCTACGGCGGCAACAGCTTCCGCAGGCTCGGCTGAAACGCCACGTGCGTCCTCGCGCTCCGGCTCGCCAGATGCGCGCTTATCTCATCCACATGGGTCTTGAAGGCGTCGCCGAAGTTCACGTCGCTGTCCTTGTGAAAGGGTCCGTCCCCGAATTCGGAATACACTCATGCATTCATTGACTATCTCTGCCCCTGCCTCCTCTCGCTCGGAGCAGCCCGGCCCGACGCTTCCCGACTACGATCTGCTTCGGAAAGCACCCTGGCCGCCGCCCTGCATTATCCTGCTACGGGGTCGATCAATACCGCGCGGTCAAGGGAGAGAAGAGTCAAAAGTCCAAAGTCCAGAGTCTAAAGTCCCTGCCTTTGTTCAAGCCTTTGCTCGCTTCCCGACGCGGTAAGGGACGGGATCTTCTTTGACAGGCGCAACAGCGCGACCGGCATATCGAGTCCGGTCAGGTCCAGCCGCTCTCTCACTACGAGCTGATGGCCAGGCTGCGGCGGTGAACCGTTATCCCGCCGTCCACCGCAGCGGGTTCGGGCTCCGCGTCCTCGATGGCCGTTAGCTTCTTAGCCGCTCAGGGCGTGACCCCCAAAGCCGGCTTGTCGAACTTCACGCCTTTGCGGACGGCGTGATCCACCATTTCCGCGACATAACGGCGGCGCTCGGCGAGCGGCAGGAAATTCACGCGGGCCATCTCTTCGCCGAAGGCGCGGACATGGAAGTCGCGCTCCACGCGCTTGAGATGTCTTAGCACGGCGGGCGTGAGCCAGGCCGGTCTTGCCTTCGCTGCCTTCATTCTGACAGACCTATAAAGCATCCCCGCACATCTGGCAACCACGCCAGTGCTCCGGGCAGGACAAAGCGCGCGGCTTGCGCTTGGGCTTCGGCGATCAGCCGTTCGAGTCCGTATTGGCGTAGCGGGTTCACCGGCAGCAGATGCTCGGCATGTTCGACCCGAACCAGGTGTTGGGTCTGAAGCGCCGGGTCGTTGGAGCGGCGGTCGCGTTTGACCGCCAGCATGTAGGGACGCACCGCCTGCTCGTGCACTCGGATGCGCAGCCGGTCGAGTTGGTTCCAGAATTCGATCTCCCCCTTGAGCGCCACCTCGAGCCGTTCGTCTCCCGGTGTCAGCAGGCCAAGCACTGGCCGCAGGGCGATCATATCCACGGGGCAAGACAGCTTCGCCGCGGTCTGGACCACCACATCATAGTTGAAGAGGTGCAGCCAGCCACGCGGGTCGCCGGCTTCCAGGAGCTTGACCCCCAGCGCCGTTACGATCGGCCAGTCCTTCTCGCGGTTGGTGCGCTTCATCTCCGCCACCGTATGCGGGCCGGCGTAGAAACCGTGGAGTTCCGCCTCCCACGGCGAACTGCCCCGCGGCGCGACTCCAAAGATGTCGAGATACGCCTCTGCGCCCGCGGCATCCCAGACAAAGTGGCTGGTCCAGCCGCCGCGCAGCCAGCGCGCATCCAGTGGCGGAGTCAGATGGCCTCGATAGCTGGGCAGTTGCCCGTGCAGACTGGCTTCGCCCAGCAGGTCAAGGAACTTCCCGGCGGCATCGGGAGCGCAGAGCAGGTCGCAATCTTTCGTCGCCTGCGCCACCCCGAATGCCACGCACGCCATGCCGCTGGTGATGGCGCAGGCAATCCCCCGGCGGCGGGCGCGGGCCACGAGGCTCTCGTAGAACTGTTCCAGTTCGGCGTAGCTCAAAGGCATGACTCTCCTTTACCGCCCCACGCTCACGGCGTCGAGAGCCAAAGTGGTCTGAAACGGTCGGTCCAAGAGAATGTCATGTTTGTGCCGGACGCGGTTTGATCTGCTCCGGGAACCACCCAGGGCCGCCGCCTGGCAGGGCTGCATCAGGCTCTTGCGATCCATGCGACAGGGATGGATTCCGCTCTCATTTTCGGAAACCAACCCGGAAGGGTTGGCAGACGGTAGCCGGTGGTCGGCCAGGGTCAAGGGGGCCGACCACCGGGTAAACGCACACCAGATCCTGCACCCAGAACGGGTGCCAGAGCCATTGCCGGCCAGTCTTCGCGTCCTGGGCCACGGGCTAATTCGGCCTCCGCCCGCGCGGGTCTGGCATCCCTCCTGGATGCAACCTGCATCGGCTCGCGTGTCCGGTGGTCGTTTCCCCTCCGGCCCCGGAAACGACCACCGGCTACCGTCTGTCAACCCTGCCGGGTTGGACTGCGCAGGGTCGGAGACCGGCGCTCCGCTGTGACTGACCGATTACCATTATCCTGCAATCCAATCTGGACATTTGTTCACTGTTGCGGTATAAATTGGCCCATGCAGTCGTTTGCAGAATTGCGCAATTGCCAGGCAAGCTTCTTGGGCGGGATGAAGAGGCGCCGGGAGCTATTTTATGAGAGTCCTTGATATTCCAAGATCAGGGAAACGCGGGAACATGGTCTGGCAACGCAACCGCTATGGCCAGTACAGTTACCCGGCCTTTGTCCCGTATAATCCGCGCACCCCGGCCCAGGTCGCGGTCCGCGGGACGTTCGGCGCGGTCTCCAAACGCTGGCGGGAGCTTACTGAGGATCAACGCATCATTTGGTGCGCCGTCGCCAAGACCAAAAAGTCCAAGGTCCGTCTTTGCCAGTGCGGCCCGCTCAGCGGGTTCCTCCTCTTTGTGAAGGTCAACGTAGCTTTGGCCAATCGTGGCATCGCTCAGGTTGACCTTCCGCCGGGATATGCCGCGTGCTCGCAACCGCCCTCTCCCAGCGTGTTCGACACTACTCGGTTCGACCAGCCGCCCGTCGGTCCCGTGCTGTTCCTTCGTGCTCACCAGTTCCTTGCTGGTTGTCAGGACCGCCCCGAGGAGTTCATGGCCGGCCAGCCTCCCTGACCGCCGCCCGCCACATATTCTGAGCGCCTTCGCTCCCGCGAGGGCCGGTTGAGCTTTGCCCATTCCCCTCTGATTTCTCCGTTCCGCCTTCATTTTTCTTCATTCTTCCTTCTGTCTTCTTCCTTTTCCCCGCAATCCCCACTATCTAACGGCTTTCTTGGCCAATGCGCCCCGCAAGCCACCCGCATGGGAACTGCTTGAGAACTGGTAGGCAACCGATCCGGTATCTTAAGAGGGTCCGCAGGGGCAAAATGACCACGGCTCCCCGGCAATTCACCGTTTCCGGGCGATTATGCTGCGGCAGAAGTCGAGGCGGTTGCCGGTGCGGCATGTTTGGAAACCCATGAATTTGCTGGCAGGTAGATTCGTCAGATGAGAGGCTGCGATTCTGGCGCGCCCCGCAGACAACACAGGGGGCGACGAAAGAGCGACCGCTTGGCAAGCGGTGCGCGGTGCTGAGATGCACCCTCGCTTGGGCCTGGTGTCTTGAGGCGGCGGTTCGTAACCCGAAGCCTCCAGCCGGCGTCCAGAATCAGCCATTCGGTGGGTAAACGAAAGACCGCTAAACCGGGCAAGTGGAGCAGTGTCGTCATGGCCAGGAGTCTTCTCCCGGTCCTGGCGGGCGCATTGCTTTTGTTCGGCTGCACGGCGGGGCATTATCAGCGCTCGGCGGACAAAGAGGTTTATGGGATTGTTCAGCAATACGAATCGAAGATCTTCGGCCACACCAACGCCTTTACCATCAACACCCCTTACTCGGCGCGGAAACCGGAGGCGATCCCGCCGGCGGAGCTGATCGAGGACCGGTTGCAGACCAACCGACGCGCGCTGACGATCTCCAACTCCCTCGACCTGGCGGTGAGCCGCAGCCGCCGATACCAGGCGGCCAAGGAGAGTTTGTACCTGACGGCGTTGAGCCTGACGGGCTCGCGCTACGCNNCAATTGAGCGCCAGCCTGGGCAACGACATCCTGCGCTATTACACGGGCGATCCCCGGCGTTCGCTGGTCTCCATCCTCTCGGTGAACCTGACGCAGCCGCTGCTGCGGGGGTTTGGGCGCAACAATCCCGCGGTGGAGGCCCTGACCCAGGCGCAGCGCAACGTGGTGTACGCGGTCCGCAACTACAGCTTCTTTCAGGACCAGTTCGCGCTGGAGATCCTGGTGGACCACTTCAACCTGCTCGCGCAAAAGGACATCATGCGCAACCGCTACACGAATTACCTGGGCCGCGTGCAATCAACCCAACGGCTGGAAGCGCGGGCGGCGGACCGGGAACGGCTGGCGGACGTGGACCAGGCGCGCCAGGCTGAGCTGACGGCCAAGGACAATTACGTCAACGCTGTGGCGTCCTACCGCAACTCGCTGGATCAGTTCAAGATCAAGCTGGGGCTCCCCCTGGGGGAAAAGCTGGTGCTGGACGACCGGGAGTTGGACGAGATGGAGCAGAATGGGCTCGTGCCGGCGCTGCTGAACCCGGAGGCCGCCTACCGCGTGGCGACGGAGAAACAATTGCAGATCCTCAATGCCATCGACAAGTTCGAGGACTCGAAGCGGAAGGTCCGGGTGGCGGCCAACCAGTTGCAGGCCGATCTGAAGATCGTCGCCGATGCCGACCTCACCTCGCAGCCGCCTACCGATTACAGCCATTTTGATCCCAACAAGGTACGGGCTGACGTGGGGCTGCAGTTGAATCTGCCCATCGACCGTCTCCCGGAGCGCAACAGCTACCGCTCTACGCAGGTATCGTTCGAGTCCGACCTGCGCAACTTCACGCTGACGCTCGACAATCTGAAGGAGAGCATCGACCAGGGCCTGCGGACATTGGAACAGAGCCGGCAGAACTATGAAATCCAGAAGAATGCGCTCGAGCTGGCCAACCGCCGTGTCGATAGCACGACGTTGCTGCTGGAAGCCGGCCGGGCCGAGGTGCGCGACCTGGTCGATGCACAGGACGCGCAGATCGCCGCCCAGAATGCCGTGACCTCTGCGCTCGTGGGTTATCAGCAAACCCGCTTGCAACTTATGCTCGACATTGGCGCGCTCGACACGGAGGTGCCCAAGTTTTGGCTCAAGGACCATCTGGCGGCATTTATGCCCGGCAAGGCACCGGCCTCCGGCAGCACGTCACCCGCGGAATCCAGGGACCAGGCAGTCCTTCCCCCCGACCAATACTTCAGCGAATAATCCTATGAATGTGCAAACTCTCTACCAGGGACTCGTTCGCCCGGTCAAAGCGCGGCCCAGGCTGGCGGCCGGCATCGGCCTCGCCGTGTTGGCGATCATCGCCGTGATGATGTTTGGCCGGCCCAAGCCGCAGGGGCTGGCGGTAAGCTGTTTTGAGGTCAAGCGCAGCGACATGCTGGTGTCCGTCGTCGAAGGCGGCACGGTGGAAGCGGTTAACGAGATTTCCATCCGCAGCGAGGTGGAAGGNNCAGCAGATCAACGTCGAGAAGGCCCAATTCGCATTGGTCCAGGCTGAGCAGCAACTGGAGATTCAGAAGAGCGTGGTGGACAGCGAGATTGCGGCGGCAAAGCTGAAGGTGGAGTTTGCGGAGTCGGACCTGGAGAAGTTCACGAAAGGCCAGGCGCTACAGACTGAGCGCAACGCGCAGATTGACATTACCAACGTGCTGGAGACGTTGGAGATCGACCAGGAGCGCCTGACCTGGAGCGAGAAGCTTTACAAGCAGGGCTTCGAGACCAAAGGGAACCTCGATAAGGACCGGCTTACGGCCTCGCAATCCCGGTTGAAACTGGAGCAGGCCCAGAAAGCGCTTTGGATGGTGGAGACGTTCGACAACCCAAAGATGAAACGCTCATTGGAGGCGGCGCTCCAGGAGGCCAAGGAGAATCTGGAACGGGTGAAACTCCAGGATGACCGCAAGCTTGCGCAATACGCGGCGGATGTGGAATCCCAGAAGAAGACGCTGTCGCTGAGCCAGGAGAAATTGGAGCGCGATAAGAAGCAGCTCATGGCCACGAAGATTTATGCGCCGCAGGATGGCCTGGTCGTCTATGCGGGCTCGGGCGGGGGCCATTGGAGCAACGAATCGATGATCGAGGAGGGCGCAGTGGTGCGCAACCGGCAGGAGATCATCAAGCTGCCGGACGTCTCGGCGATGAAGGTTCAGGTGAAGATCCACGAGACGTATATTAACCAGATCGAGCTGGGCCAACCCGCGTTCGTGGTGCTCGATTCCATGCCCGACCAGCGTTTCCGCGGCAACGTAAGCAAAGTCGCGCCGCTGCCCGACAGCCAGAGCCGCTGGGGCAACCCTGACCTCAAGATCTACGCCACGGAGATCCTCATCACCGACAAGCTGCCGGACATCAAGCCCGGCGTGTCAGCTCGCGCCGAAGTCCTCATCACCAACTTGGTGAACGTGGTCAGCGTGCCCATCCAGTCTGTCACCACTCGCAAAGGCAAGCAGGTCGTTTTCCTCGCCAGCGCTCCCCAGGAGCCGGTGCCCGTCATCGTCGGCCAATATAATACTAAGTTCATCCAGATCTGTTCCGGGCTGCGGGACGGCGACCAGGTATTGCTGGCGCCGCCGTTCGACACCAAGGAAAGGGACCTGGGCGGGGCGATCATCGCGGATGATGAAACGTTGCCGCCGAGCGTGACCAACCAAATCGCGCGCGCCAGTGCCCCGGGCAAGGATAAGGGAGGCAAAGACCGCAGCCGGCCCGGGATCAGCCCGGTCCTGGCAGATGCGGACCAAGGCGGACGGCCGGCAGCCGAGGGCCCGCGCTCGGCGATGGGCGCGCGTCCTGGACGGATAGCATTCAACGGCAGCATGACGAACCAGGCGGACGTGCTGAAACGATTCGACAAGGACGGTGATGGGAAGTTGAATGCCACCGAGCGGGCGGAAATGGAACGATGGCTTGCGCGCCAGCGCGGCACCAACGCCCCACCGAACGGGCCGGTCCTGAACTAGGGGGGATGCAAACCGCGGAACCCATTATTCGGCTGGAGAGCCTGGAGAAGCGCTACGACCTCGGCGGCGAGGCGGAGGTGCGCGCGTTGCGCGGCGTCAATCTCGTCGTCAACCCCGGGTCCTACGTCGCCATCATGGGGCCCTCGGGTTCGGGCAAGTCCACCATGCTCAACCTCATCGGCTGCCTGGACCGTCCAACCTCGGGCCACTATTTCCTGGGCGGCACCGACGTCTCNNTTCCAGTCCTACAACCTCATTGCGCAGCTCACGGTGATCGAGAATATCCAGGTGCCGCTGCTTTACCAGGGAAAGGACCTGCACGCTTACCGCGACCGTTGTGTGAAACTGGCCTCGATGGTCGGCCTCGAGAATCGGCTGCATCACCGGCCCAACCAGCTCTCCGGCGGCCAGCAACAACGCGTCGCCGTCGCGCGATCGCTGGTCAACGATCCGCTGCTGATCCTGGCGGATGAGCCGACCGGCAACCTGGATTCACGCACCGGCCAGGAAGTGCTGGAGCTGATCGACACGCTCAACGCCCAAGGCAAGACGATTGTCCTGGTGACCCATGACGAGCGGATCGCCACCCGCGCGCACCGGGTACTGCACATGCGCGACGGCCTGATCGAGCGCGAAGTGGTCAACCGGCTCGATCCATGAACCCGCTGAGCCTCCAATTCATCACCACCGTGCGGTTGGGCGTAAAGAGCCTGATGCTGCACAAGCTGCGGTCGGTGTTGACCATGCTGGGCATCATCTTCGGCGTTTGCTCTGTCATCGCGATGCTGGCCATCGGCGAGGGGGCGTCCTACGAAGCGCAGCAGGCCATTAAGAAGCTCGGCAGCCAGAACATCATCATCCGCAGCCTAAAACCGCCCGAAGACGCCAAGATGTCCGGCCTGGGCCGCGGGATCGCGTTGGAGTACGGCCTGACTTATGACGACGGCTCGCGCATTCAATCCACCATACCCGGTGTGGTGCGCATCCTGCCGGTGCGAATCATCCGGGAAAACGTCCGCTTCGCCCGCAATTCCGTGCCTTGCCAGATCATCGGCACCCTGCCGACCTATAACGAAATTGTCGGCCTCGACATTCTGCGCGGGCGGTTCCTCACCCAAACGGACCAGCTCAACCACGACAATGTCTGTGTGCTGACCGCCGGGCTGGCCCAGCGGCTGTTTCCCTACCAGGACCCGCTAACCGAATCCATCAAGATCAACTCGTTCTATTACCGGGTGGTGGGGCTGGTGCAGGAGAAGAACATGCCCGAGCAGCGGACCCAGGCGGGCAAGATGGAAGGCGAGCCGCTCGACAACAACGTCTATATCACCCTCAGCGCCGCGCGCTCCCGGTTCGGCGACGTGATTATCCGCCGCACCGCCGGCAGCCTCGAAGTGGAGAAGGTCGAGCTGCACCAGATCACCGTGCAGATGCAGGACGTGGCGGCGGTCGAAGCAGCGGACCCGCAGATCAAGACGCTGCTGGGCCATTTCCACCGGAAGACCGATTATGAGACAATTGTGCCCTTGCAGCTCCTGCGGCAAGCGGAGCAGACCAAGCGCATCTTCAACATCGTGCTGGGATCCATCGCCGCCATCTCGCTGCTGGNNATGAACATCATGCTGGCCACCGTGACTGAGCGCACCCGCGAAATCGGCATCCGCCGGGCGCTCGGCGCCAAGCGCCGGCACATCACCATGCAATTCCTGGTGGAGACGGTCGTGCTGTCGGTGGGCGGCGGGCTGGTCGGGGTGGTGGTGGGCATCGTCGCCCCGCTGATCGTGTCTCACCTTACGACAATGAGAACCATCGTCACTCCGTGGTCGGTGCTGCTGGCCTTCTCCATCTCCGGCGCCATCGGCATCATCTTCGGCATCTACCCGGCCAAAGCCGCCGCGGAACTAGACCCCATCGAGGCGCTTAGACACGAGTGAAATGCTGTCGGGGTCAGCTCTTAATCCCAAGAACTCGGCGCACTTCACCCCGAAGCGTACGGCAATGTTTCAGCGCCATCTTTGCCTCGCGCAAGGTGGCCGCGTGCCCAGGATACCGAAAATCCACTGCATAGTCAGACATGGCGTCCACGACTTTGGCGTATGCCGACCACGATGGCTGCAGTTGGGTGCAAACGTTCAGCAGTTGCAGGAGATCGTGCGTGCGAGGGAAAGCGATTCCGGCCTCCAATAGGTGCGCCTTGAGATATTTCTCGACGCATTGTTGACAGAAAAAGCAAGCTGCATCCGGCACAACATCCTTGCGCCGCCGCAGAATCTGAGAGGCGACTTTGAAGTCGTTCTCCGCTTTCTTGACCCACTCACGCGTCGTTGGCTTCATACAGCACCCTGCCGCTTTCCAGTAACTCGCGCATGAACGGGTCTCCCCAGCGGAGCCGTCTGGCTACCTCAGACGGCGTCCGAACGAGCAGGTCGAGCGGGAAATCCCGGGGAATAGCCTGCCGGATGCGCACCGACATTCGTTCCCCGCGATCCCGCGTGCGCGGCATGATGACGAGCAAATCCACGTCCGAGTTCTCAGTGGGGTGCCCATAGGCGTAGGAGCCAAACAGCACAATCTTCTGCGGGTGGAATTCCCTGGCCACCGCCTGACTGAATGCGCGGATTTGTGCTCGCTTGATCATGAGCCCATTATGAACGAAGACCGTTCCAGGCGCAAGCGAGAGCGGTGCGCACGACTCCCAAGCCGGCAGACTGGGATGTTGCCGCGCTCTACTTCGTCTCGCGGCGGGCCAGGACGGCGCCGCCGGTGATGCCGGCATTGTCACCGAGCTTGGAGGCGATGATCTCGACGCCTTTCATCGTGCCGGGCATGGCGTAGTCCTGCGCGGTCTCGACAATCACGCTCATCATCTCGTCGGCTAACGCTTCGATGACGCCGCCGCCGAGCACGACGACTTCAGGGCTGAGGATGTTGACGAGGTTGGCGATGCCGATGCCGATGTATTCGGCGGCGCCTTCGATGACTTTATCGACGAACTTGTCGCCGCGGCGGATGGCCTTGCGAAGGTCGCCGCTGCGGAGGTCGGCGAGATCGTCGCCCAGCATTTCCGTGAGCATGGTTTTCTCGCCGTCTTTGACGCCGGCCTTGATCTGCTGAAAGATGGCAGTGCGGCTGGCGAGGGCTTCGAAGCAGCCTTTGTTGCCGCAGCCGCATTTGGGGCCGTTGATGTCTAGGACCATGTGCCCGATCTCGCCGGCGGTGTGGTTGAAGCCGCTGTAAAGGTCGCCGTTGATGATGAGGCCGCCGCCGATGCCGGTGCCGACGAAAATGCCGATCAGGCTCTTGGGCTTGGCTTTGAGTTCGACGACATGGACGCCCAGCGCGCAGATGTTGCCGTCGTTTTCCACGAACACGGGCACGCCGAGTTGCTTTTCAAGGTCCTTCTTGAGGGGCACATCTTTCCAGCCCTCCATGTTAGGGGCGAAGATGACCCTGCCCTCAGCGAAATCCACCGCGCCCGGAGCGCCAATGCCGATGCCGGCCACGTGTTTGAGGTTGAGGTCGGCTTCATCCACCGCGTCCTGGACGCAGCGGGCGATACGCTCGACGACGGCATCGACGCCGCGCTGGGACTTGGTACTGAGTTTGGAGGAGCCGATGCATTCGAGCGAGTTCTTGAAGACACCCGCCAGGATCTTGGTGCCGCCGAGATCGACGCCGACGACGTATTCTCCCTTGCTGCTGGTTTCGGCCATATATTCGTTACATGAGCTGCGAGGTTTCCTGAGTTACATGGGAACTTAGCCCTTGCGCCCGCTGAAGCAACCGGGCGCGCAACGGTTATTTCCCGGCTAGCACAGCGCTGATTTTCTTTTGCAGCTCGGCGTTGATGACCTGCGCCGAGCGCATCCCGTCCACGATGGTGAACCCGTAAGAGGTTTGGAGCCGGCGGAAGGTCTTCTGCATGGTCGTCTGGTATTCCATGAAGCTGTCGAACATATCGCGGGACAGCCCCTGGTCCATGCCGCTCTCCCAATAATCCAGGGCGGCGTTCTTGGCGAAGGTGCGCTGCACGAGTTCCTCGGGCGAGACGTTGAGATAGAACACCGCGTCCGGTTCCAGCGCGAGGCCGTAGAGGTTCCTCAGCCAGGTCTCGTCCATGCCGCGGACCATGTCGCGCGCCATCAGCGTGTAAATGTAGCGGTCGGCCAGGACGATGAAGCCGGCCTTGAGCGCCGGCAGGATGATGTTCTCAAGCTGGTCGGCAAAATCCGTCGCGTAAAACAGGCTCAGCGTGGTGCGGCTCAGGATGTTGCCCTCCTGCGCCCGTTCGAGTTCCTCGCTGACGAGAGTGGAGCGCTTGAGCCCCACCTGCACCGTGGCATGGCCGCAGCCCTCGAGCCATTCGACCAGCATCGCGATCTGGGTCGAGCGCCCCGAGCCGTCGGCGCCTTCGACCGCGATGAGCTTGCCGGCCAGTTGCTCCAGGTCAACGCCCGGGATCCCGTGCCCATAAAAGCGCCTTTCGCTGCGGTGCGGCACGACAATGTGGTTGCGGGCAACGAACTTCATTGGACCGGTTCCTCCACTTGCGCTTTCTTCGGAGGTTCAGCCGGCGGTTTGGGAGGCGGGCGTTCCGCGCGGTGGAAACTGGCCAGGTCCAGCTTCTTCGAGATGAGTTCGCGCACCACGCCCTGCTGCTGCTCGACCACCTGGTTCGCATCGACCACCAGAAAGTTGAACTCGGTGCTCATGGCCAGGTACTGCTCCAGGATGCGCCCCTGGAAGATGCGAAAGCTCTCGTAAGGATCGGTGGACAGCCGCAGGTCCATGCCCGCCTCGAAGTACTTCAACTGCGGCCGGCCATCCAGGATGCGCTTGAGCGATACTTCCAAATCGGACTTGAAGAAGAAGGTGAGATCGGGGAGGGACGCGAAATTGTAGATGCCCCGCACCCATTCGGGCGGGCAGCCGCGAACGACGTCGCGCGCAAAGGCGGTGAAGATGTAGCGGTCGCACAGGACGATGTAGCCGGCCCGCAACAGCGGCACCAGGTGCCGTTCGTAGCGGTCCGCGAAATCCGTCGCGTGGATGAGGCTGAAAGTGGTCGGCGTCAGCAGCTCGCGTTTCTTGCCCTTGCTCGTGGCGGCCTTGACCAGCTCGGAGGAATTCCACTCACTGAAATAGACTTTCAGCTCCTGCAGTTCGAGCCAGCGTTTGAGGAGGTAAATCTGCGTCGATTTTCCCGAGCCATCCAGGCCTTCCACTGCGATGAGGCGGCCGGGGAAACCGAGTTCGGCGAATGTTTTCATTAACTACGCCCGCAGGCTAAACCGGTGATGCCGAAATACAACAGTTTTCTCGCGTGAGAAAGACCGCCTGCACCCCTTCGCTACCAACCCCGGTTAAACGCGAAAACCTCTCTTCACCCGTGTTTATTATTCCCGACCCGGGGCGGGACCGGCGATCATCGTCGCCAACTTAGCCCGCGCTTTCTCATAGGCCACGGGGTCTTTGTCCCACTGGAAGAATGTCTCGGTCAGGGCACGGACGACCTTCTGCGCTTCCGCGGCCTTGCCCAACCGTTGGACGATTGCCAAATACTCGTAGTCCTGGATGGCGTCGCGCAGGGCTTTGAGACGCACCGTCGGCACAATCCCATCATAGCCCACGGCGTGCGCCGGGTACACCAGCGAACCTTCGCCGTTGAAGAGGATGCCTTGCCGGCCTTGCTGTGGTTTGCCGTTGCCCGTGTAAAAGGGCGCCTGGGTCCACGGATCAGCGGTCTGGCGCCAGTAGGACATGCCGCCCCAATAGAGCAGGCCCTTCATGCCATCGCGCCACGCCATCCAGGCCGGTATGCGATAGTTCAGCAGCGGGAAATCAATGTGCCACCAGGGTGTGGGCGGCCCCTGGCAGAGCGCGGTGTAGGTCCAGATGCTTTCACCGAGGGCTTGCCGCTTGGCGGCGCTCTCCGGACGATGCAGCGAAAAGAGCGGGCACCATATATCCACTGCGCCATAGAGGTCGACCCACGCGCTGTCAGCGCCTTCCCGGCCCGGTTCGGTCCAGGGCTGCTCCACGACGAGCACTTTGACGACTGACTTCGCGTCGCGGACCGCGCGGCCCCACTTCTGCACGTAGCGGTAATCCTCCAACGTGTTCGGCTCGTCCTTCAAATAGGTGTAGAAAACAAGGTTGGGCCGGTCCAACTCCCTGGCCGCGCCGTCGAAGGCCGCGAGCCAGGCCCGCAGTGTGTCGCGCTGGGCTTCGGGATCTTTGACGACGCTGGAAGGATGTGGGGTCTGGAGCGCGTTGACATGATAGCGGTCCACGAACTCCCGCAGCGACTGCACCTGCTGGGCAGGGATTTCAAACGAACCACCAGCCTGCGCCTTGGGCGTAAGCATTTCGCTCGGCGGCGTGGCGTTGATGCGGTGCTCGCTCAGCAATTGCTCGCACTGGGTCTCGACGGCCGCCCAATCCGCCGGCTCCGGCTCTTTGTCCGCTTGGGCTCGCTCACGATAGAAGTCGCGCAAGCGCGGTGAGCCGAACTCCGTCACCAACGTCGGGGTTTGCGGCAGGGTGAAATCCCATACCGTCAGCGAAACCAGAATCTCGGTTGCGCTGGCGCCGCCTCCCGCCGCGGTGACGTGATAGACGCCGCGATATTCACCCGGCGCCGCGTTGGTGGGAACGTAAAGGTCCACCCAAAAACCATGCGTTTCGTTGGCAGGCAAATCGAACGGCACCGCCGCGATGCGCCCCCCTGCGAGCTTCTGGCCGGTCATCGGATGCCGGAACGGAATGAGCGGATCGGGATACCAGTCCGGTTTGAAGCCGTCATTTAGGTAAGTGCCCACTTCCAGGTGAAGCTGGTGCTGGCGGTAGAGTCGAGCGTCGGCCCGGCGCAGCGCCATGCCGCCTGGCCCCGTGAGATCGCCGGCTTCCAGACTAACACTCTTCACCGGCGCTTCCGCGCGGAGGAGGATCTGGAAACTCACCCACTCGTTCCGGGCCGCGCCGAGATTGACCGTCCGGCCGTCTGCGGGCGGGTCACTGCGCAGAACGTGCCGGGTTTCCGTCAGAGTCCACACATGCCAATCCGCGCGCGCCACACCAGCGAGCGAGAGCGCCAGCCAGACTGCCAGACAACGCACAGAGTTGGATTTCATAACGAATACATACATTCTAGTTAATCGTAACTCCATAAAGACCGTGTCTCGCAACGGCGTGTCATAATAGGGAGCGCAACGCACGAATCCCAGCGCCTCGTAAAGCCGGATAGCGGCCACCATGGACGCCAACGTGTCCAACCGCATCGTCCTGTAGCCAATGAAACGTGCCTTCTCATGTGTCTCTGGCTCGCTGTGCCGGCTCTGACAAGCGTGAAAGCACCTGAGTGGGCACCGCGCAAGGGAAAACTCAGGGACGCCAATACCACGCACCGGAACCCGGCGCGAGAGCGGGCCGTGTTGGCGGCAACTGACCTGGATGGCGCTCACCAGAGTATGAGACCGGGTGGCGAGGGTTTTGGCAAGAGTTAGCACGCCGTTGGCGGCCGCTGCGGGCCGGGGACGGCTCGCGGTCCGGCGGAAGTGCCCGCCCTCGCCCCCCGCCCAGGCCGCATTCCGAAATTATCTTGAATGTCCGAGCCCGGAGGGCCATGAATGCAACGCGATGATTCACACCAGACAGTCCACGAGTATGACCTACCGCCTGAATCCAATGAAACCGAACATCCCTCATGTAACCCATTTAACTCATTTAACTCCCCTCCGCCCCTTCCTCTGCCTTTGCCTACTCGTCGGCCTGACTCTCCCCGCGCTGGCCAACCTCGCCCCCGACCGGCTCCGCTGCGAGTACCTGGACAATCCTCTGGGCATCGACACCCCACAACCGCGATTGAGCTGGGTGGTCGAATCCAAGCAGCGGGCGGAGAAGCAAACCGCGTATCAGATTCTCGCCGCCAGCAGCGAAGCGCAGCTAAAGTCGGATAGCGGCGATCTATGGGACAGCGGGAAAGTGGCGTCCGACCAGACCCTGCACATCGCCTATGCCGGCAAAGCGCTCGGCTCCTGCCAGCGCTGCTATTGGAAGGTGCGTGTGTGGGATAAGGACGGCAAGGCCTCCGCCTACAGCCGGCCGGCTCGTTGGGAAATGGGTTTGCTCACCCAGCAGGATTGGCAGGGCCAGTGGATTGGCCGCACCACCGACACCAATTCCCTGCCGGCGCCGATGCTCCGCCGCGCGTTCACGCTGGAGGGCAAGATCAAGCAAGCCCGCGCTTACGTTTGCGGTCTTGGTTATTATGAGCTGCACCTGAACGGCAAGAAGATCGGCGACGATCTGCTCGACCCCGGCTATACCCGCTATGACAAACGCGCGCTCTACGTCACCTACGATGTCACCGACGCCCTGGGCCGGGGCAAGAACGCCGTCGGCGTGATCCTCGGCAACGGCTGGTATAATGTCCAGACTAAGGCGGTGTGGGACTTTCACAAAGCTCCGTGGCGCGCCGCGCCCAAGCTGCTCATGCAGTTACGCGTGGAATATGCCGACGGCCGTGTTGAAACCATTGGCACCGACAGCCGCTGGACGACCAGCACGGGCCCGATCACCTTCGATAGCATCTACGGCGGGGAAACCTATGACGCTCGCGCGGAGAAGCCCGGCTGGGACACCGCGGATTACGACGATTCCGCGTGGGCCATGGCGCAGGTGGTTTCCCCTCCCGGTGGAAAGCTCGCGGCGCAGATGATGCCGCCCATCAAAGCCGATCGGATTATCAAACCGGTCAAGCTCACCGAACCCAAGCCTGGGGTATATGTGTTCGACATGGGCCAGAGCTTCGCCGGCTTCGCCGAGTTGAGCGCGCGTGGCCCTGCGGGCACTACGGTCGTGCTGAAATATGGCGAGCGCCTGGCCAAAGACGGCACGGTGGACCGCGCCGACATCCAACAACACATCGTCCGGGTCGATCCCAGCCAGCAGTATCAAACCGATACTTACATTCTTGATGGCACCTCCCGCCTTACGTCTCCCGTTTCACGTTTCACGTATCACGGCTTCCAGTATGTTGAGGTGACCGGTTTCCCCGGCAAGCCGACGCTCGACGCACTGCGCGGCGTTTTCATCCACTCGGCCATTCCCGTGGCCGGCGAGTTTGAATGCTCGAATCCGCTGCTGAACAAGATCTGGGGTGCCGGGCGCTGGGCTTACCTGAGCAACCTGCAAGGCATCCCGACGGATTGCCCGCACCGCGAGAAGAACGGGTGGACGGGCGACGCCCACCTCGCCGCAGAGCAGGGGCTGCTGAACTACGAGCCTGCCACCGTCTATACCAAGTGGATCAACGACCTGGGCGATGAGCAACGCCCTAGCGGCGAGCTGCCCGGCATCGTCCCCACCAGCGGCTGGGGCTACAAATGGGGCAACGGCCCCGCCTGGGACAGCGCATTCCTGCTGATCCCGTTCTACCTGTACGAGTATTGCGGGGATACGAAGGTCCTCTGCGACCACTACGACGGGCTGAAGCGCTACGTGGATTACCTTACCAGCAAAGCCAAGGGTGGCATTGTGGACATCGGCTTGAATGATTGGGCACCCTACAAGACCAGCACGCCCACGGACATTACCTCAACGGCCTATTATTATCGCGATGCGCAGATCGTAGCGCTCGCAGCCGATTTAACGGGCAATGACGCCGACGCGCGCAAGTACTCCGACCTCGCTGCCAGCATTAAGCAGGCTTTCAATGAGAAGTTCTACCATCCCGATACCGGACTCTACGGCAATGGTAGCCAGACCTCGCTAAGTTGCGCCCTCTACCAGGGCCTGGTCGATCCGGCGAACAAGGGGCGCGTGCTTAGTAACCTAGTGACCGCCGTGGAGAAGACGAACGGCCACATTGACACCGGCATCCTCGGCGCAAAATACCTGCTGAACGCTCTGCTCGAGAACGGGCGGGCCGATGTGGCCTATCGCATTGTCAGCCAGAAGGACCTTCCAAGCTGGGGTTGGTGGATCGAGCAGGGCGCCACTACCCTGTGGGAGCAATGGAACGGCACTGAATCCCGCAACCACATCATGTTCGGCGATATCAGCGCGTGGTTCTACAAAGCGCTCGCGGGCATCAACCTTGACCCCATGGCTCCGGCCTTCAAGCACTTCATCATCAAGCCAAACCCAGTGGGCGGCCTGACCTCGGCCGAAGCCTCCTACGACTCCGTCCGCGGGCGCATCGTGAGCGATTGGCGGATTGCAGACGGTCGCCTGGACCTGAAGGTGACGATTCCGGCCAACACCACCGCCACTGTATATGTGCCCACGTCAGACTATGCCGCGATTAAGGAAGCCGGCAAACCGCTGGCGGATGCGGTAGGCGTCAGGTTCCTTCGCATGGAAGACGGCCGCACGCTGTTTGAAGTTGGCTCCGGCAGCTATCACTTCACCACGCCGCTATAGTTGAGGACAGACGCGGGGTGCAGCTTGCTTTCATGGGATATTCTGGGAATTTAGTGGC
>PLZQ01000014.1 GCA_003152225.1 Limisphaerales bacterium | reverse complement strand
TCAATCGAGCGCCGGTGTTGACTCTCTGGGCTTCGGTGGTGGCGGAGAGGTTGGGATTCAAGCACGATTAGGCGTTATCACTCGGAAAGGCCGTGACAGGGTTGACGGCGCAGAGCGAGGGCCAGCGGTTGGGCATTTTCAAACCGACGCCGAAGGAACTCAAGCGGGTCCGTGAACATGAGCGAGCCGAGGAATTTCGAGTGGAGCTTTTGGGACGAGCTTTGCCGGCAGTGAACACGGTCCAGGGTGTGCGTGCGGTGGTCGAATCCAAGCCCATTGAACCTGACGGCGTTGAACGGTATTTGCAGAGCAAGTTTGGAGACGCTTTGCCNNTGTCCAAGGGTGGGGTGCAAAAGGGGAACTGGATCTTGGCCGCATCTCGAAGCTGGCTGCGAATCCCAAGTGAAAGGATTGTTCAAGAAATCCGCGTTTGCATTCCAGCAACAAAGGCTGGTGGATTAACGCTGAAAAGGGTAACAGTACTACAGCGGACCGATCTTGTTTGGGTTCGATGATTTTCTCGGTCTCAGGAAAGGCATTGGCAATAGCGGTTATGGACCATGAATGACGACGCTGCCATTTGGAAGAAGCGTTCTCAAAATAGGGTTCCTGCTCGGCAACACCGGATTGCAGGGTTGGATTGGAGTTCTGGCCGAGCATTCACGCTGATTGAACTGCTCGTGGTCATCGCCATTATTGCCATTTTGGCTGCCCTGCTCTTGCCGGCGCTCTCGAAGGCCAAGGCGCGAGCCAGACAGGCCGCGTGCCTGAACAACCTGCGCCAAATCGGGATCGCCACAACCCTGTATCTGGCGGACTTCAAGCAGTATCCCGGCACCTACTCCAAAGTCCATAACTGCTACGTCTGGCCAACTCGGCTCCTGAACCTGATGGCCAACAACCGAGCCGCATTCTACTGCCCCGCTGCCCCGCGAGACAGCTCCTGGGACACTAACGTCAACAAGACCCTTGGAGGAATGGGCGAGGACAACGTCTATAGCCCATTCACGATCACACCCAACTCCCGTTTTTCTTTGGGCTACAATGACTGGGGATTGTATCTCAAGCACAAGCCTCAGCTCGGGCTGGGCGGTGACGTTGACGGTCCGATGAACATGGGTTTGGTGAGGGATACTGATGTGGCCCGACCGACCGAGATGATTATGCTGGCCGATGTCCGGGCTCAGGAGGACACGGCGTTGCTCGACTGCGACGCGAATATCGACCCCACGGATGACAGCCTCGGCCACAGCCAATGGCCGTCCAATAGGCACAGTTACCGGGTTGACATTCTGTTCGCGGATTGCCATTGCGAGACCGCGAAACGACCGCCGATGGTCAGTCCTAAGAACACGATGTGGCGTCGCCGCTGGAACCTTGACGACCGGGCCCATGACGGCACCGACGGCGACTTGGTGCCAGGTTGGGTAGGAGATCCCATCGCCGCCGCCCGGTTGGACCAATAGACCTGCGCCACCATTCCCAACCTTCGGCTGCCCACCTGCTATGTTTGAAGAAAAAGACAAGCCGGCGCGTAAAAAATTTCGACGAGCTTCTCCCGGGCTCTTTCTTAGCTGTCGGCGTGGGGATGTTCGAGGGCAATGAATCCTGTCGGCGCCTTTCAGAGCCCCTTAAACAACTGACTCAGCGACCAGTCGAGGGCTTTTGCTACTCGGCGAGCGGTCTCAACATTCATCCCGGTCAGCCCGTGTTCGATATCCCAAACTTGCCGTTGGCTGGACATGTCAGCCAACTTGGTCAAACCGCGTTGGGTCAGCCCCAGTTCTTCCCGTCTTTGGCAGACGCGCCGACCGAGGTTTTGGCGTAAACTGCGGTTAAATGCTCGTCGTTTCATTTGGCGGCTAATGTTGGGGAGCAGACCAGGCCGGTTCAAGTGCTCAATTGTCTCCAGGCTCGAATGCGGCGCGGCCCCGGTACATCGTGACCCCCCGCAGCCGGTTTACCGGCTGCGCAAAATTCAATGTATCTCGCAACGCACTTGGAACGGCTTAAGGCTCTGGCTGCGCCAGTCTCTGGCGCAGCCAGAGTCCGCGCGCCCCTTGGCCCCCCAGGGGGAAGGGGGCCAAGGGGCGCGCGCGACCGCGAAAAACTTCACCCCAAAAATCGAAAAGAGTGGTCAGCGGGGTGTCACTTCAGGTGAAACCAAGGCTTATTAAATGAACCCTCTGCTCCGCCGTCCACCCCCCAACCTTACTACGACATGATCTGCGCGGACGATCCCCATTTTGCCTTGCGTCATCAACTCGTCCAGTTCGCTCGGACCAAAGGGATCAAAGCCGCGGCTCGTCACTTCGGTTGCTTCCGCAACACCGTCCGCAAATGGTTCCGCCGCTTCCAGGACCAGGGCAACGCCGGCCTGCGCTCGCAGAGCCGGGCCCCCAAATCCTGTCCGCACAAAACTAAAGATGCCTTGGAGAACCGAGTGGTGACCCTGCGCAAGAAATCACCCGGCTTTGTCGCTCGGCGCCTCATCGAGGAATTTGGCCTGTCCCTGGGCCATAACGCCGCCCAACGCATCATTAACGCCCACCAACTGACCCGCCCGCCCAAGCGCCGCCACCGCCGTAAAAACGACCTCTGGGCCGTCAAAGCCGCTTACGTCCCCTTCACCCGCTTCCAGATGGATGTGAAATACCTGACCGACATCCCCTTTTACTGGCCCCAGATGCAACGCAACGGCTTGCCCCGCTTCCAATACACCATTCGTGAGCTCTCTTGCGGCGCCCAGTTCCTGGCCTACAGCAACGAACTCTCCAAAACCTATGCCACCCTGGGCGTCGCACGCTTCCTCCAACATCTCCGGCGGCACGGCGTCGATACTCGCCAAGTCATCATCACCACCGACCTGGGCTCTGAATTCGACGGCGATACCGTCCACTACCGGCCCGAAGGCTTTCATCTCACCATCCAGCAATCCTTTGGCGCCGAGCATCGCTTCAATCCACCCGCTTGCCCCAACGCCAACGCCGATGTCGAAAACGTCCACCACACTATTGAAACCGAATTCTTCGATGCCCAGGTCTTTTCCTCCAATGCCGACTTCTTCGCCAAGATCACCACCTACCAACTCTGGTAAAACGCCGCCCGCAAAAACAGTTCGCGCGGTGATAAGAATCCCGCAGACCTGCTGGCCGTCAAAGCCCCCACAATCTCTCCCAATATATTCTTGCTCCATCCCATCGCTTTGAAGTCTCTTCTTCCCGCCATAGGGGGTCACGATGTACCGGAGCGTGCCGCTCCAGGCTCGAATGTGTCTTGATGTTCGCGGCTATTTGTGGTACGAAATCGGCACTGGACCGGCATTTGCCGCCGGCTTGGGACGACAGCTATGGATCACGCGCACAAAGTTGACGTGCTGCTGGCTCATGAAGTGGATGTCAGCAAAGCCACCACCTGCTTGCTGCATCAACTGGACTGCGACCATTGGTATGTGGCCTGTCACCACGAGAATCTGTTCGTGTATCACTTGACCAAGGGTGCCGAGGACCGATATGCGGTCTCTTTTCAATGCACGGCGCCGGTAGAAAAAGGGATTTATCACGGCCGCAGGGCATGGTCGCTCTCGATCATCCCCTTGCACGGCGTCGAAGCCCTGCCTGAAGCCAAAGAGAATGCGATCAAAGCCGGACTTGCAGAATTGACATAAAGGTCCTGGGGATTTGCACATTGCAATGTCTTCAATCTCCCCCAGCACCGCCTCATGCCAAAACACGGACACGGCGAGTAACTCCAGTACAACAAAAAAGCCGGAATCTTGATCCGGCCTCTTTGCCACACGTTTAACTGAGAACAAATTCTCAATGAAGATACCCGCGCCCCATTTTCCTGCATGTCACCAGTTGTGGGGACAGCCGGACCATCTGACCCACTCTTGAATCCCATCGGTTTCAGTTCCCGTGATGACCAGCGTTAAGTGCTGCCAGCAGCAGCACTTGCCGCTCGACACCCTCGTCTCCGTCTGACACCATGCGGCCACGATGAGTGCGAGCGAAAAGCAATTCTGCCTTACCCGCCGAGCGTCAATGAAGAGGCGGCGCCTCAAAAACCAAATTCAGTTCATTTCAGTTACACCCTATGGCTTCCTCACGTATGCTTAAACACGTCTCCCTCGCAACCTTCGCCGCCTTGGCGATTAGCGCCGCCTCCATTGGGGCACAAGTTAAACCGGCCACTGGAGCCGCTGCGGCCGCGGCGCCCCTGGGGCAGCCCGATGCCAATGGCTTTATCAGCCTTTTCAACGGCAAGGATCTGACCGGCTGGGAAGGGCTGGAGGGCTACTGGTCCGTCAAGAACGGCGTCATCGACGGCAGCGAAACCAAGGATCACTCGGTCCAGACCGATCTCATTCTGAGCGCCTCCAAGGAGCACCCGGAAAAGTTTGTCAATTTCGAGCTCCACATGAAATGGATGCTCGTCAGCCCGGACGGCAACTCGGGCGTGCAGTTCCGCTCGGTGATCAACAATCCGAAGACCCTTCACGTGGGGGGCTACCAAGCCGACATTGATAGCGGCGGCAATTACACCGGTTCGATCTACGACGAATCGGGCATCGCCGGTGGCCGGGGCACGATGAGCAACCGCGGTGAAAAGACCCGTTGGGACGCCGAGAATCAGCGCCACAACAACCCGCTTCCGGAAAGCGCCGACGACCTCAAGAAACTGCTCCACAATACGGGTGATTGGAACGATATCGTCCTCATCGTCAACGGGAACCATGTCCAGTACAACATTAACGGTCACCTGATGACCGAGATGATTGACGAAAGTCCAAAGGCCGTCCTGAAGGGCGGGGTGATCGCGCTGCAGATGCACGCCGGCTTTACGATGGACATTCAGTTCAAGGATGTTTCCATCAAGTTCCTCGACGGAAATCCGTAGTCTGTAACCGCCTTCGTCGGCCGTGCTGCCAGCGTGGATCGGAAGCGCAGAGCTTCACCTGCCATGAGAAGAAAAGACCGCCAGGTTGTCGCGATCAAAGAGATGGAGAAGATCATCTCGCGGTGCCAAGTATGTCATCTGGCCCTTTCCGACCCCCACGGCCATCCCTATGCGTTGGCGCTCAATTTCGGCTACCAACCCGGCAGCGCGCCAGTGCTCTACTTCCATTGCGCCAAAGAGGGCAGGAAGCTGGACCTCATCCGAGCCAACCCGAGAGCGGCCTTCATCATTGACCGGGCGTTGGAACTGATCACGGGTCCGATGGCCTGCGACTGGGGTATGAATTACGAAAGCGTCATGGGAACGGGGGGCATAGCCACTGTTACGGACCCAGAGGAACGCAGGCGAGGTTTGGACCTTGTTATGGCCCATTACGGCAACTCCTCTCCAGCCTACCTCCCTGCATCTCTTGAAGACACGCTGGTCCTGAAACTCACCATCACGGAAATGACCGGGAAGCGAAAGGGTTGATCGCGGTTTTTGGCACCGGCACCAATTCCGCCCCTTAAAGGTGACAACGACATCTTTGATAATCTGTTTTGGTCCCTGTACGGTGCAGAAATTCATCT
>PLZQ01000147.1:4146-28919 GCA_003152225.1 Limisphaerales bacterium | reverse complement strand
TCCTTAACGACGTGACCGTCCTCGGAGTCGTCAATTACGACAATCTGAGCGGATATCGAGGTTTCGTATCGAAGTGCACCGGGGGTGTCGGGTCGCCCTTCGATTTCTGGAGCAACGCCAGCGCCAACGCCGGGCGGACTTCATTCTATTTGGGCAATGGCACTGCCAGCGCGGCCACGCTCAGCACGATCGCGCCTTTGACCGGCGTGTATATGGTTATGGGTTTCCGCTGGAAGGACGGGACATCGGATCAGTTTCTAAACGATTTCAATATCGGCAGCGCCGGCAATACCACCGCCACTGCTAACGGAGCCACTAACTTGCGCATTGGGCGGCGTCAGGACGGCACGGTTCAGCTCGTCGGTAATTTGGCCGAACTCCTTATCTACAAGCCGGCGTTGTCCGATGCCGACATGTATAACGTCATCAATAATTACCTTAAGATCAAATACGCCCTTGCGTTTGACATCGCGCCAACTGTCAGCATCACCTTGCCGACCAATAACACCACGGTGGCGGCTGGCGCCGCCATCCCGATGAGCATCAGCACTTCCGACCCGGACGGCTACACGGCTAGCGTGGGCGTCTATGGCAACGGTGTCCTGTTAGGGACGGGGACCGCGGTCAATACCAACGGCAGCACCACTTTTCAGCTCAGCGTGGCCGCGGCCTATCCTGGGGTAATGACTTTGACGGCGGTGGCTACGGATAATGCTGGCCACCCATCCACTTCGGCGCCGGTGGTGGTCAATATTACCGGTGCCGCTCCGCCGACGAACCCTGTTCTCACCGGGCTTAGAGTCTGGCTGAAAGCGGACGCCGGCGTCACCACCAATCTCAGCGGTGGGATCACGACCTGGGCGGATCAGTCAGGCAATGGGAATGACGCGGTGCAAACCACCGACGAATTCGCGCCGCTGTTCGTGCCTAATGCCGTCAATGGCAAACCCGTCTTGCATTTCAACGGCATCGCGCCATCCACACCATACCTGGAGGTATCCGATGAGGGCACGGCTTTTCTCACCAACGACTTCAGCACCTTCGCCCTCGCCCGGTTTGTGGGCAGTTACCCGGCCGTCCGGCAAAACGTTTGGAGCAAGTGCAGCGCTGCCGGCACGGCTGGCCCGGTGGATTGGTGGCTCAATACGACGACCGGAGCGCCCTTTGGCTATCGGGGCGACGGGGTGAACTTCGCCGGGGTAGGCGGCGGAACTGTTGGCCCGACGCTCGGACTATACTCAGTCCTGGGAATGGAGGTCACTGGCGTGGATGGTGTCATGTCGCATTTCCTCGGGATTTCCAGCAATGGCGTCAGCGTTGCCTTGACGAACACTGCCAGCGCAGGCTTGCCCTTGCGCATCGGACGCCGGGCCGATGGCGGCACCCAAATCAACGGCGATATCTCGGAAATCCTGATCTATGACCAGGCCTTGTCGGGTGCGGATCGGACGAATGTGACCACCTACCTCTTGGGCAAGTATGGTCTGGTCCAGCCGTATAATGCCACTCCTCCGCCCACGGTCACCATCACTAGCCCCATAAATGGCGCCAGCATGCCCGCGCCTTCCACCGTCACTTTCGCCGCCACGGCCTCTTCCGCCAACGGGTCCATCGCTCGTTTAACTCTGTCCGCCAACGGCGTGGTGTTTGCCACTCTTACGAATGCTCCATACCAGGTTGGGCTGGATTTGTTGACTCCCGGCACAGTCACCTTTGTCGCGGTAGCCACGGACAATTGGGGCGTCCAAACCACCTCGACCAATGTGGTTGTGACCGTGACCGGCAGCGCCTTCGTGCCTCCGGTCACCAACGGCCTCAAGCTCCAGTTAGCAGCCGATTTGGGCGTCACCACCGACGGTACGGGCGCGGTCACCAGTTGGATTGACCAGTCGGGGACTGGCAACAATGCGGCCCCGACCAACGCCGCCACTTCGCCGCTATTGGTTCCAAATGTCATCAATGGGAAGCCCGTCTTGCGTTTCTCCGGCGCCAACCAATCCTTGGAAGTGCCCACGGACAACACCGGGTTCACTGCCGGTGACCTCTCTACCTTTGCCCTGGTCAAATTCAGCAACTTCTCCACCTATCGCACGGTTTGGACCAAGACTCAAAACAACATCGCGGCCCCGATTGACTGGTACTTTACCGCCTCGAGCGGCGCCGCCAATTTGCTTCGAGGCAACGGCACCGCCTACGGGAGCTTTGCCGGCACCGCCCCTGCGGCAGGGGCATTTGTCACCGTCGGCGCCAAAGTCAGCGGGACGGCCGTTTCACATTACATCGGCTACAATAACACCGCAAACGGCACCATTACCGCCTCGCCGGCGGATACGGGTTGGCCCTTGCGCATCGGTCGGCGTCTCGACGGTGCCGTTCAAATGATGGGCGACATCGCCGAAATCCTGATCTACGACCATGCGGTGTCCGACGCCGAGCGCCTGCAAATCGTCAATTATCTAAATAACAAATGGGGAATCGGCGTGGTCCAGTTGGCCAATCTGCCGCCGACTGCCAAGATCGTGACGCCGACCAACGGAATGTCGTTTTCGGCCCCAAGCACTATCAGCGTCGTCGCCTCGGTCACCGATCCTGATTCCCCGATCAGTCAGGTGGACTTCTTGGTCAACGGTATGGTAGTGGCCTCCCGCACCGCCGCGCCTTACCAGATTCCGCTTCAAGTCCTCTCGCCGGGAACGCTCACGATTCAGGTTCGGGCCACGGATTTCTGGGGTGCCGTCAGCAATTCGGCGCCCGTGGTGGTGACGGTAACCGGCAGCGGTCCGGCCTCGCCGCCCACAACCGGATGCGCCCTCTGGCTGAAAGCCGATGCGGGCGTCACCACAAATCTGGACGGCACCGTCGCAACCTGGGCCGACCAGTCCAGCAACAGCAATAATGCGGCCCAGGACCCGGGTTACCCCACGCCGCTGTTGCTCAGCGATGCCGGTGGCCGCTCCGTGTTGAACTTTGACGGCACCATCAAGTATTTGGTAGTCCCCGACTCACCCAGCATCGAGCTTACCAACGACATGTCGCTCTTCTGCGCGGTGAGTTGTGATGATTTCACTAATATTAATATGATCTGCAACAAGGGCTCTCAGGCTCAGCCGCATCCCTTTAACTTCTATGTCGACACCGCCGGTCAAACGGTGGTGAGCCGCGGCGATACCCGAGGCAACAGCACCATCACCAGCAGCACCGCGATGCCCGCCGCGACCAATGTGGTCTGCGGGTTCACGGTGCAGGGGTCAACTGGCACAGAATATCTCCAAGGCCTTCCCAACGCCACCGGCCAGTTTGGTTACGGCACTATTGACGATGGGACGCAGCTTTACATCGGCGCGCGCGACGACCTGACCCTTTGGTTCAAGGGGAATATCGGCGAGTTGCTGATGTACGATCACGCCCTCGTGGGCAGCGAGTTGCAGTTGGTCAATTCTTACCTGGCCGGCAAATACGGTGTGGCGACGGCCCAATTGTCCACCCAACCGCCCACCTTGAAGGTGGCAGTGGCCGGCACAAATGCGGTGGTTTCCTGGCTGGCCGGCTATACCGGCTTCATTCTGGAAGGCCGAACAAACCTCACTCTCGGCGCCTGGTCGCCGATCGCCACCAACCCGCCGAATAATCAAGTAACGCTGGGCACCACCAACGTCGCAAGGTTCTTCCGCTTGCGGTCCCAATAACGTCCCTTGGGAAACAGTGTGGGCCGGCGGGTCGCCCGCTGGCCCTCCGCGTGGCAAGTATGAAAACGCTCAAAGCAACTGAATACCAAGTGAGTCTGGAAGCCACTTCAACACCCAAGCGAGCCGTGCGGGGCGAGCGCGGGGGGACGGCGTTTACCCTGATCGAACTGCTGGTGGTGATTGCCATCATCGCGATTCTGGCGGCCCTGCTTTTGCCCTCGCTGAGCAAGGCGAAGGCCACCGCACTCAGGGCCCAGTGCACCAGCAATCTTAAACAGTGGGGAACCGCCATGGTCATGTATGCGGGGGACAACAAAGATTCCTTCCCGGACAATTCCGGCGGGCACGATTTGAGTTGGATGGGGCTGACCCTGAACACCACTTTCTTCCAGCCCTATTTGTACCCGAACCACAAGGGCACCATGGTGGGGACAGTCGTAAAGCAGCGCACCCGTAACGATGTCATTTATTGCCCGACGGATGACTGGCACCGGATCTCTGAAACGGGCGCCTTGGATACTGATCCTATATTGATTGGTTATTTCTCCTTGCCGGGCCGAACCGATAACGATTGGCCTTACGATTCGGCTGGCCTTTGCGGGATGGCACTTCCGAAAGAAACTCGGCCGACCCTATCGCCTGGCGCCGACCATGAGCGACCGGTTGCAGGCGGTCGGCACATGGAGTATAACCGCAAATAAGGGTAGCGTGGCCTGGACGACGGTGTTCAGTGGCGATGGCCAGACCTATAAGACCGCCAGTCATCGAACGACAGGGGATGTTCCCATAGGAGGCAATTTCCTGTTCGAAGATAGTCACGTGGACTGGCGGAAGTTTAGTCTGAGCAATGCGCGGGCTACGGTTGACGTCGGCTCGATGTCCGGCTCATGGGTCTTGTTTTACAAACCACCTAACATCGCGACCAACTTGTGAGCGTTGGCACAAGAGGCATCTTCCCCTTGGACCCGAAGTCATTTCTCCGGCCTCTTCGCCCCGGTCCTGGGCGCCTTTGCTGGTTGATTTGGTATCCCGAAGGAGACCCGTCTCCGGAGCGTACAGGGCTATCCGCAGTTCAATTCCCTGCATGAATCGTCGCGACTTCCTCAAGATCTCCGCCGCCAGCGGCGGCTCGCTGCTGCTGGCGCAAACTGCTGTTGCTGATCCGGCCAATCCCGCGCTCAAACTGATCGAGCCGGCTCCCGCGCCAAGCGTTGCTGGGCCAAGGCTTCCGGACCTCGCGCCCGCGCGCTGGATTTGGTTTCCCTCGGGCCGCACGCTGCCCAACACCTTCATCCTCTTCCGGCGCGAACTGCAACTGGCCGCCAAGCCCCGTCGCGCGACGGGCTGGATTTGCGCCGACAGCCGTTACCGGCTCGAAGTCAATGGCCAGCGCGTCCAATGGGGGCCAGCCCCATGCGACCCCCGCTGGGCCGAAGCCGACCCGCTGGATCTGACTGATCGTCTGCAAGCGGGGGTGAATGTCCTGGGTGCCACCGTTCTGTTCTACGGCACTGGCGACGGCACCTGGCCGCTGGGGAAACCGGGCTTCCTGTTCTGGCTGGAAATCGAGCATGCAGACGGCCGTCTGGAGAAGCTCGTTTCGGACGCAACCTGGCAGGCGATGCTGTGCCGGGCCTGGCCGCCGGGCCACCCCAAACGCTGGTATCTGCGCGCCTTGCAGGAGGAGTTTGACGCGCGACTCTATCCGCACAACTGGTCCCGCGCCGACTTCCAACCGGATGCCCATTGGCTGCCGGCCATGCCGATGAACGGCTCGCCCAACAAGCCCGCGCTCTGCACGAACTACTACGAATACATGCTGGATCTGGGCGGCGGACCGCCCAACACCCAACTGCGGCCCCGCAGCATTCCACTCATGCGGGAATCACTGGTGCCCGCCGCCAAACTGGCTGAGTCGTGCTGGCTGGAATGGCGCACCACGCCGCAGGACTACTTCGATTTCCGTGTCCCGGACGCTTTCCGTGCTCAACGCGGCGATGTAGCCTCCGCGCCCGCGCCCGGTCAGTGGCGCGTGGAATTGGACGGTAGCCGGGGCGCCGCGCTGACGTTTGAGTTGGCCGAGCAGGTCGTCGGCTGGCCCGGGTTTGCCATTGAAGCACCCGCCGGCACGACGATCGAGTTGTTGGTTCACGAGGCCCACGCCCTCGGCGGTCCGCCGCTGCTGAACACGCATTTTGATTCGTGGACGCGCTTCATCTGCCGCGAGGGCAGGAATGAGTTCGAGACGTTCGACTTCGAGAGCCTGCGCTGGCTGCAACTGCACATCCATAACGCCAAAGGCGCGGTGGTCGTCAGCGATGTGCGCGTGCGGCGCCGCGTCTTTCCCTGGCCCTATGAGCCTTGCATTCACACCAGCGAGCCGGCCCTCCAACGTCTCTTTGATGCCTCCCTCAACACCCTCAACAACTGCGCCCAGGAAACGCTGGTGGACGGCATGGCTCGCGAGCGCCAGCAATACAGCGGCGACGGCGGCCACCAGATGCATGCCGTGCACCTGGCGTTTGGAGAGCGGCGCCTGGTAGCCCGCTATCTGACGACCTTCAGCCAGGGCCTGACCAAGGACGGCTACTTTCTGGATTGCTGGCCGGCCTATGACCGGCTGGCGCGGCTGATCGAGCGCCAGTTTGATCTCTCCGGCTGGGGACCGATTCTGGATCATGGCGTGGGGTTCATCATGGATTGCTGGAGTCATTACCTCTACACCGGCGACCTGGAGCCGCTGCGGGAACCGTATCCGCGACTGCTCCGGTTCGCGCGCTACTTGCAGGGTCTGACCGGCACCGACGGCTTGCTGCCGGTCGAGAACATCGGCTCCCGTCGGTGTGGATTGACCACGTCGCTTACAAGCGCCAGCGGCACAAACAATGCGCCTTTAATCTATATGCCGGCGCCGCCATGGAACACGCGTTGGCACCCCTCTGCCGTGCGTTTGGCGATGTGAGCCAGGCCGAGGCCGTCGTGCAGTTTGGCCGGGAATTGGTCGTGGCAACCGTCAGCCGGTACTGGAGCCCGGAGCAAGGACTCTTCGTCAATAACCGCCCGTGACTCGCGGAGGAAAAGTCACCGCGCACCTGCGACCGCTCGCTGGCGACGGCCATCCTGTTCGACAAGTGCCCGGAAGGCCAGAACGCCGCGGCAGTGCGTTCGCTGGCGGAGTGTCCGCGGGAGATGGGCTTCTCCTATCCCGCCAACGCCGGCTGGCGCCTGTGGGCGCTGGCCAAGAGCGGACGCGCGGACATCATCGTCGCGGACTTGCGCCGACGCTGGGCGACGATGGCCTCGGTGAAAGAGAACAACACCTTGCAGGAAGACTGGCACGCGCCACCTGATTCGGGTTCCCAATGGAGCCACTGCGCGGTCGTGCCGCTCTATATCGCGTACCAAGGTTTGCTGGGCCTGAAGCCATTGGAGCCCGGCTTCAAACGCTTCGAACTCCGGCCCCAGCTCGGTGACCTCGAAGACATCGACCTGACGGCATTCACCATCCAGGGTCCGGTGAGTCTGCGTTCACGTGGAAAGCCCGGCGAGCGCGAGTTGGTGTTGCGGTTGCCGCCCGGAGGCCAGGGGGAATTGGTTTTGCCACAGGACGAGAACGTTGACCTGCCCGCGGCCAGCCCCGCGCCGGCCGGACATCGCCGCTTCCAGTTGACTCCAGGCGGCGCTGTCACGCTTCGGCTCAAAAACGTGTAATACCCTTTCATGAGCTTTTGCACAAGGGTCTGTTGACTCACGCCCATCACTCGGGTGCAGGACTGAATTCTTCAATAGTCGTGATAGAAGAGCATCGGAGCACCTGCTGTAGATGGGAACTATATATATCCGTATATAGCGCCCACCCCGCTTCCCAATCTCGGCGGAGGAGAAGGCGCCTTCGCTTTCAGGCCAAGGGCCTAATTCATACCAGCCCAGGGCACTCGCCCTGGGTTCGCGGCCCCGTGTTCCCATCGCAGGCCAAAGGCCTGCTTCATCGGTTTGAGGCTGTGGCTCTTGAAGCCGAGTAAGGATGAGTCGCGCCTTCAGTGCTGGAGACCGCCTTTAGGGCAATGAACCCAGGACGTTTGCCCTGGGCTGGTATGAATGACGCCTTCGGCGTCTCAACCGCGTCCGCAGAGCGGCCTCGGGTCTGCATGCAAGAATTCTGTCCTGAAAAGGGGTCGTGAGAATGTCATATTTCCACCGGACAGAGGGAATGCAGAATGAAGAACAATCTCCTGCGGCTGCACGGCGTGAACCCGCGAGGATTGAGCGGCTGTGGAAACCCTCGGCTCGGGGCAAGAAGGAGCCGCGGACCGCCGCGCCCTCTGCGTTGCGATTTTAGCTTTCCGGTCCTCCGTAACCCGTCCTCCGTGGAGGTACTGCGGAGGGTGGACTGCTTTCCCAATTTCACCTTTTCAGCACGCCTGCCCGCGCCCTCGCCGCCAAAACCTTGAAACTGGAGCGCACCCTCAGCGACCTCGAGTGAACGGGGCAGACAATAGCTTGGCCCGATAACAAGTGGAAAAGAGCCGGCCTACCGCTTGACCCCATTTCCGCTTCCTCGACCAGCACCTCCGCTGAACCTTGATTTCAATGCGCCGGAAACTTAAGCGATGTGCCGAAGCGCGGCAGGTGGGGCGAAAGCCAGTTCACCAGGAGCGCTGCTGTTGCCGAAGCGAGGAGGCAGGCTGCAATCGCTGCCGGATAGTGAAACCAGCGTGGGGCGGGCGTTTCGACTTTGGTTGGAAAGCTGTAAGCGGGCAGATAGACCATCAGGCCATAAATGAAAACCCAGAAGGGCGCCATGACGAGAGCCGGGCCGCCGATCAGGAGTTCCGCCAGCACACCGTTGACCCCAAACAGTAGAAAAACGGCCCCGGGACTGAATCTAAGCCTGGCTAGCAACCAGGACCAAACCACGAACATGGGCGCAATGACGATGACGCTGTGCCAGACCACCACCTCAAGAAAGTTGCGTGAGGCAGTAATGAATGCCTGCCCGTTCCCAAACAGCGGAGCCAAATTCGTTAAAGTCGTCGTCACGCCTTCCTCAAGCAAAGCCAGCAGCGTGGCAAACAGGACAAAGGTGGCGCCTCGGCTCAGCCGCGATTTACTGACGAGTTCACGGGCAGGGTTGCGGACCAGGAGCATGACCGCGCCGCCAATGACGTTCCACACCAGCGCGAGCGCAGCGGCCATCAGCATAATAGCCCCTTCAAATGTGCCGTAGCGTTTCCGGCCCTCCGCCGCCATGCCCACCAATTCGAGCAGCCTCAGAGGGATAAGCAGGAGGATGATGAGCGCGGCAGGAGAGGACACTGCTGCAAAGAAGCGGCCCCGCGTCTTATGCGCCGTCGAATTGACTGCCGAACTCATTACAGCGGCAGATTGGATCCAAATCTGATTCCCGTCCAGATCGACGGCAGTCCGCCGAGCACATTCCTGCGCCGTGAGCTTCCTCCCTTCAGCGCTGCGTCAAGGAATCAGTGCCGGCGCGGGGGGCGGGGGGCGCTTCTCGGCACTACCACCGCCCTGCCCCGTAACGGCAGGCATCCCTGCCTGCCGTAGAGCCGGGCATCTTGCCCGGCGGAATCGCTGCTCGCATTGGCATCAAATCGAAAGCTTCGGGCTTGGATCCGGGCGGCAAGATGCCGCCCTCTACGGCGGGCAGGATGCCCGCCGCTACCTGGTGGCGGTGTCAAGATGCGCCCGGCGGCGGTGCTGGTAGTAGTGGCGGTTGTGGCGATGGTATCGCTTTCTCCGCTTATAGACCGCGATGACTGTGTCTTTAGGGATCGGCTCAGCAAGTGGCTGGTCTCACGGACCGCGGTCTTCAAGGTCCAGGCGCTTGGCGAAGGAATGACCGAACCTGTAGATCAAGCCGAAGGTGATGCAAACCCCGAGGACGCTGCCGAGGCCAAGGAATACCCAACTCAGATTGTTCATGCGCCTTTCTGGGTCACGAGCACATAGGCTACCGCTCCACCGCCGCCGCGCTGGAAAGGATGAAATGGTTCGTGCTCGCGCTCATCTTCATCAGTCGTTTGCCGGATTCTGCTCAGGCTTAGATGTGGCGTCAATTCCCGTCGTGCGACTGATCGCAGGTAAAATCCAAGATGCTGGCCCGGTAATGGTCCGTAACTCCGCGCTGCGCCAGGTCCAATGAACAGTAACCCAAGAACGAAGCGCTCAGCGGGGCGGAGCCGAAGGCACCCAAAGACCAGGGCCAATTCATGAAACGCGAATGGCCGGGGCGGGGTCTCGTCCCCGGTTGTTGGCGGCTCGAAGGTTGGGCAGCCGGGGACGAGGCCGCCGCCCCTTTCATGAATTGGCGCTGCCCGAAGACGTGCTCAGCAGCGGATGGCTTGAACTTGAGCCGGGGCAGCGTTAGCGTGGTATCAGTCGAGAAATGTGAATTCAAACCAGATAAGCTATGGCAAAGACGATTAACAGAAGAATGACAAAAGCACTGAATCAAAAACCAGGGCCGAAGCAGCCGGACCCAGCCTATCCGGTCGAGCAAGAAGACCTCGACCAGCAGCAGGAACGGCTCAAGAAAGCAGCGGCAGCGGGAGCAGCCGCTTTGAGAACGCCGGAGCCTGCTGATCAAACTCCCGCTCAAGCAACGGTGCCCTCGAAACCTCTTACGCCGTTGGCGGCTTTATGGCCAGACCCCGTCCCGTCCAAAGGAGAGTCGAGGCCATCTCAAGCACCAGCCCCACAAGTTCAATCAGCCCCGGCTACGGCCATCGCGCCGAAGCCCACCGCGCCCAAGACCTTCAACGTCAGCTTTGCTCTCCACAGGCCGAACGCCAAAAGGGTATCGCTGTGTGGTGATTTCAACGGCTGGTCACCCGGCGCAGTGCCCATGAAACGACATGACGACGGCCATTGGAAAGCAACCGTGGCCTTAGCACCTGGACGCTATCAATACAAATTCATTGTCGATGAGGAATGGATAGCCGACCCGACTGCTCAGATGAACGTGCCCAACGAGCACGGCTCTCTCAACTCGGTGGTCGAGGTCCGGGCCTGATCGTCGCGCGCTGAGGCGGCTCGTCCTGCGGGCGATTGAGCCCACGTCGCTTGCCCTCAGGTTCAGCTTCGCCACGTCCGTCACCACTCCAGTTCGCTGTCCCGGGAGAGATGGCTCGCAGCGACTACGAACCCTCTGGTCTTGTGCAGCCCCCCGAGCGACCGAGACGGGGATTGGGGAGCCGCAGCGTTTCCGATTGATTACGATTGGCCCGGCAGTAGGCTTGTTTTGTGAGCAAGGCTTTTACCCGGGAGTCCGATGATGAATCCGGCGCGGAGGAGACCGCGTCGTTTCGGCCTCAACTTCCACCCGGCACCAGAAACTACATCACACGGGAAGGCGCGGATCGGCTGAAACAGCGCTTGAACGAACTGCTCGAAGAGAAGCAGGCAATGGCGAGCGCCAGTGCGGCAGGAACCACGTTGGAGGCCGAACAGCGGAAGATCGAATCTGCCATCCGCAGGCTTCAGCAGATACTCAATTCGGTTGTCGTCGCGGAACTCCCTCCTGATCAGGAGAAGGTCGGGTTTGGTGCAACCGTCATGGTCCAGCACGGGAGCGGGGAGGAAGCAGCATACCGTATCGTCGGCGTTGAAGAAGCGGACCCTGAACGAGGGTCGATCAGTTGGATTTCGCCGTTGGCGCGGGCGCTCCTTTCAGCGAGAGCGGGCGATAAGGTGCGGTTTCGATCACCAGCAGGAAGTGAGGAATTGACGATCATGGCTGTCCGCTACTCAGTCTAACGGAAGTCGAAGCTGTCCTTGCCGGCTGCGCGGGATGGCCCGGGCAATCTAACGGCATCGCCGCCACGCTCTTCCTGGCGCAGCCCCGTGAAATACTTCACGTAGAAATAGTTCAACGCCGTCGTCCCAGCCGCAAACAAGACAAAGCCCAGGAAGATCCCTCCTTTGGCTCTGGGCAGCACCAGGGCCACCAGCAAGTAGAGGAGGGAGAACGAGGCGAAGAATCTGGCAAACGACCTCTTCAGTTCTGCGAAGCCACGCTCCATGATCAAGCAGGGAGCCAGCAGCATGGTCCCCCAATAGGTAAACATGCCGGGCTGAGTGATGATCTGGAACGGTTCGAGAACCGGCGCATTCCCCAACAAAAACCACTCGACCATCAAGCCGAGAAAGCCAAACAGGAGGTACTGAATCAGCCGTGCCTTGCTCTTTAGGCAAACCGCGCTGAGGCCTTTGCTTGCGAAAAACCCAATCAAGAGCAGCACCCCATAACTAATCATGGTGCTGCGAAACGCCCGGAGATTGTGTCGAGCCAGAAGCTGATTCAGGATTTCACCCGGGGCAGAAACCAAGAGCCCCAGCAAGACGAAGATCAACAGCTTCTTCATGCGGCCAGATGGGGAGAACATGAACGAACCGCAACCAGAATCAACCCTGATTCCCGACTTGCGATTGCTGCTTTCCCGTCCTCCGCGCGAGACTGGGGAGGGCGGACTGCTTACCCGATTTCAGCTTTTCAGTACGCCCGCCCGCGCCCTCGGCGCCGAGACTTTGAAATTGGAGCGCACCCTCAGTAACCTAGTCAACCAGGCCGCAAGAATTGTTCAATGGTAGGTGATTACCACGTTACCACCAGAAATTGCGATGCTTGTAATCGTAAGCGCTGTCACTGACCGAATACGATAGAACTGCGTGCTACCTGACCGGGGAGCCGTGAAGGTCTTAGTCGCTGGATTAAGTGATTGCGCGATGGTGTCCACGTACGCACCCCTGACCACTGCCGCTGATATCAATGTGGACTCGGCCGCCACCGCCGCTGGGGCTGTAACAGTGCTGGAGTCAAGGGTGACCGCAGTCTGTGCCAACAGTCTGCCGTTAATCGATGCGCCTGTCGCAAGGCTGATCTTGGTTTGGGCCAATACTATTCCTTCAAAGTGAGTGGTAGTTCCAAGGGAGACGACATCGGAGGACTGCCAGAAGACGTTCTTGGCCAGTGCGCCACCAGCCAGAAAGATCTTCGTGCCATTCGCCTGGGTGATTTTTCCCGCGATCTGGAAGATCCAGACATCGTTTGGGCCACCGCTAAGAGTGACATCTGATGATATCAAAACATCGGTGCCCCACTTGTAGAGACCGGGNNAGGAGTTGGAGCCGCATAGTCGGGTGCGTAAACTTTTCCGGTAACCTGGGTTGATGTCGCAAATGCACTGCCTGCGGTGAGGTCTAATGCAAATCCAGTTATGGCGCTCGAGAGGATGGGACTGACTCCGATATCTCCAGTAATCACGGAGGGCGGAACAGTTGAGATTCCTGATTTCGCCAGAATCACAAAATTGCCGGCCGTTCCAAGGTTTACTGGCGCTTGGGCTGCTGGCGCAGCGTATTGCACGAGCATCAAAGCAACTGTGACAAGGCCCATTCGGACACGGTTTCTTCCGTTTACTATAACTGCTGGGGATGTGATTTTCATTTGTTTTCTCCTTAGCTAGTCGAAGGCCAACGCCAAGCCGATTCCTGTAACGTGTTGTTTCAAAGGTTGTTAGAGCCTTCTTGATCGGCTTCAGCGCGTGAGTGAGGATCTCAAAAACCATGCAATTCGCATTAAAAGCACGGGCTTGAGCGTGCATTTTGCACACTCAACGAGGCGGAAAGCGAAAACCGGGGGTGTTAAGAAGGAAGGGCGCGAGGAACAGGAAGCTGAGGAGGGAAAGAAACTCCCGCTGACCGCCGCGCCCTCCGCTTTGCGATTGCCGCTTTCCCATCCTTCGTAGCCCGTCCTCCGTAACGGTACTGCGGAGGGCGGACTGCTTTCCCAATTCCAGCTTTTCAGCCCGGCTGCTGCTGGGAAAGACAGTGCACCGTGCCGCGGCCCACCACGAGATCCACGGCGTGGAGGCCGGTCACGGGCCGGTCATTGAATAGTTCTCCCAGGATGCCCAGCGCGATCCGGTCGTTCGGATCATTGAACGTGGGCACGAGCACCGCCGCGTTGGTGATGTAAAAGTTCGCGTAGCTGGCCGGCAGGCGGTTGCCGGCGAAATAGAGCGGCTCCGGCATGGGCAACGGCACGACTTCCGGCCGCGAGCCGTCTTCCAGCCGCAAATCCTGAATGCGCTCCCAGTTCTCGGCCAGCGGACGGTAATTGACGTCCTTGCGGTTGGTTTCCTTGATCAGCACGACCGTCTTCGGATTAACGAACCGACAGATGTCATCAATGTGGCCGTGCGTGTCGTCGCCCACCGGTCCCGCCACCAGCCAGAAGACATTGGTCACACCGAGATAGCGCTGCAGCGTCTGCTCAATCGCCTGCCGCCCGAGGCCGGGGTTGCGCACCTGGACCCTTGGATCGAGGTAGCATTGCTCGGTGGTCAAAAGCGTGCCGCGCCCGTTCACCTCGATGCCGCCGCCTTCGAGCACGAAGTCTTTACCGTTGTACTGCGCGTTAAACAGCCGCTTGCCAAGCAGCCTGGCCGCCGTGTCAGGCACGCGGCGATCCTTCTGCCAATCGTCGTGCTTGGCCCAAGCGTTGAAGTGGAAATGCACAATGGCCGTCTTGCCCCGCACACCGCGCCGCACAAAGATCGGCCCGGTATCGCGCGTCCAGCCGCGATTCGTGGGATGGTGAATGAACTGGACGCGGCTGGCGTCGGCTCCCGCGCGCGTGAGATAGTGGGACGCGAGCTTCTCGTCGGCCTTGCTGTTGACGAGGACGCGGACGAGTTCGTCCGGGCAGATCTTGCGGACGATTTCACCATAGACCCAACGGACGGTATCGACTTTGCCGGGCCAATCCACCTGGTTATGCGGCCAGATCAGCCAGGTAGCCTCGTGTCGCTCCCATTCCGCGGGCATCGCGAAACCGAGCGCGGCGGGAGTGGCGGACGTTTTGTTTGCGGTTCTGTGCTTAGGCATGCTGGAGCGCGAAATCTTGTGTTACAGCCACAGCCTCAGACTGCCCCGAGACAGCCCTGATTGCAAAGGCAATTTAGTATTCCCACGACGCGCTGAATCCTGACCGCTCCGGCTGGCATCGGCGGACAACGCTTCTCTCGCGGATGGCAGTGGCAGCGGATAAGCACGCTGCCGGGACGCCTCCGCGCGGCCGGCATTGGGAGGCACCCAAACAATTGGAATTAAAGGCTCGCGGTTCTCCCGGACTTGCGGCACAGTACCTTGTAGCCATGAGTGCCATCGCTCCAGTCTGTCTGGCCGACTTCGCCGCCATCAAAGTCCTCGCTTTGTTGGCGTTGGGATTGGTTGCCTATCTCTACTGGTCGGGCTTCAGCGAGAAGCGCGCTGAGCGCCGCGACCGCAAGTGGCTCGAAAGCAGACGCCGCGAGTTTAAGGAAAAGGCGGCCGCGAAACCCGCACCGCCACACGAAGGATAAGTTCCCGACCATCCGCCCCGTTCTGGAGGAGGTGGTGGGTTGGCTGGGACTTGAACCCAGGACCAACGGCTTAAAAGGCCGCTGCTCTACCGACTGAGCTACCAACCCGGACCTCGGCAACACCGTGGCCGAATCCACTTAATACGAATACCTACTCGAAGGCGCAAGCTCTGTTGTTGCGGAATTGCGATGGGACGGCTGAATCAAGCTAACGAATTCAGCCGGCTGGTTGTCGCATAGCTCAGGCCGAGCCGGATGCAACGTTGACCGAGCCGCTTTCCTTGGCGGCCCAGCCTTGGCGCATCAGGCCCAGCAAGTGCGCCAGCGCGTCTTCGTAAGGGCGGCCTTTCTGTTCGGCCAGTTGGCGGGCGCGCTTGTCGAGTTGGGCCGCCATCTCCGCCGATTTCGCTCGCGGGCAACCCAAGCCAACCAGCAGCGCCGCCAGTTCATTGAGGTCCATCGACATACTCGCACCGGCCGCCGGCAGAGCTCGCTTCGTGCGTCCTTCAATCCGCAACTCCCCAGCCTTCGGCGGCCTCTCGCCTCACTTTACTGAGTCGGCCGCGACGATCTTGATGCTTTCGATGCCCATGCGTTTGACCGGGCGGTCGCCGGGTCGCGTGGGGGTCGTGGCGATCTTCTCGAGCACGTCGTCGCCCTTGATCAATTTGCCGAACGCCGTGTATTGGCGATCCAGGAAGCGCGGGTTGCCATGGCAGATGAAGAACTGGCTGCCGGCGGAATCCGGATCGTTCGACCGGGCCATCGAGACGACGCCGCGGTCGTGGTGGTGCTCGTTGAACTCGGCTTTGATCTTGTAGCCGGGATCACCGGTGCCCCAACTGGCTTCCCTGCTGGGATCTTTGGTGAGCGGATCGCCGCCCTGGATCATGAAGTCCTTGATCACNNCCGCCCTGGATCATGAAATCCTTGATTACCCGGTGGAAGCAGGTGCCGTCGTAGAACCCCTTCTTCGCCAGCGTCTTGAAATTCTCCACGGTCTTGGGGGCGACGTCCGGCCAAAACTCAATGACCATTTCGCCTTCCGTCGTCTTAATCACGGCTACTTCTTTTGCATTCACAGTGGTTTTCTCCGCTTTCGATTCGGTTTTCTTTTCCGTCTTCGGTTCTGGTTTGGTTTCGTTCTTGGTTTCCTGGGCTTGGGCCATGACGAGGCTCAAGACCATACTAAAGGCACAAATTGACACTGCGGTTTTCATAAGTCCGCAGAATCTTCCATCAGCCGGCCCGAATGTCACGCCCGGAATTTCGCCCCCGGAGGCTGGCCGTTCCGCCTGAGAGCCACAAAGGGTGGCGGGTGGAACTCGGCAGCCGTAATTCTGCCTGGGTGCCTACCGGCCTACTAAGTCACTATCAATTATATACTTACGCGGATGGATGTGCCGTTTCTGGCCGTTTTAGCCCCTTATCAGCCCTTTCATTAGACTTGGGAGGAACCGGCATGGATGGGGTTTAGCCGAAAGAATGTAACCAATTCTCTTGCCCGGCGTCTCTTTCCATGTAATGAACGATCCGTCCGCCAGCGGGTAAACCGGTGGGCGGCAAATAAACCAATAAATAACACAGGACAATACAAAATGAGCAAACTTAGTTTAATCGCAGCCTTGGCGCTTGGCGGGCTGATGGCATGCAGTACCTTGGTCACCGCGCAGGACGCCCCCAAAGACGCAAAGAAAGGTGGGAAGAAGGGATTCACCGTTGAGCAGCAGATGGAGAGAATGACCGATCAACTCACCCTGACCGACGAGCAGAAGCCGAAGGTTAAGGCCGTACTCGAGGAGACCTCGAAGAAGATGCAGCCAATTCGCGCCGACAGCAGCTTGGATCGGGATGCACGCATGGAGAAGATGAAGCCGATCATGGAAGAACAGAACAAGAAGATGAAGGAGATCCTCACGGCTGACCAGTTCACCAAGTACCAAGAGATGCAACAACGCCGCGGCAAGAAGAAGAAGTCCGAATAACCTCTTCCGCAAGACGTTTTACGACAGGGACGGCCACAAGCCGTCCCTGCTTTTTTGTACCGGCTGCCATCGGGGGAAACTACTGGATTTGGTGTGGGCGCCAACCACGCTGGCGCTGGCCAGCGCGGCAGCCAGGCGCGTTCTCTGATTGGGAAGCCTCCTTCCCCCGCCCATTCAACAAGCGTGGCATGGCTCTCGTCGGAACTCCTGCCGGACGTTTTGGACCAACTCTTCAAACAGGCAGGAAAACACCAGGAGAGGCCAGGCGGTGCCCCACGATCGGTCGGTAGCGTCACTAGCGGCTCCGCAGAGCGGCTTGAAGAGAGCGGCATCGGGCGTTTCTTCCAAGGCCGACCGGAGCAGTTTTCGTTTGAGCTGCTGCAGTTGCGTGTGCGCCCGGTCCCCGCGTGATAGCTGGCGGAACGGGGAGAAGGCCCTGGGTTCTATCTGCGCTGGCGATGTTCCCAGCCCGGAGCCAAAGCACACTCGGAAAATCGGTGATGCATTCATTGTCTATGTAGTCCAGACCGCCAAGTGCGCCGTTGGTTGCTCGGATAGTGATGAATGCCACTGAAAACGGGATGAAACACCCCTTTGACTGAGATGCGGCGAGCCTGCAGCCAGCAGATCGCGCAGATTTCCGCTTCATCGCACGCCGCCAATCGCCTAAGCTATCGGCATGAACTGCTTCGTGACCGGCGCTTCGGGTTTCATCGGTGCGAATCTTGTGCATGAGCTGGTTGCCCGCAAGCACCACGTCCTCGCGCTGCTGCGGCCGGGAAGCGATCCGCGCGGGCTGCGCGAGGTCGAATTCGAGCGGGTCGAAGGCGACGTGAGCGACAAGGCGAAACTCAAGGAGGCGATGTACGGTTGCGATTGGTGCTTCCACGTCGCCGCCAGCTATCACCTCTGGTTGCGTGATTACCGGCCCATGTACGCCGCCAATGTCCAAGGCACTCAGAATGTGATCGAGGCCGCGGGCGCCGCGGGCTGCTCGCGCATCGTCTATACGAGCACGGTCGGCTGCATCGGCTTGCCGAAGCCAATTGATGGCCACATTAACCCGTCAGACGAATCCACGCCGGTGCGCGAGGAGCAGATGACCAATCATTATAAGCGCTCCAAATGGCAAGCCGAGCAGGTGGCTATCAAGCTGGCGCGAGATGGCATGCCGGTCATCATCGTCAACCCGACCGCGCCCGTCGGCCCGCGCGATGCGAAGCCGACGCCGACCGGTAAGGTCATCGTTGATTTCCTGAACCTCCAGATGCCGGCCTACCTTGACACCGGGCTGAACTGGGTCCACGTGCGCGACGTCGCCGTCGGTCACATTCTCGCGGCGGAGAAAGGGTGCGTCGGCGAACGTTATATACTGGGCAACGCGCAGGGGAACTGGACGATGAAAGAGGCGTTTGCCGTCCTGGAAAAAATCACCGGTGTCCGCGCGCCCAAATGGCAGATTCCCTATTGGGTGGCGCTCGGCGCGGCGTATGCGGACGAGGCTATTTCCCTGGTAACCCGTCAGCCGCCGAAGGCGCCGCTCGCCGGCGTGCGCATGGCCAAGTACAAGATGTTTTTCAATCCCGCCAAAGCAATCCGCGAACTGGGCCTGCCCCAGACGCCGCCCAAGCGGGCCCTGGCGGATGCCGCCGAGTGGTTTCGCCAGAACGGTTATGTGAAATGAAGCGCGAAGTGGGAAGGCGAAGATCGGTAACCACCCTGGCTTGCCTCCAGAGCTTCAGAGCTCATGAGTCGCGCACTTGGCTTGAAGTACGCCAAGGAATTGACCGGAGCCCCCTCACACAATCCTTTCCCATGAAGCCTGGGAACATCCAACATCCAACATCCAACGCCCAACATCCATTGAATGCGCGCATGGCAGCCATTGGGTGTTCGAGGTTGGATGTTGGATGTTGGATGCTCTGGTCCCGTCACAGTGAACACACCGTTCCTCGGCCCGCGGAATGATGACGCGGCTTCTGCTGGCATCCGTTCTTGTCCTTTGCGCCTGCGCGGGCGTCAACCTCCATGCCGCCCAGGCCCCTGCCGCCCTGCCCGGCGCGGACATCTACCAGCGCGCGACCAATGAATTCGCCGTAGCCTGCTTCTTCAAGCCGGCGGAGGAGAAGACCAACGACCTGGCTTTCACCCTGGCGCCTTTGATCCTGCAGGAAGTCAGCGGAGCAACCGAGCGGCTCTCCCGGATCGACCGCTTCGGCACCTTGGACCTTTCCGACGGCCTCTCAGCCCTGGACCCGTCGCGGCCTGCCATCTATTGGCAGGCTGACACCGTCCAACTCAATGGCAAAGCGCACGTGCGCTTTACTTATGTTTGGTGTTACGCCGCCGCGGCTCGCGGCTCGGAGCGCGGGCCAGCCACGGCTAACCCTTCACCTGCGCCAGCCGAGGCCGGCTTGGCCCTGCAGGGCATCCGGATCACGCTCAACACCAATGGCCAGCCGGTGATCTGGGAAGCGCTGGCCGACAACTCCGGGGCCGAACTGATCTTCGTCTCGCAGACTCTGGAAGCCGCGGCGCTGGCTGAGCACGGCAAACCGCTGCCCGGACGGCGCTATGCCATCGAGCGCAGCATGAAGGCGGCTCCCAGGGTGATTATCGCCCGGGTGATCGACGACGGCCCGGTAGCTATGGGGCCGTTTGTTTACCTCAGCGCCGGCACGCGTAACGTCAACACGCTCATTTGCCGCTGCATGCCGGCGCAAGCGAAGAAGCTCTTGTCCACCAGCAATTACGAACTGCTTCCACTCCAAGAGATGACGGGGCAATCACTCCTCACGCAGACCAAACTGCTGGCCAAGGAGCAAACCGCGTTCTGGCCCGGCGACCAACGCACGGACGACCACCTGGAACGCTGTCTGCGGCTGCCGTCGCTGTTCTAAGGCACGCGTCTGCCTCGTGCGCAGTACCGTGGACAAACCCGGCCAGGTCCTCGCATCCGATCGGTTGGCGCGTGGGACACTGCTCCGCCGTTGGTGCGCAGCCTCTGCGAGCAAAGGGAGGAGCGCCCGTGAGGTTAGCCATGAGCTAGCCAGGAGATCTGGACATGGTCCGTTGTAATTCGGTTGTTGTTCCGTTGTATTTCGGTTGTACCCCGGTTGTTCATCCGTTATTCTTCTCTTCTGCCCTGAGCACTTCTACCTTGGCACCAGGTGACGTCTGGTGGGCCCTGGCTTCGCTTTGACAGTCTTGCTTTGTTCGCCATTCGAATGAAGCCGTCTTTTGGCTGCCGCCGGATCCAAAAGCCTTGCCGCCTGACCACATCGAATTTACTTTGCGGGGATGACTCACCAGACTTGCCGATCCACTCATGGGGCAATCATAGCCATGTTTCTCGCAGTCCTGCTCCCGCGGCTCGCCCTGGCCGTCGCGCTGCCGTCTGTGCCGGCGCCCCGCGAACCCCACACCAATGTCTTTTTCGACGTGGCAGTCGTGGACGATTACCAGTGGCTGGAGGATGCGTCCGCCCCGGCGGTGCGTGTGTGGACGCGCATGGAGAATGAGCGGACGCGCGCCTATTTCGCGCAGTTGCCGTTCCGCGACGGGATCGCGCAACAGCTCGCCCAATTGCGCGGCGAAGAGTCGGCGCGCTATAATGACTTGCAGGAGCGCAAGGGCCGGATCTTTGCCCTGCGGTTCAAGCCACCCGCCCAGCAACCGGTACTGGTGCGCCTCTCCTCGCTCGAAGCCCCGGCCCTGTGGCGGACGGTGTTCGATCCCAATGCCTATAACACGAATGGCACGACGGCCATCGACTGGTACCTGGCCTCACCCGATGGGCGGTTGGTCGCCGTATCGTTGTCCGAGGGCGGGAGCGAGCAAGGCACGCTGCACTTCTTCGAAGTCGAGACCGGCCGGAAGCTGGCCGACGAAATCCCGCGCGTGCAGTTCCCCACCGGCGGCGGCAGCGCGGCGTGGACGGCGGACGGCGCGGGCATTCTCTACACGCGCTACCCGCATGAGGGGGAACGCCCGCCCGCTGATATCAATTTCTACCAGCAAGTTTGGTCGCACCGGCTCGGCACAGCCGTCGCGGATGATCAATACGCGATCGGCAAGGATTTCCCGCGCATCGCGGAGATCGAGTTGGAGGCCAGCCCGGACGGTCAATGGATCGTGGCCTCAGTCGCCAACGGCGACGGCGGGGACTTCGCTCATTACCTGAGAGACGCCGCGGGCAAATGGCAGCAAGTGACGCGCTTCGAGGACGGCATCAAGCGGGTGAAGTTCGGCCGCGACGGCGCGCTTTACCTGCTCTCCCGCAAGAACGCTCCGCGTGGGCAGGTGCTGCGCCTGCCATTGGGTACACCTGCCCTGGCGAAAGCCACGGTGGCCGCGCCGAAGGGCCGAGGCACGGTGCAGGAATTCGCGCCGAGCGACCACGGCTTGTACGTGTCTTACTTACTGGGCGGCCCATCCGCTCTGTTCTATTACCCGCGCGGCAGCACCCGGTCCCGCGAGATCCCGATTCCCCCGATATCCGCCGTGTCCGGGCTGGACTCCTGGCAGGGTGACGACTTGGTGTTTGGGAACGTCAGCTATCTGAAACCATTCGCCTGGTTCACCTACGACCCGGCGGCCAAGGCCCTCCGCCGCACGGCGCTGTATATGACTGCGCCCGTGGACTTCGACGACATCGAGGTGGTGCGCGAATTCGCGACCTCGAAGGACGGGACGAAAGTGCCCGTGAATATCCTGCATAAGCAGGGACTCAAGCGCGACGGTCAGAGCCCGACGTTGTTGTACGGTTACGGTGGCTATGGCGTCAGCCTCACGCCCGGCTTCGACTCGACGCACCGCATCTGGTTCGATGCGGGCGGCGTGTACGCGGTTGCGAACCTGCGCGGCGGCGGCGAATACGGCGAGGAATGGCACAAGGCCGGCAACCTGACGCATAAGCAGCATGTGTTCGATGATTTCATTGCCGCGGCCGAGCACCTCGTTAAACGCGGCTATACCAATCCGTCGAAACTGGCCGTGGAGGGCGCGAGCAACGGCGGGCTGTTGATGGGGGCCTTCCTCACCCAGCGGCCGGACCTGGCCCGCGCCGTCGTGTCCCGAGTAGGCATCTACGACATGCTCCGCGTGGAACTCGATCCGAACGGGCAGTTTAACATTACCGAATTCGGCACGGTGAAGGACCTGGAACAATTCAAGGCGCTTTACGCCTATTCCCCATTCCACCACGTGCGCGATGGCGTGAGGTACCCGGCCATGCTGCTGCCCACCGGCGATAATGATGGGCGCGTCAACCCGGCCCATTCCCGGAAGATGGCCGCCCGTTTGCAAGCCGCTAGCAGCTCGGAGCTGCCCATCCTCTTTCGCAGCAGCGCCACCGCCGGCCACGGCATCGGCAGTTCCTTAAAGGATCGAATTACCGAGCAAGCCGACGTGCTGGCTTTCCTCTTCGATCAACTCGGCGTGGACGCTTCGCGGTGGACGTTTCGGTAGGACGTTCGCTCCACCTGCTATTCGGGAGGGCGAGCGCCCTCGCGGGTCACCACCTCTCGGCGCGCACGTGGGCAGCGTTATAACGAGTGCGGGGCGGTGCTTGTTCCCCCGGCTGGCCGAGCGACACCACCGCCACCGGAACGAATGATGCGGGCAGGGAGAGCAGTTCTTTCACGCGCTTGACCAGAGCTTCGCCGGGGTGAATCCCCACCCAGCAGGCGCCTAGACCCTGCGCGTGCGCGGCCAGCAGCAAGTTCTCGGTCGCCGCCGCACAATCCTGCAGCAGGTAGCTGATGTGCCGCTCGAAGGCCACGTCGAGATCGCCACACACCACAATTGCCACCGCCGCGGAAGCGAGCATCGCCGCCCCCGGATGGAGCGTCGCCAGTTTTGACAGGGTTTGCCTCTCCCGCACGACGACGAACCGCCAGGGATCCCTGGTCATGGCCGACGGCGCGGCCATAGCCGCTTCCAGCAGCCGGGTCACCGCCAGCGCGTTCACTTCGCCGGGCGAATAAACCCGGATGCTGCGTCGGCCAAGAATAAAGCCCAAATTGTCGTCTGTGGTCGTAGTCATAGTCTTATAGTCGAATCAGAGCCTCTCTGTTTACCGGTTCCCGCAGCACGTGACAAATCCTGTTTGACCGCGAGCGTGGCTAGTGTAGGGTTTTAACGTTCGTTTAAAACGAGTGTTTAAATAAATGCCTAGAGCCGTTGAACAGGACCGCCAGACCCGCATCCTCGATGCCGCGGAGAACGCCATCGGGGAGTTTGGCTTTGCCGGCGCGTCGCTGCGGCACATTGTCCTGGAGGCCCGGGTGAACCTGGCCACAGTGTACTACTACTTCGGCTCCAAGCGCGGGTTGATGGAGGCGGTATTGAAGCGGCGCTTTGACCCGCTCCGGCAGGAGCACCTGGCAATGCTGCGCCAGCTCGAGGCGGCAGCCAAAGGCCGGCCGTTAGCGGTCGAAAAGATTCTGGAAGCGATGCTGCTGCCGCCGTTGCGGCTGATGGCCACGGCGTTCGCCAGGCACCAGGCGGTCNNGAATTCGTCTGGGGCGCGCTCGCGATCGTACTGTGCAACCCACGCAGGCTTGAGCTCGAGACACACGGGGGCTGCAACGCTGCGGACGCGGACCATTTGTTAGCCGAGATGATCAGGTTCTTCGCCCCGGGCTTCCACGCCTTGGCCCGTGACCAGCGAAAAGGCTGAACTGAACTTCGCTATGAACCCTGGGAATGCCAACTCAAATACGGCAGCACCGCCTCGCGGGAACTCTCAGAACCGCGTCCTCCACCTGGTGGACTTCATCTGCCACGCGCCGCAGGCCAAGCGTGTCTCTCTAATTGGTGACTTTAACGGCTGGCAGCCTGACTCCCATCCGATGACGCGCATGCCGGACGGCGGCTGGGTCATTCGGCTGGAGCTTCCCCATGGCCACCATCAGTACCAGTTCCTCGTGGACGGGAAGCCGACCCTCGATCCAAACGCGATGGGGAAGGTGCACAATGAACGCAATGAGACGGTCTCCTTGATCGCAATTAGTTGATTTCCAAACGCCGTATCCAATGTCTATGAACCTGTCACCTACTTCAACTTCGCGCCGCGCCAGCCAGCGAACGCCTCGGCGCTGCACGAAAGAGCTTCTCCCGTGGCTGCTTCCGGCCGTTTGCGTCGCTGCGCTGACGGCCTGCGCGCCGCCCAAACCCGTCCCGCCGCCGCCCTTGAAGGTCACCGTCAGCCAGCCTCAACTTGCGACCGTCACCAACTGGGACGAATACCCCGGCCACTTAGAGGCGGTGGAGATGGTTGAGATCCGCCCGCGCGTCTCCGGTTACGTTGACTCCATCCATTTCCAGGAAGGCACGGAGGTGAAAGCCGGCGACTTGCTGTTCGTGATCGATCCCCGGCCTTACCAGGCCGAACTGGACCATGCGCAGGCCCAACGCCAGCAGGCCGAGACCCATCTGGGGTTGGTGCGCAACGACCTCAAGCGCGCCGAAGGCCTGAGGGGCACCAAGGCAATCTCGGAGGAGGAGTACGACAGCCGCGGCAACGCAGTCCGCGAAGCCGAAGCCGCGCTCGTCGCCGCCAAGGCCAGCGAGAGCACCGCCCGGATCAATCTGGACTACACGCAAATCAAGGCTCCCATCAGCGGCAAGATCGGGCGCCGGCTCGTGACCGCCGGCAACTTCGTCCAGCTTCAAGGCAACGGCGGATCGGCCACCGTGCTGGCCACGATTGTCTC
>PLZQ01000147.1:0-4134 GCA_003152225.1 Limisphaerales bacterium | reverse complement strand
CACCGGGGCCGGCTCGACTTCTTCGATAACCAGGTGAACCCGCAGACCGGCACCATCCGGCTGCGCGCCGTCTTTGACAATGACGACCGCGCGCTCGTGCCGGGCATGTTCGCCAATGCGCGCGTCATGGCCGGCCCGCCCGAGCAGACGTTGGTTGTCCCGGATGTGGCCGTGGGCTCCGATCAGGGCTACAAGTACGTCTATGTGGTCAACGCCGACGGCGTGGTCAGAAAGCAGGACATCACAATCGGCCGGGCGCATGGTGCGCTGCGCGCCGTGGTCAAGGGGCTGACAGCGGAAGACCGGGTGATTGTTAACGGCCTGGTGATGCTGCGGCCAGGCGCGAGGGTCGTGGTCGATAGTCCCGAGTCCAAAGCCCAAGGGGAAAAGGCCGTCGCGCAAACCGACAAGCCACAAGCCAAACCCCAGCCGTGAAGTTCTCCCATTTCTTCATTCGCCGGCCGATCTTCGCGTCGGTCCTGTCGCTCCTGATTGTGCTGCTGGGGGCCATCGCGCTGTTTACGCTGCCCATTGCCCAGTATCCGGAGATCACGCCCCCGACCATCTTTGTCACCGCCAATTATCCGGGCGCCAGCGCGGACACCGTCGCCAATACTGTGGCCACCCCGCTGGAGGAACAGATCAACGGGGTGGAGGACATGCTCTACATGGCGGCTCAATGCAGCAGCGATGGCCAGATGCGGCTCTCGATCGTCTTCAAGGTCGGCACAGACCCGAACACCGCCCAGGTGCTGGTGCAGAACCGCGTGGACGGCGCCTTGCCCCGACTGCCGGAGGAAGTGCGCTCGCTCGGCGTGGTGACGCGCAAACGCTCGCCCAGCATCGCCATGCTCGTGAGCCTGGTGTCGCCCTCGGGCAAGTACGACCCGGTGTATCTGAGCAATTACGCCTACCTGCACGTGCGGGACGTGCTGGCCCGGCTGCCGGGCGTGGGTGACTCGGTCATCTTTGGCGCGCGCGACTACTGCATGCGCATCTGGATTGATCCGAACAAGGCTTCCGCGCGCCGCCTGACCGCGAGCGACATCGTGGCGGCGATCCGCCGGCAGAACGTAGAGGTGGCGGCGGGGCTGTTCGGCCAGTCGCCACAGCCACCTGACAACCAGTTCCAACTGGCGGTCGTGACCAAGGGACGGCTGGTAACGCCCGAGGAGTTTGGGGACATAGTCCTCAAGGCGCAGGCCGAGGGCCAGATCACTCGGCTGCGGGACGTCGCCCGTATTGAGCTGGCGGCGGCCGATTACAGCATTGATAGCCGCCTCGACGGCCGGCCGGCAGCGGCAATTGCATTGTTCCAGCAGCCGGGCTCAAACGCCATCGAGACGGCCAACGCCATCGAGGCGGCGATGAAGGAACTGAAGAAGGAGTTTCCCGAAGGGCTGGAGTACCGGATCGCATTCGATACCTCGGCCTTCATCCGGGAGTCCATCCGGGCCGTGATCGAGACCCTGATCATCGCCATCATTCTCGTGATCTTCGTCGTGGTGCTATTCCTTCAGAACTGGCGGGCGTCGCTGATCCCCCTGGTATCCGTGCCGGTATCGCTGATCGGCACCTTCGCGGCTATGAAGGCTTTCGGGTTCTCGATCAATAACCTCTCGTTGTTCGGGCTGGTGCTGTCGATCGGGATTGTGGTCGATGACGCCATCGTGGTGGTCGAGAACGTGGAGCGGCACATCGCGGAGGGGCTCTCGCCGGTGGACGCTACTCATAAGGCGATGGACGAGGTCAGCGGCGCGGTGATCGCCATTGCGCTGGTGCTGAGCGCCGTGTTCATTCCCACCGCTTTTATCAGCGGCATCACGGGCCGATTCTACCAGCAGTTTGCGCTGACCATTGCGATCTCGACACTCATCTCGGCGTTCAACTCGCTGACGCTCAGCCCGGCCTTGTGCGCGCTGCTGCTCCAGCCGCACCACGCTCCCAAGGATTTCCTTGGCCGCGTTATGCATTACTCGGTGGATTGGGTGTTTCGGGGCTTCAACCGCGTGTTCGAGGGCGGCCGCACGAACTATGTTCGGGCGTTGGGCGGGGTGCTGCGGCGTTGCGGCGTCACCCTTGTGCTCTACGCGGGTCTGCTGGCCTTGACCTGGTTCGGTTTCCACAAAGTGCCGACGGGCTTTATTCCGTCCCAAGACAAGGGCAATATGTTCTGCTACCTCCAGCTTCCGGACGGCGCGTCCCTCCAGCGCACGGAGCTAGTCAGCCAGCGGGTAGTGCAGTTGCTGACGAACACGCCGGGAGTGGCGGCGGTGTCGGAATTCGCCGGCTTGTCACTGGTGGCCCTGGGCAACAGCGCCAATGCTTCCAGCATGTTCATCCGCTTGAAACCGTTTGATGAGAGAGTCAAGCAGGGGCTGACGGGCGAGGCCATTATGGCCGACGCGAGGAAGCGAATCGCCGCGGCCAACATCCAGGAGGCATACATCGGGGTGTTCGGCGCCCCGCCGGTGGACGGGTTGGGTACCCTGGGCGGGTTCAAGCTGCAGGTCGAGGACCGCGCCAACCTGGGCTACCCGGCCCTCCAGAAGGCGACCATGGAATTGATCGGCGCCGCCCTGGCCCAGACCAACGAGATCTCCCAGGCGCTCTCCACCTTCCGCGCCAGCGTGCCGCAGGTGTACCTGGACGTGGACCGCGCCAAGGCCGAATCCATGCACGTGCCGCTCGACTCGGTTTGGGACACGCTCTCGGTCTATCTGGGCTCATTGTATGTCAATGATTTCACCTTGTATGGCCGGCCGTACCACGTGACCGCGCAGGCCGACGCGCCCTTCCGGGCCAAGCCGAGCGACGTCAAGAACCTCAAGACGCGCAATGCCGGCGGAGAGATGGTGCCGATCGCCACACTGGTGAAGATTAAGGACATCAACGCCCCCGTGCTGGCAGGCCATTTCAACATGTATCCCACCGCCGAAATCACCGGCAACACCGCGCCGGGCGTCGGCTCCGGGGATGTCATCCGGCTCATGGGAAACCTGGCCGACAAAGTCCTGCCGCGGGGCATGAAGATCGAGTGGACGGAGTTGAGCTTGCTGCAACTCCTGGCCGGCAACACGGCCCTATACATCTTCCCGCTCTGCGTGCTGATGATGTTCCTGGTATTGGCGGCGCAATACGAGAGCTGGTCGCTGCCACTGGCGATCATTCTCATCGTGCCGATGTGCCTGTTGTTTGCGATCCTGGGCGTCTGGATGCGGGGCATGGACAACAACCTTTTCACGCAGATTGGGCTGGTGGTACTGATGGGGTTGGCCTGCAAGAACGCCATCCTCATTATCGAGTTCGCCAAGCAACTACAGGATGCCGGACGGAGCCGGACCGAGGCTGCCATCGAGGCCTCGCGTTTGCGCCTGCGCCCGATTCTGATGACCTCCTTTGCGTTCACCTTCGGCGTCATCCCCTTGATGCTCTCCCGCGGCGCCGGGACAGAAATGCGCGTGTCCATCGGCACCGCGGTATTCTTCGGCATGTTGGGCGTGACTTTCTTCGGGGTCGTCCTCACGCCGGTTTTCTACGTGGTTATTCGCGGGGCACTGGAGCGCAAGAAGCCGGTCGCCAAGAGCGCTATGCCAAACGCCGCCGTCCCGGGCGCCACGCTGGCCCTGCTGCTGGTCGGCTCCGTCTCAGCGCTTCTCCTCAACGGCTGCGCCGCCGGGCCGAATTTCCATCCACCCAAGACAGAGGTCAGCGCGGCCTTCGCCAATGGCAGCCAGACCAACATCACCTCGGCGCGCACCGCCGTCACCTGGTGGCAAGGGTTCAACGACCCCATCCTCAACAGCCTCGTCAGCCGCGCGGTCGCCACCAACCAGGACCTCCGCATCGCCACCGCCCACGTGCTCGAAGCGCGCGCCCTCCGCATGGGGTCCCTAGCCGACCTGTTTCCCGCCGCCAACGCCAATGCCGGCTGGACTAAATCCCTGTCCAGTGTGGACTCCTCGCCCTTCCCGCTGACCCGCTCCCAACGCGAGCTAAGCCTTTACAACGCCGGCTTCGATGCCACCTGGGAACTGGACTTCTTCGGCCATGTCCGCCGTTCCGTTCAGGCCAACACCGCGGAGTTGCTGGCTACTATGGCGAACCGCCAGGACGTGCTGGTCACCCTCATCT
>PLZQ01000323.1 GCA_003152225.1 Limisphaerales bacterium | reverse complement strand
ACCACGTCGCGCTCATGGCGCCGACGGAAGTCCTCGCGGAACAGCACTATGCGAATTTCACCACCTGGCTGGAGCCGTTGGGCATCGCCGTAGAATTGCAGACGGGGAGCCGGAAGACGGCTCAAGTCCAAAGTCTAAAGTCTAAGGTCCAAAGTCAGAAACCGGGAGCCGGCGGCCAGCAGCAACCGACGCTCACCATCGGCACCCACGCGCTGCTTGAAGGCGGGTTCTCGCCGGACAACCTTGGCCTGGTGATTATTGACGAGCAGCACAAGTTCGGCGTGGCCCAGCGCGAGCAGCTTGTGCGCAAAGGCCACTACCCTCATCTGCTGGTAATGACCGCCACCCCCATCCCACGCACGCTGGGGTTGACGCTATATGGCGAACTGGACATATCCACGATTGATGAACTGCCCCCTGGCCGTGGGAGCATCAAGACGTTCGTGCGCGCGGCCGATAAGCTGCCGAAGGTGTGGGCGTTCATCCGCGCCAAGCTGGCGGAGGGCCGGCAGGCCTATGTGGTGTACCCGCGCGTCGAGGAGAGCGGCCCGAACGGGGTCAAGGCCGTCACGAAAGAATACGAAAGCTTGCAGCAGACGCTGGCGCCGTCCCGCGTCGGCCTCGTCCACGGTCGGCTGAGGCCCAAAGAGACGGAGGAGGTGATGGCCGCGTTCCGTACCGGGAAAGTGCAAGCGCTCCTGGCGACCTCGCTCATCGAGGTCGGCGTCGATGTGCCCAACGCCACGATCATGCTGATCGAGAACGCCGAACTGTTCGGCTTGGCGCAGCTTCATCAACTGCGCGGCCGGATTGGCCGGGGCGCCCACGATTCCTATTGTATCCTGGTGGCCGCCGCCCGGAGCCGGGAGGCCCGCACGCGACTGAAGGTGCTGGAGGAAACCAACGATGGCTTCCGCATCGCCGAGGCCGACCTGCAATTGCGCGGACCGGGCGAACTGCTCGGTCAGCAGCAAAGCGGCATGCCGCGGTTCCGGTTTGGCGATCTAACCTCAGACTGGGAATTGATCCAGCAAGCCCGGGAGTTGGCGGCGCACTTGCCCGGCGCGGAGTGTTAACTTGCCAGTCATCGCACGAATGTCGCTGTGATTGCCTTCCCAGTTGGTCAAGGCAATTGAACGACCCGATAGAAGCGGTGCGCCTGCCCCAAAGCGGTGGTATCCGAGTAGATCTGGGACGTGTTGGTCAGGGTTACCATCGCCAGTGTCACCCAGTTATTGGTGGAGCCAAGATCGTTGACGTAATCGATGCGCCACGAGCTGCCGATGTCGCCGGAAAGCGTAATGGGCATCACGATTCCCCGTATCGGCGCTACCGTGAGCGTAGCGGGCTGGCTGAAGACGGCGCCGGCCAGGTTGCTGGCAATAAGAGAGTACTGGCCTGATTGGAACAACGTCAAGCTGGCCAGCGACAGCGTGCGATCGGTGGCCCCGGCGACGATGTTGGTGCCGTTGAAAACCCATTGGTAACTCAAGGCGGGTCCCCGGGCAGTCGCGGTGAAGGTGACATTGGAGCCGACCAGGACCGTCTGGCTCTCGGGCTGAGTCGTGAAGGCGGCCTCCAGGCATTTGCCGGCGGCGCCGGCGTTGTAGATGGCATTGATTTCGTCCGCGGACTGCGCCCGGCTATAGAGGGAGACTTCGTCCAGCAGACCCGCGAATTTGGAGTCCCAGAAGGGGTCGCCAGAGGAGCCGAAGAAAAGGGCGTTAGCGCCATAGTCTTGGGGAAAATCAACGTTGGTTTCGCTTTCGAGCTGACCGTTCACGTAAAGCTGGGTGAAATTGGAATCTCGCACTCCCGCCACGTGGTACCACACGCTGGTGGCCACGAGGGTAGTGGATTGGAGGCTGCACGGCTGGTCGGGCGCGGAGGAAACGACGAATGAGAAAACGTCGCCGTCGGCAGTGCGGGCTTTGCCCAACTGGTAGCCGCCAGAAGTGTTGCCGCCGGAGTTTTGCTTAAAGACAATGTATTGCTGGCCCGGGGGAGAAGTGCCAGAGCCGTCCGAGTCCAATGAGCTAAAAAGCACCCAGGCTTCGATCGTCAGGTTCGTGGGATTCAGCTCTGGAGCGTCAGGGATCTGAACGAAGTCATTCGTGCCGTCGAAACTGAAAGCCTGTCCAACCATGCCCAGGGTGCTGGTGGTTGCACTACCTTGCCACGCATCGTTGTTGGTCCCGGCGAGGTCGTCGGCATTCCCTTCGCCCCGCCACCAGCCGACCAGGTCGGGCGGAGCCGGCTGGCAGGGTGGTGGCACCTCGACGACCAGGGTCGCCACCGAAGCGACCGCTACGCCACCGGGGCTGCTGACCGCCAGCGCGAGATTGCCGGCGTCAGCCGGCTGCACGTTCGCAATGTTCAAGGTGCCGGCAATGGCTCCCAGGACGTGCCCATTGTCGCGCAAACTAATCCCATTCAGCAGCCATTGATAACTCAAGGGGCCAACGCCGCTGGCTGCGGCGCTAAAGGTAGCCGCGGTGCCGGCGAGGTTCGTGCGGATCTGCGGGGAGACGATAATGACGGGCGGAACGAGCACGGTGAGCACCGCTACAGCGCTGGTGATGGAGGACGCTGTGTTAGTCACCACCACCGTGTAGCTGCCGGCGTCGGCTGGCTGCACGTTGCTGAGCAGCAGGCTCGCCTCCGTGACGCCGTCGAGGCTGCCTCCGTTGACCTGCCACTGATAACCGAGCGGCGATCCGGTTGTCGCCGCCGCCGCGGACAGGGTTATGGAGGCGCCCGCTCGAACGGTGGCAGAGTGCGGAATGGCGGTGAAGTAGAGTTCGGAAATGGCCAAGTTTTGCAGGAAATCTCCCGCTGCCACGCCGGCCGGCACTGCATAGCCATTCGCTACGGTATTACTGCTCAAAACTGTGTCCGGCCCCACCATCGAGGCATACAGCCCCCACCATTCGGCCGGCCACAGGTTGTACATGCCCCCAGGGGGATAAACACTGGCGCCGATCCAGCGCAGGGGACCCTGGGACATATGGCAAGTCAGACCAGTGTTCGCAGCCTGGTGCGCCGTTAGGCCGGTCAGCGCCGGGTACGGGGTTTCCCAGAATTGATGGAATAGCCGGTTGGTAGGGTAAAGATGCACGTAAAGCTTTTGGGCTTGCCAGGGGGTAGCCCGACCAGGTTCGTGGCCGTGGCGTTGGGGTCGGCCGCAACAAAGAAGGCGTGCGTCACCGCATAAGTGGTCGCCTTGTGATTGTCGTGCCCGGTTTCCCCATTCAAATCCTGGGTGATAATTACGTCGGGTCGGTAACGCCGGATCTGCTCCGCGACAAAGTTGATGGCCCGTGCTTTGCCGGCAGCTACGTCGCTGCCGTCTCACTGCAGCACGCCGTCCGCCCACAAGTCCCAACACATATCGATGGTGTTGGTGCCGTAGGGGGTGTTCGTATAAGTGCCGGTATTGCGATCATCGAAGCGCCCGAAGATCGGGTCGTAGCGCAAGCCGTAAGTCCACGCTGCACACCGCAATTCGTCGTCACGGACACTGCCCCAGCCGGAGGTCATACACACCAGCATCGTCGGCAGACGCAGCACCGAGCTGTAGTAAGTCAGGGCGCCGCCAAAGAAAATGCCTTCGTCGTCCGGGTGCGCGCAAACCGCCAGCACGGTGATCTTGCCGGGCGGCGGCTGCCAATCATAGGCCCGCAAGGTCCCGCGGCAGGCCAGCAAGCAGGTCAATGCCATCAGCCAAACCGGAACCTGCTCCGCCCGCAGATTCATATCTAGGCCTCCTCAGTCGGCGCTCGTTCAACGCTCACCAACTGTTCCATCACCAGGCCAGCCATTCGGGCACTCAGGTACACCTGCCCGGCCAACACCCGCCGAATGGCCGAGAGAATATTGACTATCGCCTCCTCTTTGGTGATATACCCGAGCGCGCCGGCCCGCAACGCCCGCTCCGCGTAGAGCGTCTCTTCGTGCATGGATAAGACCAGCACCGCCGGCTTAGGCCGGAACCCCTTTAAATCCTTCAGCAGGTCCAGCCCGTGAGAGCGCTTCAATGAAATGTCCAGGATCACAAGGCCTGGATTACGTTGGTGGATGAGCGTCAGGGCCGACGGCGCGTCCGCCGCCTCTCCACACACCTCCAAATCCGCCTCCTGTTGGATCAGCGCCGTCAGGTGCTCCCGCACCAGCGGGTGGTCGTCCACCAAAAACACCCTTGCCTTGGGTCGCTCGCTCTTGTTTGACATCTCACGAGTTCTCTTTGCTCCACGACACTCAGGGCGGCCACGCCGACCATCGCCGGGCCGCTACCAGTTCCAAACCCGTGGAGAATGAGAATAGATTAATCCTCCCCAGCGAGGTGAATAGACGGACGATCCCCGTTTGTGTTGTGAGGGAATCCCTCACAAACGATTCCAAAGCAAGGTCCGGCGAGCGGGCTCTTGGGATGGGCGGTTAATTTGCGGCTGCCGATTATGCGCTCGACTCACCCTGCCCTTGCTGGAACGCGCTCATTGCTCTCCGTCGCCAGCAGCCTTCCACCTTGGACGTGACCAGTGCCCACGCGAGGCGGCATTGACTTCAAACCCCTTTGAGTACAAGACTTCATCCTCTTTGGTGATGATACCTTAGAATGAAACCTTGTGCCCAGTCTTAGACAATCGCTGTTGGCCACTGTGACCAGGCGATACCCACTTTACAGTGGAGGGATCCGGCTTGCGAACCATCCTCTGATTCGGCGTCTGGGTGGCACGAGTGACGAGTTCGTTTGGTCGCGTGTCAAGGGTGGGGAAGTCTTAACTTGCCTCAATGACCTCGTCGGCCGAACTGCGTTCTATACCGGCGATCTGGATCGTAAGATCAGTTGGGTTTGCGGTCGAATTGTTAGATCGGGGGACACGGTGCTCGATATCGGGGCGAACATAGGCATCGTGTCGCTGAGGTTGGCACAACTCGTTGGTGAAAAAGGGAAAGTCCACGCCTTCGAGCCAAACCCTGAACTATACAAGATCCTTGAGAAAACAATTCAGCGTAACCACGCGCTCAACCTTCACCCACACCCGATCGCCCTGGGCGCAAGAATGGCAGAGATGGAGTTGCGTATTCGAGGAGGCAATTCAGGATCCGGCTCACTCATTCTCAACGATAGTATAACCGACTGCAAAAGCGTCTTCGTCCCGGTCCGGACGCTTGATTCAATTGTAGCCAGCGAAAAAACCGAGGCCATACGCCTGATCAAGATTGATGTCGAGGGTTTCGAGGCTGAGGTTTTTCGAGGTGGCTCACACGTCCTCAAATCGATTCGGCCCCAGGCCATCTTGTTCGAGTTCATTGAGAAATGGGAAGGGCGACTAGGTGACCAGCCGGTCTTTGAGATACTGAAGGCGGCAGGGTACGGATTCTTCGCCATTCCCAAGTGTCGCTTCCGAATGCATTTGGAGCGTTGTGATCCCGAAAACACGAATGACCATGCGATAACCGATTTCCTAGCTGTTCAGAAGAATCACTATTTCGGGGAGATTGCTGCCGCCGTGCGGGCGAGAGGCTAACCGGGCTCCTTGCAGGGTACCGCTGGAAAGGCTATCTTCCGGCGACAAGAGGCAAGGGTTCAGCCCAGAGCCTATAAAGAGCTGCCGATGAGCAGCTATCGGCTATCCACGCGTCCCGCTCTGCACCCACTGGATGGCGTGCTGGAGCAATTGATTGCCATCCTGCAACTGCAGCTTCTCCTTGATGCGCGCGCGGCAAGACTCGACGGTCTTGATCCCCAGCCGCAGCTCTTCGGCGATCTGCCGCGTTCCCATGCCCCGGCCCAGCATCTGGAACACCTCCAATTCACGATCCGTCAGCACCTCCAGCGGCGAGCCCAGTTCATCCTTGGCCCTGCTAACCATCCGCTTCATCACGCGCCCGGCCATCCGCTCGCTTAAATACACCTCCCCGCCCAATACTTTCCTGACCGCTGATAGCACATTGACCGTCGCCTCCTCCTTGGTGATGTACCCAAGTGCGCCGGCCCGCAAGGACCGCTCCGCATACAGCATTTCGTCGTGCATGGACAACACCAGCACCGGCAATTTCGGCCACCTCTGCTTCAGGTCCTTGATGAGCTCCAGGCCGTTGGACTGCTTAAGGGAAATATCCAGGATGACCAGGTCCGGGGACTGCCGGCTGATTAGCTCCAAGGCGGTCGGCGCATCCGCCGCCTCTCCGCAGACCTCCAAATCCGCCTCCCGCTGTATCAGCGCGGTGAGGTGCTCCCGCACCAGCGGGTGATCATCCACCAGGAATACTCTGGTCTTGCGGTTCTCAGTCTCGTCCCACATAGGAATTCTGTTCCGTGAGGTTCTCGCGGTGAACCAAACAACTTACCAGCGTGCCGCGCGCCGGGCGCGGCTCGATGCGCAACGCGGCGCCCATGATGCGCGCCCGGTAATTCATCAGGTGCGTCCCCATCCCACGAGCCACACTGGAGTCCGGTTGAATACCCGTTCCGTCATCCTCAATCGCGAGACCAATCTGCTCCCGGTCCGCCGACAGCGTCACCACAATGTGGCTGGCCTGCGCGTGCTTGATGGCATTGTTAACCGCCTCCTGGGCGATGCGGAACAGGTTCGTGACGAAGGCTCCCTCGATGATCGGCGCCG
>PLZQ01000360.1 GCA_003152225.1 Limisphaerales bacterium | reverse complement strand
CTTGTGCGAGCCGTCGCACATGGGCTGCTTCTTGGAGAGGCCACAGGCGCACCAGTAGTAATCTCCTGGCGCCAATTCAACCGCGTAGGGGGATTTTTGGGCGCACACGGGTTCGGTCATGATGCTGTCCTTTCACATAGAAAAGTGGAAAAAGGATGGGCCTGAGCTACCAGTTCTCGCCGAGTAGTTCAAAATACGACTGCGGATGTAGGCACGNNGGGCACACCTTCGGGGCCTCCGGCCCTTCATGCAGGTAACCGCAGTTGCGGCAGCGCCAGGTCACGGTCCCGTTTCGCTTGAACACGCGTCCTTCCTCGAGGTTCTTCGCGAAATCGCGGTAGCGCTTCTCGTGCTGCTTCTCCGCGATGGAGATGCGCTCAAACGCGAGAGCCACATCCTTGAATCCCTCCTCGCGCGCCACTTTGGCAAAATCCGCGTACAGGCTTGTCCATTCGTGTTCTTCGCCGGCGGCTGCGGCCTTGAGGTTCTCAAGCGTCGTGCCAACTACTCCTGCCGGAAAAGCTGCGGTGATTTCGACGTCCCCACCCTCAAGAAAGTTGAAGAAGCGTTGGGCGTGCTCCTTTTCCTGCGCTGCAGTCTCCTCGAAGATGTCCGCGATTTGCATCAGCCCTTCTTTTTGTGCAGCCCCCGCAAAGAACGTGTACCTGTTCCTCGCCTGCGATTCGCCGGCAAAGGCCGCGAGCAGGTTTTTTTCGGTCCGGGTCCCCTTGATATTGGTTGCCATGTTTCACCTTGGTCGGTCGTTGTGTATGTACCTTTGTATCAGGAGTGTTTCAGGAGGCTGTTGATTTTTGTCATGAGGGGCTAGTAATCAACCAGGCGCTAACCAATGACCGCTTCGGTGCAGAGCGAAGGGCCGGTTAGGGTCGAATCCGGCCGTCTAGGCGTAGCTGCGAACCTAGGCGGGAACCGCTTCCGCGACGGCCCAGGCGATGCCCAGTTGTTCCAGCTTCTCCTGCGTGGGAACACCGGTGATCGGGTCCCAGCCCATGAGGATGTAGAACGTCCGCTTCGCCCGCTTCATTGCCTCCGGGTCGATGGCAGTGCCTTTCAAAGCCCCCCGCGGAGTGGGCGAGAAGAACCGTTGGGGCAGTTGATCATCCGCCGCGGTCAAGCCCTCGCGGAGATTGAACACCCGGGCCATGGTGGCGACACGCTCTCCCTGGCGCAAGGCCTCGAAATCCGTGTAATCCCAGCCGGTGAGGGCACGCAGCATGTCCACCTGCTGCCGCAGGGTCCAGGGAACGAAATTGCAGGTAACCAGAGAATCGGAAAAGTTTCTCAACAAATGCAGGTTCTTCACCCTGTCCACTTTGGCCGTGCTCAGGTCATCGGCAGGCAGGGGATCGAGACTGTCCAGGCTACGCACGGGCTCCATGCCGCGTCCTTCCTGCATGAAAAAGGTGTCGTGCGCGCCGGCCATGTGGTCGGCGCCCTGCGCGGCGATCGAATAGATCAGCCCCAGACCCTGTTTCAACCGGGGCTCGTGCATGCCGAATTCAATGCCCTTGACCTGCATCGCAAGCTCCGCCGCGCCACGTCCAATGCGCCGAGCGGCGGCGCGGCTGCCGTCGGCCAGAATATCGCCGATGCCCTGCCGCTGCGCGATGAGTTCAATGACTTTCAGCATGGCGTCGGCATTGCCGAAGCGCAAATCGATGCCCGCCGTATCTTTGAGCGTCAATATTCCCTTCTCGAAGCACTCCATGGCGAAAGCGATGGTGCCGCCGAGAGATATCGTGTCCAGCGAATAGAGGGAACAAAGCTCATTCGCGCGGCAGATGGCCGCGAGATCGTTGATGCCCAGGAGCGAGCCCAGCGCGGCAAGCGTTTCGTACTCGGGGCCGCCGTTCCTGCGATCCACCTTATAGGATTCGTTTTCCAGTTCCACCACCTTCTTGCAGCGGATCTGGCAGGAGGGGCACGCCTCCATGGCGACCCCATAGCTGTCGCGCAACACGTCGGCCTGGATCATCGCCGCATCGTCGAACTGCCCGTCGCGCCAATTGCGCACCGGGAGGTTGCCGATGGCGTTCCCGCTCACCATTCCCGCGCCGGTGCCGAGCTCGTGAAAGCCTGCGGCAATACTGAAGTTCATGTAGTTGGTGTTCATCCAGCGGGCCAGGTCACGCATCTTCTCCGGCTCNNCCGAGGCCGCCGCGGCCGGCCGCGTTGCGGAGGTCGGTCATGATGCAGGAGATGGCGGCCAGGTTCTCGCCTGCAGGCCCGATGGTCGCGGTGCGGACGCGTTTCTCGCCCAACTCCGCTTCGATCGCGTCCTGGGTCGCCAGCACCGTCTGCCCCCATAGATGCGACGCGTCCTTGATCTTGACCGCGCCGTTGTCGATCCACAGGTACACCGGGTGATCGGCTTTGCCCTGTACCACGAGGGCGTCAAAACCCGCGCGCTTCAACTCGTAGCCGAAGAACCCCCCAGCTTCGCATTTCGCTATGCCGCCTGAGAGCGGGGACTTCGCGCCGACGCAGAGACGGGAGCCGCCCGGCATAACCGTGCCGGTTACGGGACCGGGGGCGAAGACGAGAACATTCTCGGGCGACAGAGGGTCTGCGCCGGGCTTGAGTTCTTTCAGCAGGTAGTAACTGAGGATTCCGGCACCGCCCAGGTAGCGTCGGTAGAAAAGCTCATTTTGCTCTTCGGTCCAGACGCGACCGTTGGATAGATCAACCCGCAGGATCTTGTTGGCCAGTCCTTGAACCATGGTGCTCGCTCTCCCTCAATTCAAAGTTGGACGCGCAGGGATCATCCCCCCTCGATGGGGGGAAATACCAGGAGCAAGGACCCGTCGGATACTTTGTCGGAGGGACTGGCCAGTGTGCCGTCTAAGGCAGCGTTCCAGGGCTCGTCCATGTCCATACCCAGGCGCATCAATAAATCGCGCACGGTTAGATTATCTTCTACGTCCAGTTCCGCTCTTGGCTGTCCACCCTGGTTGAAGCGCTGAAGCGGACCATGCATTTCGATTGTGACTCGCATCTGTTCCTGCCCATGAGCACGAGGTCGATCGATCAAGCTCCGAATGCATTATAACCAGCGTGTCGACAAGGGTTTCTGAAATTGCACATGCGTGTTGGTGCGCAAACACAAATGACCATCACCACGCCCACCGAGGACTCGGTGCGCCGCGCGATGGCGATCCAGCTCATCATCAACCGCGAGTGGGGCCTGGCGAAGAACGAGAATCCCAACCAGGGCGCGTCCATCATCGACGAACTCACCGATTTTGTGGAAGAAGCCGTGCTGAAAGAGTGCGAGGCGATTTCCGAGCGCGGCGAGGCGCCCGGTAGTGCCCAAGGTTTAGCTGTATTGATCCAGACTTGATTTGACAAAAGCTGTCTGATGATCTGGAGATCAGTTCGTCCGAGATCGGCCAGAACCTGCCTTTGAGTTTTGGTTCTCAAAAGCGGACGCACTCGCGCCTTCCCGTTTTGTCCGAATCAGGCCGTCAGTCGATTCAGGATTTCATTCCAGTGAGTGTAGAGGCAGAAATGCCCTTCGCCTGGCAGTTCGAATAGTTGGCTATGCGGAAGTGCGGACGCAAGGTGACGAGTCATGGCTGGCGGTGTATTACGGTCTTCCGTTCCAATCCAAAGATCGACTGTAGCTTTAATCTCTGTCAGCGGGAACGTCCATTCGCCCGCTGCCAGTACAAAATCGCAAGCTATGCCCTCGATCCCGCCCCGCAGCGATTCGGAAAAATCCGCCTCGAACCATGGGCTGCGAGCGGCAAGCAACATCTGATCCGCTACCGGCGTGGATGCCGCTATGGCTGCAAGAAGGTCGGTGGCAGAGTCGGCCAGGGGTGTCATCATTTGACGCAAGGCGCCGGGATCGGATCGGGCGAGATCATAGAGTGAACGCGCAGTCGCCGACATTTCTGTGCTCACCCTTGCTACGCCCATGGGCGCCAGGCCGCCGGCGATGGCTACGCGTTCCACCTGCGCGGGTTGGGTGTGAGCGCAGGCGAGCGCGTATAGGCTTCCCATCGAGAAGCCAATGAGCTTGAACCGGTCGATGCCAAGAGCGTTCGTCAAAGCCAGTACATCGGTTGTCCAATCGCGGACCGAGCGTCCGCTCAAGGGATCGGACAGCCCATAGCCCGGTCGGTCGGGGGCGATCAACCTCACGCCGCGTTGTGCCGCCGTCTCGGCCATGTCGGCAAATATCGAACGACGCGAGCCCGGTGCGCCGTGGAAAAACAGCACTGGCATGCCGTCCGCTGCGCCGTATTCGGCGTAGCCGAGTCGACGTCCATCGCGCAGGCGCAGGGCATTGTCAGTGGCGCCGAGCACGGCTGGATGGGTCATTGGGNNCCGGTTTTGGCGAACACCGACTTGAGCTGGCTGCGGACGGTCTGGATGGAAACCAACAAGGCCTCGGCGGCTTCCTCCAAGCTGATTCCATCGGCCAGCATCGAGGCCAGCCTTGCCTCGGCGCGAGTGATCCCGTGCATGGCCGCCACCCGAGTCCATGACAGGCGCGGCCCGCCAGAAGCAGAAATGAATACCGCAACACAACTCCCGGGCAAGAACTGCTCCCAGGTCCTTTCCGAAAGACCCCGTGGCAGGGGGATTACCTGGAACCGCAGCGTCGCCTCGCCGCTGCCTGCCGCCCGGACGCGCAGGCACCCGCCGGGGGCACTGCTTTGCCCGGTTGCCGATCCGGCCGCATCGTCGATCAGACCCCGCAACCGGGCGGTTTCTGTGGCGGAGGACACGGATAGCCCGCCCCGTCCGGCGGTGAATCCGCTGTGTCCGGTGGCCAGACGCTCCGCCGCGCGGTTGAGGTGCACGGGCTTGCCTCCGCCGTCGAGCAGGATCACGCCGACCCGCAGGCGATCCAGCGCAGACAAGGCCCAATGTTTCTGGGTGGTCACCTCGGCGAGTTGGCGGTGGATTCGAACCGCCCGTGCCATGTGGGGCGCGACGAGGCGGATCAGCCTCTGGTCTTCTTTGCCGAAATCGCGTTGCCCCAGCTCCCGTTGCAGGCCGAATTGCAGCTGATGACGCTCGTCACGGGCCAGGGTGCCGCCGATCGCGTGGCGGATGTTCTGGGCGATGAGGTAGTCGTTGCAGAACTCGGTGTTACGTTGCTGCTCCCACGGAACCGCTTCGCTCCCCAAAACGACAGCACCAATGGGCGCGTTGAGGAACGTGGGAGCGAAATAGTCCAGGTGGATGAAGTGTTCCCGGTAGGCCGCCACATAGGCTGGATCGTAGCCCACGGCTTGGAAAAGCCCCACGCTCCCCGCGTCGTAATCGACCTCGCGCAGCATGGCAGAACGTGCGCCCATCGCGCTGGCGAGCCGTCCCATGAACACCGGCCATCTCTCCGGAGTCAGCACGGCGTCGTAGGCGAGCCCGATCAACTCAAGCGCCGTTTCTTCCGTTCCCATGCTGGGGCCCTCCAGGCGCCGTAGCTGCAATATGGAAACTTACCCTATTTGGGGGATGCCTGCTATCGCCGTTTGACTTACCTTGCGCGCATTGGGCATTAGGCCAATGAAGGAACGTGGAATGTCAGCGCTTGACAGATTGTATCGGCGGCAAGACGGCGCGAGGGGAATTCGAGCAGCGCTGAAGGCCGTAGTTACAGCGAGTTGGGCGATAAGCGGGGGAAATAGGCATTGCGCAGTATCTGGTTGGACGGAAATTCATCCGTTGAAAACTCAAGAGCATCGAGAAACATGCTCAAACAACAGAAATGGGAGAAGAAAATGAAAAGTTATTTATCGGTCTGTAAGACCGCTGCCAGCCTGTTGCTGGTCGGGGCATTGGCGGCATGCGGCGGCGGTGGTGGCGACCCCGCGCCTGCAGCTGCGGTAGTTGCCCCCACTAGCTTCACCGTAACCGGCACGGCCGCCTCGGGCGCGCCTTTCGACGGCGCAATCATCACCGTCTTCGACAGCAAGGGCAACTCGTACCCCAAGGCGGGAGATCCAGCGATCAAAGCCGATGCTCTTGGCGTTTACAGCATCACTCTTCCGCTCACCGCCACACCGCCGTTCGTGGTGCAGGCCACCAGGACGGACCCCGTAACGAACGCTCCCGTAACCCTGGTCAGCGTGGTCGCCGAAGCGAAAGACACCAACACGAACATCACCCCGATTACCAACCTGATCGCATCCAGGCTGTCGCCCTCTGGTGATCCCACCAATCTGGCGGCCGAACTGAAAGCCACGCCGACTTTGTTCACCGCCAAGATTCTTGGCGACAAGGTCTCTGAAATCGCCGTACTGATCAAGCCGCTCACGGACGCGGTAGGCAACACTACCGACCCGCTGAATGGCAAGCTCACTGCCGACGGCACAGGCAATGACAAGGTGCTCGATTCGCTGAAAATCAGCATCACTCCTTCGAGCGCAACCGCGGGTGCAACCTCGGCCGACGCCCCCGTAACAACCGGCGTCAATATCGAAATCTCGGTGAAGCAAGTAGCGTCTGACACCGCTCCGATTCCGGTAATCGCCTTAGGCGGCGGCGCCAACACCAAACCTACCACCGGAGCTCTCGACACAGATCCCACCACCGGGGCTCCCATAACCTTGAAGGACTCAGACCTGCTTCCTAAAGGCACCGCCACCACGAACGCTACCTTGATCGCCAACTTGCTCCCGCGCATGACGGCCTGCTATGCGCTGGCATTGACCGATCGCGTGAATGCCACCGCAACCACCGCGGCCGATATTACCGNNCGACCCCGCAAGCTTCAAGAGCAACGGCTTTGCCGTAAGCAGCACAGGCTCCTTCAAGAACATTTTCACTTCGGCCGGCAACGGGCTGAAATTCGATGGCGGCAGCTATGAATTCACGCGCGACAACGGCGACGTGGTGATCGCCTATCGCGCCACCGACAGCTTGGGCAACTCGACCTACAATACCCTGATGGTCAGGACCGAGGCCGGCAAATTCAAGGCGATCGGCAACCAGAACAAATACAGCGGCGGCGTGAGCGCATATCATCAATTGCGCACCTTCGTGAACCAGCCGGCCGCAACCTATTACAGCACGGGGTATAGCCTGAGCGTGAACAATACCCTGGACACTTCAGGTCAGCCCATCTTTGCCAAAGTCGTCGTGACGCCACCCAAAGGCGATGCAGTTACCTTGGTGCCGGCTGCCGGTTCCTCCACGCTGCTGCTGCAGAAATCCAGCGTGAGCGCCACTGGTGTGATCACCAATTCCACGAGCGCCACCAGCTTCCTACGCATCCGCAATGTCTATGCTGACGCCAAGAATCTCGGTGATCCGGCCAAGGCAGACACCGCCATATTCGCCGTCGCTACGCCGATGAGCGACGCCGATATCGCTCTCATTGCGGCACAAAGCTCGTGGAAATTCGAGTATTACCTGGCGAGCAGCCCCACGACAGTCGACGCGACGCAGTACTTCAAGACCCGGGCGCGCGCGATGACCATCGCCGAACTGCAAACGCAGCCGCTTGCAACCCTCACTGCCGATGCGACCGCCTTTGCGACGACCAACACCAAGTCTATTGCCAACTGTGGTAATTGCATAGCCACGCCGCCCACCGGCGCGATTTCGCTGGCCTGGGTAGTACCGACGCTCGCCTTGGCGCCGACCAGCATCCAGGCGTATGGAGCTTCGCCCGTAACCGTAGCAACATCGACGGTTACAAACGGCAAGACCGTCACCGGGACGGCAATAATCCGCCTGGCCTGGTCTGACAATGCGACAGTTCTATCCAGCGCGCGCACCGGCGATATCACCTGCAGCCCAGCATCGAAGTCGGATGCGCATTGCAACGCGGGCAATTTTGTNNACTCTGGAATCTGATCGCAGAAGCTCGGATCCGATAATAGCGTCAATTCACTGCAAGGCGTACGTTCAAGAAGGCTTTCTCGATGAGAAAGCCTTCTTTTTTGCGGGAATCAAATATTGATCTCGGACCGTGCTTGCGCGGGCTTTTTTGTCCCTGCAGGGGGAAGCGCATGTCGCGTTTCACGCTGCGCCATCGCCGCAGCACCGCGAGCTGTCCGTGATTTCCTTGACGCCGAGCCAGC
>PLZQ01000455.1 GCA_003152225.1 Limisphaerales bacterium | reverse complement strand
TTACAGGCAACTCGCGAAGGCGCCCCGTTGGCTGAAACACGGTTTGGTGCCGGTGGTGGGACTTGAACCCACACGCCTTGTTACGGGCCCAGGATTTTAAGTCCTGTGCGTCTGCCATTTCGCCACACCGGCAACCCGATAGAATCAAAGCTTCCCCTATTATCCGAACGCCGGAGATTGCCGCTGCGCCACTAATTGTGCCACTACCCAGGTATCAAGCAGCGCGAGACAGGGAGCTACGAACCAGACAGCCACGAGCGTCAATCTCACGCCCTGACTTTCGCAAAGGTCCGGGACGGGCGCAAGCAACCTATTTGCGGGCTGTAGAAAACCGCGAGCGTTAAACTACGCCCGATTGAGTGTCGAAAACCCAGTCACGGGGATACTGGAGAAGCCGCTAGCCCTCGAAGGTGGAGCCGGGTCGCCGGATGCCGAGTTTGGCCATTCTGGCTTCGAGAGTCGTTGGCTTAAGTTCGACCTTCTTTTGCTTCAGCGCCGACTCCTTTGGCAGCGCGTCGAGGGGCGGCTGCCCGCTGGAATTTGCAGGTGGACTACAGGCTTGCAGCATAATCCCTAACCCCGGTTGGCCGCAGATCAGTAATGGAAGCGATCCTGCTTGGTGCGGAACCGCCGGGTGGCGTCAGGGGCATCGGCTTGCCCAGGCGAGTTTCCAGCAGCTTCGCGGCGAACCGACGACCTTCCGCTCGCCGTTCACTCGTCCGCTTGTGATAGAGGGCGACAAGACCCAAAAGGACTAGCCCGGAAAACAGCGAACCCAAGCCTGCCCCGTAGAAGCCATTTGCTATGGACTGCTCGGCGGACCACGTAATGTTCGCAGCATTGCCATCCAAGAGCATCTTGCAATAGCCCAGGCCAACAGCGGCCACCACGAGCAACAGAACCGGCAGGCGCAGCGCCCGGAGCACGCAGCGTTCGGCTTGTTCCGCTCGGATGATGCTTGCCTTCAGGCTCCGACTCTCGGCGGTGTCGTCGTAGGAAAGGACCTGTCCCAGAAATGCTGTTTCTCGTTCGCTTTTGTTCATATTTGCGCTCGACACCTCAGAACAAAACCACGCTCACGCATGCTATCTATGCGCACCAATACCTTGTTGCTATTGCGGTAATAGCGAGAAAGTATGGCTCAGACAGTGCCGGGTGCTCTCTTCCTGCGGCACTCGGTAGTTGTCCGGAGACGGAGCTGGGGGTGCGAAACCGTGACAACCACCTCGACTGCAAACTATCCAACCACAAAACTGTCCGCAGGCGACGATGAACGAACGCGGGATGCTTTGCAGCAAACGCAGGAAATAAAAAAGGCGCAGTCAGCGAATACTGCGCCCCTATGAAAAAACCCTAACCTAACCCCATATTAATCTGACAAAGCCGGGGTGTATTGGTTCAAAACAAAAAGGGGCGGCCCTGAGGAGAGCCAGCCCCTTAAACTCCTATGATAACACTAACCTCTGCTTAATCAGACAGTTACGGTGCAACTGCGTTCAAACAGGAGGATGTCACGCGATCCGCGGCACGGGCAGATCGGTCATCAACAGCAACCCGGCCGGAGCCTTGAGCAACCCCGGCGCGGTATTCACCAAGGCGGCGACAGTCGCCTGGTCGCCAGCGACGCCGCCGTTTATGACGACGTCCAGGGGCGGCACGCCTTCAATCTGCACTGCGTCGTGCGGGTTCTTCGCATCGAGATACATCTTGATGTCCAGGGTCAGGCGGACCTTGCCGTTCACAGTGGCCTGGGCGTACTGATGGAGGCCGCAAGTCTGGCCTTTCTTCACTTCCAGAAACTGCGTGCGGATGTGGTGATCGGCTACCACGGCGTCGCCGGTCTCGACGATATTCTTCGCCGTCCAGCCCAGGCAGTGCGCGATGAGGGCGAGGGACTCCTTGAGCCCGNNCCGCTGCCGATCTTCTTTTGCAGCGGGGCGCGGCGGGCGGCGGCGTTCACGACGCGCTGCACGTGGACCGCAGTAACATCCCGGCTGACCCCGGTAAGGCAGATCGGCAATACGTCCATGACAAACCCGGGATTCACGCCGGTGCCCACCACGCGCGCGCCGGCTTTCTTACAGACGCGATCGAGCTTGGCCGCCAGCGCGGGCTCGCGCAACGTGGGAAAGAGCAGCTCTTCGCACGAAGAGACCACGCTAATGCCCCGGCGGGCCATCGGCTCGATCTGGGTGAATGCGTCTTTGAACCTGGACACGGACGTGTGGAAGATGAGCTCCGGACGGGCGTGCGCGAGTAACTCCTCAAGCGATCCCCAGACCAGGCGTCCGTGTAGCGCCTTCACGCCGGTCAGGGCGCTCAGGTCCTGGCCAATCTTGGCCGGGTCAATATCAACGCCGCCCACGATTTCCGCCCAGGGCTTCGTGGCGGCGAGTTTCAATGTTTCGAGCCCGATCGGGCCAAGGCCGAATTGTGCAATCTTAATCTTCATAATCAAAGCGCAGTCACCGAAGGCCTGCGACTGCCCCCAGCCACAACGCATCCCAACACCCAAGCGGTCGCAACGCTCCTGATGAATAATGAATGGGTTGACATTTGACAACACCAACTGGCATCCGTTGCACCGCTGATGATTCCCGCAATTCTCATTATGCTGATCACGCTTTCAACCGCCGGAGCCGCCAATGCGGAAGCTATCCACGGAATAGTCGCTTCGGTTCACCCGACCGCAACGGAGGCCGGTCTCCGCGTACTCCAACAGGGTGGTAATGCCGTCGATGCGACCGTGGCGGTTGCTTTGACGTTCGAGTGGTGAGCCGGCGGCTCGGCCGGGCTCGAATACCAGGCGTGGTTACTGCGTCCAAGTACCAACGGTATCCTGAGCAGGGAGTAGGGCTCTGAGCCAGGTAGGGCTGTTGAGGGCTTGACCGCCCGGCCTTTCCCGGCGAACTTGATATAGAAAGAAAAGATTATCGTCTTATGAAAACGCGGACTTCTCGCATATGCCTGTTCGCAAGCCTCGGCGCGGCCACCCTCGTGGCGCTGGGCGCCACCGCGCAAACTCCGGCGTCTTCCACACCGACCACCACAACCGCGGCCCCAACCGATGCCGCACCGGCCAAATTGCCTTATGGCGTTGACGACGTCCTCAAGCTCAGCCGGGCCCAAGTCAGTGAAGACGTCACCCTGAACTTCATCCGCAACTCGGGCACGATCTACAATCTCGCTCCGAAGGACATCGTCTATCTGCGGAACGAGGGGGTGTCTGACCACGTGATCAGCACCATGCTCGACCAGCGCAAGAACGTGCCGGCTGCGCCGCAGGCGCCAGTCTATCCGGACGCCAATCCTGCTGCGGCCGCGCAGGCGCCAGCACAATATGCCCCGACTTATGCCCAACCAGCGCCGACTTACGTTCAGCCGGACACCGCTTACGCTCCGCCCTCCACCGTCTATACGATTCCCTACTCGACCCCGGCCTACCCATACTACAACGGTGACTACCCTTACTACTATGGCGGGTATCCTTACTATTACGGCCCCTCGATCGGGATCGGTTTGGGATTTGGCTACGGCGGATATGGCTACGGGGGCTTCCGCGGCGGCGGCTTTCACGGTGGGGGGTATCGCGGCGGCGGTTATCGCGGTGGCGGCTTTCACGGTGGCGGCTCTCACGCCGGCGGGTTTGGTGGTGGGGGGCATGGCGGGCACCGCTAATTACTTCCCGTTTTCCCGTCAAGCTCCCAGCCACAGCTTGCTCGCCAGAACTTGATCTGCGTCCCCAACACCGCGTGGGGCCGCGAGCACTGCGGTGGCGAGGGTTCCTTCCTCTCGTGGATGAGGTTTGCCTTCAATTCCGGAGTCAAAATAGGGGCAGCAATCGCCAATTTGTGGGTTATGACGGAGAGCCTTTCCCCTGAGATTCTGACCCTGACCGCTCCGGGCGCAGGCCGGGAAGCGCTCCTTTACCTGCCGTCGGCCAACTATATTCTGGCGTACCACCCGGCTGTGGATACACTCGGCAAAATCTGAAAGCTACAATGGAAACGAAACAAGATCGAAAAGCCTGGATTCGAGGCGGAACAACGCAGTGCGTACCGCCGCCCAAACCCAACAAAATGCCGCGCCGTTTAGTCCTGCTGGGCGCGCCGGGCGTCGGCAAAGGCANNGGCGGCTTTCTGCTCGACGGTTTTCCCCGCACAGTTGCCCAGGCCACCGCGCTTGAAAAGCTGCTGGCCGGCGAGAAGCTGAAACTCGACGCCGTGCTGAGCTATGAGTTGCCGCTGGAGCAAGTCGTGGCTCGCTTGAGCGGGCGGCGGACCTGCCCAAGTTGCAAAGCGGTGTTCCACATCGAAGCAAGGCCGCCGAAGGTTCCGGGCCTCTGCGACCATTGCGGCGGCAAACTCTACCAACGCGAAGACGACCGCCCGGAAGCTATCCGCGTGCGCATGGAAGCCTACGAACGAATGACCGCGCCGCTGGCTGATTTCTATCGGAAAAGGAAGCTGCTGGTTTCTATCTCGGCCGACGGCTCGCCGGAAGCCATCTTCAAACGCTCGATGGATGCCCTCAAGGCCGCCAGGTAAGTTGTTCGTCGCGTGCCTGCTGGCGACCACCCTCGCCACAGGCATGGCCCGCTCGCAGACGACCAACGACTTCCTGCCGCCCGCGCCCGACAGCAAGCAATGGAAGCTGGCCTGGCACGACGAGTTCGACGGCCCGCAATTGGATGAGACCAAGTGGAATCGGCTGGGGGACTGGAAACGGCGCGACGGCTATTGGGTGAAGGAGGACACTTACCTGAACGGTACAGGCAGCCTGGTATTGCGCACGCGCAAGGATGGTGACCGCTATACCTGCGGCGCCGTCAACACCGCCGGCAAGTTTGAGCACGCTTTCGGCTACTACGTCGCTCGTTGCAAGCTGCCCAGGCAGCAGGGCCATTGGCCTGCTTTCTGGTTGATGACGCCGGGCGTCAACCACGTCGGCGACGAAGGACGGGACGGCACTGAAATCGATATCATTGAAGTGCCGTGGCGAGACGGACAGTTGACCTCGAACCTGCACTGGGACGGTTACGGCAAGGCCCACAAGTCCGCCGGCACAAAATTCAGCCGCCCCGGCATCATGGAAGGCTGGCATACCTTCGGCCTGCTCTGGTTGCCGACGGAATACACCTTCTACGTAGATGGCCAGGAAACCTGGCGCAGCTCAGCGGGCGGCGTTTCCCAGGTTCCAGAGTACGTCAAGCTGACCGAAGAAATCGGCACGTGGGGCGGAGAGATTCAGAAAGCCAGTCTTCCGGACTATTGTGAAGTGGACTACGTCCGCGTTTACGAAGCACAGGCGGCCCCTGGCAATTAGCCGCCCCATTCCCCCACCCCGCCGAACCGGGCCACCGGCGTTGGAACTCAACCCC
>PLZQ01000056.1 GCA_003152225.1 Limisphaerales bacterium | reverse complement strand
GCCCAACTCTGGGCTGCATTTTCGGTCCAGTTAGCCAAAAGCTGGATATTGACCATACACTGGTCGGCGGGTTGATCACCCTAAAGAAAGCCGGGGAAGAGCGCCTGTTGGATGCAGCCATTGGCGGAAGAATCCCACTCGGAGTCGCAATGGATATTGCAAAAACAGACGGCGCAGACACTCAGCGGGCGCTGCTAAAGGCATACGAGGAAAAGAAACTCAATTACTTGTCCATTCGCCTCGTGAAGCGTTTGATGGATCAAAGGCGCTTTATTGGCAAGCAGCGCGGCAACAAGAACCCACAGCGGCGGTTGACCAGCACGGAGAGCCTGGTAAATGCGTATCGCCGAGAGAGCCATCGCCAGAAGCTACTGATTAAGAAAGCCAAGCTATGCGGAGGCGTTGGTGCTCGGCACACCCAAAGACCAACTGTCAAACCCGGCTGAACCAAAAACCAAAGAGGGCATGTCGCCGGAGGACATCGCCAGACTGGAAGCAGAGATGGAATCGCTGGAGCACGACCTCAAAGCCGTCGAGGAGTCGTATGGAGACGACGTGCTGAATTTGACGTGTGCTCGCGGCTACATCAAGAAGCTGCTGGACAACGCGAAAGTGGTCAGGTTCCTAAACGGAAATTATCGCGACATCTTTTCTCAATTCGAGACGATTGCTGCCGCCGAGACGTTGTAACCGTTCCCAGCGCGACGGCCCAAGGGGTGCATCGGCGGCAATNNAGAAGCGAGGAGAGCCCGAAGGATTACCATCTGTTGCCGCAGAGAATATCGCCAAGACGACGGTGAACGTGTAGTTTCTGTTTCCGTGAACGAAGAACACTCTGAAATGTGTGCGCCCAGAATCAAGCGCGGATTGGCTTTGACGCTCTTGGTCAGTCTGGTCGTCCTCTGCGGTTGCATGCGCCATTACCTTATGGAACTAAGCAACGGTGACCGGACCATCTCCGTCAGCAAACCCAAACTCCAGGGGACCAATTACAATTTCAGGGGCAGCGACGGCGGGGAGTATGTGATTCCTCGGAGCCGCGTGGTGAAGATCAAAACCATATCCGCTGAAGAGCCGGAGAAAAAGCCGTCCTCCCCACCGAAGTCGAATAAGCCCAAGCATTGGTATTTTCTGTGGTTGGCTTGAATTGTGTCGTCTTAGGGGGTGGTGAGGCATGCAGTCGCACCGGATTTAGCGGCCTCGGCGAGTGTGAGCGGATCGAGCCGTCTTTAATTCGGCGTGGTTGCATCAGAGCCGGCAACAAATGCTCTGGCCCGTGGCAGTCACCGGAATGTGCTGTTGTTTACGATAAGAAGGAACAAGACGGAGCAGCGGTTCTCTGGGTTGGTCGCGATGCCGAAATTGGACTTCGCAGCATAGATTTGGCTCGGTTGGTGCTGCTCAGGGTCATTTGCGGGCTGGTTGTTTTGGATACGCCAGACCCGGAAGCGCTACCGATGGCACGACGCAGACGAGATGATGACTGGATATGGTCCGTCGCCCAACTTGTTGGGCTTTTCGTGGCCTTGGGTGTCATTTCCACTCTCCTCCACCAAATGGTGGTAGGTATCGGGTCAATTATTCTCCTCCTTGTGACACTCGCGGTCGCTATTGTCTTTGGCATTGGCATTTACAAGTTGATGTCGCGGCGCAGTGCGGTTCCGCAGCGCTTCGCTTTTGATGTGTCTATGCCGGGTGCTCCAGTTGTGCCAAGGATGAGCCCCATCATTTCGGCTCCGGCGAAGGAGAAGCCTCAATCGACGGAGTAATTCATCAGTCAACTGCGCTCCATCGACTGGTTCCAGTTCGAGAAGGTGGTCGCCTTGGTTTACCGCAAGCAGGGCTACGCCGTCAGCAGACGCGGGGGCGCTAACCCAGATGGCGGCATCGACCTGATAATCGAAAGGAACGGAACGCGCACTGCCGTCCAATGCAAGTACTGGAAGACTTGGAACGTCGGCGTGAAGGCCGTGCGCGAGTTTCTCGGGGCGCTTACCGACGCAGGCATAAAGCGTGGCACATTCATCACGCTGGGCGGGCACACCTTGGACGCGAAGCGGCTGGCCGACAAGCACGGCATCGAGTTCGTGAACGAAACGGGGCTGGCGCGGATGCTTGAGGCCACAGACGCCAGGTTCGACCCGGCTGCGTTGGAAATTCTGCGGGATACGAAGAAGCTGTGCCCCAAGTGCGAGCGACAAATGGTGCTGCGGACGGCGGGCAAAGGGCGTGGGGCGGGCCAGAAGTTTTGGGGTTGCTCCGGTTACCCTCGGTGCCGATTTACAATGCCGCTCTCAAGCGGCCAGCCCAAGGCAGAACTTGCCGCCGTGCGATAGACTCGGCATTTGCACGCCTGCCCGCCTCTCAGTTACAAACTCAAGACCGCTTTCTAATGGTCAGCACGCCTGAACATGGCGAATTAACCCTTGATGACTAATCCAAAGGTGAAGTTGTTACTGCTCATATGCCTGCTGGCGGCGCTGGGGGCTGTGCTTTCGGCCTTCGCGGCTGGCTCGCACTTCCAAATGGGTTTCAACGATGGCGCGTTCAATTACGACTTCAAGGTGGCAACGGGCGGCAGCAGGGCCGCTTCCATTTTGGGGTTGATTGCGCTGGCAACAGGTCTGGTCGGCGTCGCCTTTCATGTTTCGGGGGGCGCTCGGACTGGCGATGCGTCCGCTTCTCATCCCGGCCCTGCTGACTCGTCAAACTTCTCGGATTTCGCCGGTGCGCTTCGCCGCCTGACCAAATCAAAAAAGGATGAGTGGTTGGGTGGTGTTTGCGGTGGGCTGGGCGAGCACACCCCACTGCCGTCTTGGGTCTGGCGGCTGGTCTTCCTGCTGTTGCTCTTCTGTTACGGGACGGGTTTGCTGCTGTATATCGCGCTCTGGATTTGTTTGCCGGAACCGCTCGGAGAAGAAGAAGAAAGGCCCGGTACTTCGTCCGGCACCGCAGCCTCCGTTGTTGAGTGAAAGGAGATGATATGA
>PLZQ01000124.1 GCA_003152225.1 Limisphaerales bacterium | reverse complement strand
GAGAATACGCACCCGTGAACGGGGCAACATCAGGTTCCGCAAGCGATCTGCCGCCGCACCCGCCAGGTGCGGAAAGACCATCGGCTTGCGACAGGGCGCACGAACAGGCCGAGGCCGCGCTGCGCCCGAGCGAATCCGACCTGGCAGAGGCGCAACGGGTGGCTAAGCTGGGCAGTTGGCGGTTTGACCTCGCCACCAATGCGGCGCGGTGGTCGAAAGAGCTTTACCGGATTTTCGAAATCGAGGAGCAGGCATTTGACGGCACATATGAGGCTTTCCTGAGTTGCGTTCACCCCGACGACCGGCCGCGGGTGCTGCAGACGCAGGCCGAAGCCTGGGCGAGCGGGAGATCTTTCGAGGTTGAATACCGCGTGCTGACGCGGGCCGGCCAGTTGAAGACTATCCGGGAAGTCGGATACGCGGTGAAGGACGCGGCGGGCAAGATTGTGAGCCTATTCGGGACCGCTCAGGACATTACAGACCGCAAACGGGCGGAAGAGGCGTTGTGGCAAACGAATGCCAGGTTGCGGGTGATCCTGGAGGCCTCCCCTTTGCCGATCATCAGCGTGGATGCGGAGGGCAGGATTGAGAGTTGGAATCCGGCGGCGGAACGAGTGTTTGGCTGGAGCGCCACGGAGGCCATCGGCCACTTATGTCCTGGTGTCCCACCGCAGGAGATGGAAGACTATCTGGCCATGGTCCGCCGAGCAATGGATGGAGAACCTTCGTTGGGGCTGGTCCGCTATCGCCGAAAGAATGGAGGCTCTCCGCTGGTTTGCAACATCTCGGCCGCCCCGCAACGTAATGCGCAAGGGCAAGCCATCGGGGTCACGATCATCGTCGAGGACATCACCGCACGCCAGCAGGCGGAGGCGGCGGTGCGGGAGAGCCAGGAGCTTCTGCAACTGGTCCTTGCCACGCTTCCGGTGGGCGTGACGGTAACGGACCGGGCGGGAAACATCATACTCGTTAATGCTGCGTCGAAGCGCATTTGGGGCGACACGATCGTCTCCGGCCGTGAACGATGGACACAGACCAAGGGCTTCTGGCATGACTCGGGCCAGAGGATCGCCCCGGAGAATTGGGCCTCAGTGCGGGCGCTGTCCGAGGGGCAGACTAGTCTGAACGAGTTGATTGATATCGATACCTACGATGGTCAGCAGAAGACAATCCTAAACTCCTCGGCCCCCATCCGCAACCCGGCGGGGGTAATTGTGGGGGCTGTTTTCGTCAACGAAGATGTCACCGAGCGGGTATGTGCGGAGGAGGCGCTGCATCAACTCACCGGCCAACTCCTGCGGCTACAGGACGAAGAACGCCGGAGGCTGGCGCGGGAATTGCACGATACCACGGCGCAGAAGTTGGCGGTGCTGCTGCTCGGCTTGAAGAGTTTGACCGCCCAGGCCTCCTCGCTTGATGCCAGGGCGCAGGAATCGCTGGCTGAGTGCCAGGCCCTTGCGAAGCAGTGCGCCGACGAACTGCGCACCTTCTCCTATTTGCTGCATCCGCCGTTGCTGGAGGAACTGGGGCTGGCGGGCGCGGTACGGGATTACGCGGACGGCTTCGCGCAGCGGAGCGGCCTCCGCGTGGACCTGGAGGTGTCGCCGAGTTTGGAACGACTGCCCAGGGAAAAGGAGCTGGCCATATTTCGCGTCTTGCAGGAGAGCCTGGCCAACGTCCATCGTCATTCCGGCAGCAAAACGGTTTCTATCAGGCTGACCCAACTGCGCGGTGAAATACGGCTGGAAGTCCAGGACGCAGGGCGCGGACTCGAGTTGAAGACCGACCCGGCCTCGGGCGAGAAGGCGCCGAGTAAGCTGGGGGTGGGCGTTGCCGGGATGCGGGAACGATTGCGCCAGTTGGGCGGACGATTGGAATTTGAGTCGGGCCACCCAGGCACAACGGTCAGAGCCAGCCTTCCCTTAGACCAATCCGGGAGCGAACACTCCGATGACCAGAATCCTGATTGCAGACGATCATGAGCTGATTCGGCAGGGACTCCGGAAGGTCCTTCAGGAACGCCCGGGCTGGACGATCTGCGGCGAAGCCATCACCGGCCGCGAGGCCGTGGCAAAAGCCAGGGAACTGAGGCCCCATGTCGTGGTGCTCGACATTGGGATGCCCGAATTAAACGGCTTGGAGGCCACGCGGCAGATTCGGCGGGCGCTTCCCAACACGGAGGTATTGATCCTCACGATGCACGATTCCGAGCGGTTGGCCCGGGAGGCCCTGGCTGCCGGGGCGCGCGGGTTTCTGCTGAAGACTGATCTGGGCGATACTGTGGTGACCGCGGTTGAGCACCTGAGGCAGCACAAGACGTTTTTCACGTCCAAAGTGGCGGAATTGGTGCTGGAGGGCTACTTGAACCCCGGCCCGGCAGAGTCCGCCCAAGCGGGAGGCGAGCGCTTGACGCCTCGCGAGCGGGAGATCGTCCAGTTCCTCGCCGAAGGCAAGAGCAACAAGGAGGTAGCCAGCGCGCTCGGCATCAGTGTCCATACCGCTGAGACCCACCGCTCGAACATAATGCGCAAACTCGACCTGCGCTCCATGAGCGAACTGGTGCGCTACGCCATCCGCGAGCACATCATCGAGCCTTAGCCGGACCGCTGCGTCCGCCTACCGGAAGAGCGGCCTGCAAGATACAGAATTCGCTGTATATGACGGCGCGGAGAAAGATTGCAGGTTGTATGCATGATTCGATCCAGGCCGAGTTTTCGCGGCGGTTGGGGGCCAAGACCTCCAATCCCGCCCACCTTCCCCTCGGGGCGGGAGGCTTCCACCGCCGCGATCTCGTTCCGCCCGGTAAGGGCCGATGGGAGCCGCGCCGAAAGCTCCCGGAAGCCTCACAACAGTGAGAATCGGATCAACCGTTTGAGCCGCGAGCGGCTGCCAATGATGGAGCGGCACTTCGCTGATTGGAGCGAGGTCTATGAATAAACAGCACAGAAAACTCCGCGCTGCGGCGGCGCGAATTCAGCGGTCCGGGAGCCATCGGGAAGCTGCGGAGTGTCAGACCCCGCAAGATGACTCCATGACTGCTGCCGGTGAGGTCGCTGCCGCACGCGTTCGGGAGCTGAATCGACTGCTGCTGGCCATTCGTGAAGTAAACAGGCTCATCGCGCAGGAGCGGGAACCTCAACAATTGTTGGCGAAGACCTGCGACCTCCTGGTAGAGAGCCGCGGCTACGCGCTGGTTTGGATCGGTCTCAAGGAACCGGACGCCAAGGGCGTGGTCCCGGCAGCCTGTGCCGGCAGCCAGGCCGGTTATCTCGACGAAATCAGAGTGACATGGGATGAGAGTCCAGCCGGACAGGGACCGGTCGGAGCGGCCATCCGTACCAGGCGGCCCTGGTTGTGTCAGGATACGGGTGCGGACCCGCGGTTTGCGCCTTGGAGAAAGCCTGCGCTGGCCCGCGGCCTGGCCTCGCTAGCAGCCGTGCCAATGATCCAAGGCGTGCGCGTGTTCGGGGCCCTCGCGGTGTACGCCGATTACAGTGAAGCCTTCCATTCGGAGGAGGTCGGGCTGCTGAGCGAGGTTGCAGCAGACCTGGCTTTTGCGCTGGATAGCATCGAGCACGAGACCAAACGCCGCCAGGCCGAATCGCGTCTGCGCCTGGTCAGCACGGCGCTGGAATCCGCCGCTAACGCCACTGCTATCACCGACCGCGAGGGCGTGATTATGTGGGCAAACCCCGCCTTCAGCCAGTTGACCGGTTACTCGCTCGAAGAACTTCGTGGCCGGAAGCCCAGCCTGCTCAAGTCGGGCGCGCATGATGCAGCCTTTTATCGGCAGCTCTGGGATACGATTCTGGCCGGGCGGGTCTGGCGGTCGGAGATGGTCAACCGCCGCAAAGACGGCTGCCTTTACACCGAGGAGAACACGATCACTCCCGTGCCCAATGAAGGCGGCGAGATCACGCATTTCGTGGCCGTTAAACAGGACGTGACCGAGAAGAGGCGAGCCGAGGCGGCGCTGCGACAGGGCGAGGAAGAGTTCCGCGCCATCTTCGAGGTAGCCTCGATCGGGATGGCACAGGCCGATCCGGGCACCGGCCAATGGCTGCGCGTCAATCGGAAGATGTGCGCCATAACCGGCTACTCGGCAGACGAACTACTCCAGTTGCACGTTCCCGACATCACGCACCCGGAAGACCGGCAGCGGGATTGGGAGCTGTTCCAGGGCGTCGTGCGGGGCGAGGCATCGGAGTACCGTCACGAGAAACGCTACGTCCGCAAGGACGCGTCGGTGGCCTGGGTAAACGTGAACATGACCGTCGTCCGCGACGCCGCTGGCCAGCCCCGGCGCACTATGGCAACGATCGAGGATATCACGGAGCGCAAGCGGGCAGAGGCGGCGTTGCGGGAGAGCGAGGAACGGTTCCGTGCCCTGTTCGAACTTGCTCCGGATGGCATTTATCTCTGTGACCTCCAAGGCCGTTTTGTGGACGGCAACAAGGCGGCCGAGCAACTCGTGGGATATGCCAGGGAAGAGCTGATCGGCAAGAGTTTCCTGACCTTGAACCTGCTTTCGGAATCAGACCTCCGGCGGGCGGCGGCGGCCCTGGCCTGCAACGCCCAAGGAGAGGCCACTGGACCCGAAGAGTATGTCCTGACCAGAAAGGATGGGCGTCAGGTCGCGCTGGAGATTCGAACCTTCCCGGTGAACCTTCAGCAGCAAGCGCTGGCGCTTGGGGTAGCCCGTGACATCACCGAGCGGAAGCAACTTGAGGCACAGTTTCGGCAGGCGCAAAAGATGGAGGCCATCGGACAGCTCGCCGGCGGCGTGGCGCATGATTTCAACAACCTGCTGGCGGTCATGCGCGGCAACGCCGACCTGCTCCTCATGGATGCGGAGCACAATTCCCCCCAAACCAATGAGTGCCTTAAGCACATCGCGGCGGCGACGGAACGCGCCGCCGGCCTGACCCGGCAACTGCTCATCTTCAGCCGGAAGCAGGCAATACAATCGGAACCGCTGGCGCTCAATGGGCTGGTGCAGAACCTGGCCAAAATGCTCAAACGGGTCATCCGGGAGGACATTCGCCTGGAATGCCGTTACGCGGACCAGTTGCCCTTCGTCCAGGCCGACCCGGGGATGCTGGAGCAGGCGCTGCTGAACCTCGTGGTAAACGCGCGGGATGCCATGCCC
>PLZQ01000515.1 GCA_003152225.1 Limisphaerales bacterium | reverse complement strand
CCATTATGATCCCCGAAGGAACCAATATAACATACACTGCCAATCCACCGCCGACCAGCAATCTCACCACACCAAAGGCCCGCCGGCTCTTTGAAGTCACGAACTCGGGATATGCCTGTGTAGGCTGGGACGCTTCGGGGGACGGCATTGAGCGGACTCCTACAAAGGTCGCGCCGGGATGAACCACCCGGCTCAACCCGCTGATGAAAATGAGGGCTGCAACCAAGAGTACACCAACTCTTATTTTAGTCGCTAGCAGCATCGCCTTTTAATCCCTATGATCAGTTCGCCCACCGGAAAACCCGCAGCCTATCGCATGAAAGGGCACCGGCTTCCGTGTCTTCATATAAGCAAGTTTACGAACTCTCGTCAAGGATTATCAAAGAATCAACGCACTGCAAAGCAGCAGAGCCGCCAGGATTTGCGCGAAGCGTATGGAGTCTAGCCTGCCGGCGCTGCCGTAAGGCGTGGGGTTGTCCGAAAGCGGGAGCAAGCTCCGCGCACTCCAAACGCTTCGCGCAATTCGGTGGAGGCGTTGATTTTCAAGCCCCCAAATACCGCTCGTCATAGGCAGGGCCATGTTTCTTGAGCAAAGCCAGAAACTCCTCCTGAAAGGTCATCTTCCGGTGGTGGTCGGCCAAGCTTTGGATGTATTGAATGTCCGGCGTTCAGCCGTCCCTGCGGGACTTATGTAACTCCGGACATGCGTCCCCAACGTTGAAACGTTGGGCTATTGTCGGCAGTTCCCTCCGGGACAGACACCTGCCGGGGCCAAATCCTGCACAGCCTCCGGTCCTCTCCGCCCGGGGCTGCGCCGCCCCGCCGCCGGGATCAGGATCAGGCCGGAGGGCGGGCAGGCAGGGATGTTTCTGCTTTCGGCAGATGCGGCGGCAGGCATATTCTCCTGCCTGATGCGAGTGGATTCGCCCATCAGGTCAGTTCAGGTTTTGCGGCACTGGTATCCACTGCCATCAAATCAGTCATGAAACGACCGTCGCATGCAATTGGGAGAATTGCCTTGATGCATACAGCTAGCNNGCCTGCCTCCGATGATCCCGCCTTGCGCCCGGCGGATTACCAGCCCTCTGGGGACTACTACGACTGGCGCAAGACCGGCCAGCCAGAGCGACCCTGGTTTCACAAGTATGACCAAAGCCTGGTGATGAAGATCTTCCTCGCCGAGAGGACGGATGAAGGACGGGGTTGCCGGGTCTGCCTCACCTTCGAACAGGCGCTCGAAGTCATCGAACGCCTCGATCGCATCACGTGCGGCGCGCCGAAGATTGTCTATTTGGTGGGCTGGCAATACAACGGTCATGACTCGAAGTATCCGGCGTGGGGCGAAGTCAACCGTCGCTTGAAGCGGGCGCTAGACGCCACCGCGCTCGAAAGCCTGAAGTGGCTGATGCGCGAGGGCCAAAAGCACCACACGACCGTAAGCCTGCACATCAACGCGTTGGACGCTTACGCGGACAGCCCGCTGTGGCAGGAATACCTGGAGAAGGACATTATCGCCAAAGACAAGCGCGGCGCGCCACTCAAGGGCATCGTGTGGAGCGGCTTGCAGTCATACCCGTTAAGCTATGCGCGGGAGTGGGAGACCGGTTGTGCCAAGCGGCGAATTGACAGCCTGCTCAAGCTGCTGCCGGAACTCAAGCAGGCGCACACCATCCACATCGACGCCTTTCACACTTACCCGCCGCTCCCGCCGGAATCTCAGGTTGAGGGGTTCAAGGGCATCAGTCCGTTCCTGGGCTACGGCCCGGAGCGGGAGTGCGCCGCGCAGCGCAAGACTCTCCGCTACTTCCGTGATTATGGGCTGGATGTGACCTCGGAGCACAGTACCGGCGGGCGCCTCGACCCGTTCGTCGGCTTGCAGCCGATGGCTTGGATTTATGAACCCCCGGCGCCAGACATCCCGCCCAGCCTTTATTGCGGAAGCCCCATGCGCGCCGAAGCGGAGATCGGGACTGACCCGAAGAAGCTGCCGGGCCTGGTGGATCAGTTCTGCCTCAACGCGGCCTCGGAAATCTGGACCAATGCCTGGCGCGAGGCGCACGGCAATCGCCCGCCGGAAGCAGCCGACTCGCAGCGCGTTCTCCAGGGGAATGACTGCTGCCTCCCGCTGGTCTGGAAAAGGGAGCCCACGCTTCTCGCCTATAGCCGCGGCGGCTACGCGCGCAAGGCATGGAAGGTTCCCGCGGATTGGTTGCCGGCGAAAGCCGTCAGGCTCTCCAATGTCACCGTTGACAGCGTCACGGCGGCGGGAACCGCTGAAGTCACGGATGGCGAACTTACGCTCGCGCTTGCACCTGGGCAGGCGGTGGTGATCACCCGGCAGTGAGGCTTCCGCGTCTCCTTACGTTGGCTGCCATCATCTGAACGGGCTTCCAGCTCGCCACATCTGCAAGATGGCAAGCGGGACCAGGGTGTGCGGCAAAACGCCCATTGTGGAATTGCCCCTGGACGCTACATTGAATACGTAACACGATTGCCATCCGCGTCCGTGGACATCGCGACATGACCGGATCACCTACAATCTGGTTGGGTATATTGGCGGCGCTCAGCGCTTATTTGTGTGTGAGCATTGGGCTGCGCGTGCGCGCTGAGGCAACCAGACGGCGGGCTCGCGAACGACAATCGGCGGGAACAGCCTTCGACGTATCCGTAATCGCGCCGCACATACAAAGATTGCGGCAGGATCACTTGGCAGCATCACGTCCCCAGCAGCACTTCAGTTTTTACAGGGTGAGCTTGATTGCAGCAGCCAGGCGAGTCGTCGCTGATCTACCGTATTTTCGACATGCCCGATCAGATGAGGAAATGCAGAAGCATGACGCCTGACCAGTCTGATCGTTGGGCGGCAACACGCGCTTGAAACAGACACGGATTTCACGAATTGTCGCGAATTCTCAGGGCTCAATTCGTGGAGATGCTTGAAATCCGTGTCTCTGGGTGGATTCGGTGAGCACTGCCAGGGAACTCACGATTGGACTTGACCTAGTCCGGCGGGCTGGCATAGTGGCCGTCGTAAATAAGCTTAAGAGACCTTTCTCCTTCTGCCGCGTTGTTACAACAGAGGCCATTTCTTATCTTACTAACGCACAGGCACAGTCTATGAAGCCGACATGTCTTGGGTGGGTTGGTCGTCAGCGGGGCGATTGGCGGATTATCTGGGGGGCGATGTTGCTTTTAGCCGTCCGTCCAATTCAGGCACAAGCCAGTGCGGTGGATCACTTCTCCTGGGGCGCCGTGCCGGCGACGGTCCAGGTCGGCCAGTCCTTTGCCGCCGCGGTGCAAGCCCGAGACCTCGACAACAATCTTGTTACAAGCTTCAACGGGTCGGTGATGCTGACCGCGCTGGTTCCGAATCCGAGCCCGACCCTGCTGATTACGGAGGTCGAGACGATCAGCACGAAGCGGGTGGAGTTGTCGAACGTTTCCACCAACCCGGTGGATATCAGCGGCTGGCGGGTCTTCTTTTATGATTCAGCCAGTTGGCCGGCGCCGAAGGCGAGCTTCACCCTGCCAGCCGGCACGGTGTGTCCCGGGCTGGGCGTGTTCCAGGTCCGGAGCGCCGGTTCGTATCCCGGCTCGTACCCAGTCTTTTACACCGGCATCGGACTGACCTGGGGCGGCATCAACTTTAACACCCAGGTAGCGGTGCTCCTGCTGGATGCGAGAGGTAATACGGTGGATTTCTTTTGCGCGGGGGACGCTTACCCCGCGCTTATCGCGGTGCCGGCAGCGATTGGCATCAGCACCTGGGCCGGGCTGCCGGTCGCCGTCAATGCGAATTTCACTCTGACCCATCAGCGGGGCGGCCATTCCGACGCGAACACCGCCGCGGATTGGGCAACGGTAACCAATACCGCCGGCGCCTATAATCCGAGGTTGCAGTCCCCGTTTGTCAGTGCGCCTTCCGTTTCGGCGCTCCAGCCCGGTTCGGTAACCCTCACCAACGGTGTCTGGAGCGGACAAGTGGCGGTGATGCTGGCTGGGTCAAATGTCGTGCTGAATGCCGATGACGGGAACGGAGACAACGGCCTGAGCGGTCCATTGACGGTCGTGGGCCTGCCCGCCTTGGGCTTGCAGGTCCCGCACCAGGCCTTCAAGGCAACGCCGGGCCTGTTGGGGCAAGGCACGGTCACGATCCCACAACCGCTTTCGACCAACCTGGCGGTGGTCCTCTCCAGCAGCCTAATCAATTCGATCGTGGTCCCACCAAGCGTGACCGTGCCCGCCGGCGCGACCAGCGTCTCCTTCTCTCTCACCAACCTGGATGATGGCCTGATCGAAGGCCCGCAGGCGGCCCTCATCATCGCCGCCGGCCCAGGGTTCGCCGGGTCAAGTGAGGCCGTGACCAACTACGACCGCCCCCCTGTTGCCCTGTCGGTCTCCCTTCCCTTGACCGTATCGGAAGCGACGGGATGGGTTGGCACCGGACAAATCCAGGTCAGCGCTCCGGTGGCAGCCGACGTGGCGGTGCGCCTGACTTCGGGCAATCCCAGCAGGATTGCGGTGCCCGACTTTGCGATCATCCCAGCCGGGCAAAGCTCGGCGTCGTTTGGATTTGCCCCGATCGACAATAATGTAATTGAGGGCCTCCAGCCCGTCACGATCAACGCTACTGTAGCCGGCTGGACCGGTGGTCAGGGCCAGGTGCTCGTGTCGGATAATGAAAGCTCGAGTCTGACCCTTTCGCTGCTCCTCCAGGTGAATGAAGGCGCTGGCGTGCTTACCAATGCCGGCACCATTCAGATCGGCGGCATCATGATGACGAATCTTAAGGTGGCGCTAACGAGCGATCTGCCGGCGCGGCTCCAATTGCCCAGCAGCGTCACCATCGTGGCGGGCCAATCCTCGGCCCTCTTCGATGTCACTGTCCCGGAGGATGCGCTCACCAACGGCAACCAGTTGGCCACCGTGACGGCAAGCGCTTACGGGCTTAATCCCGCCACCAAGCGGGTGTGGGTGGTGGATAATGACGTGGCCGCCTTTTCTTTTGCCGGCCTGCCAGTGGCAGAGGTCGGCGGGCAGCCTTTTCCGGTGACGATCTATGCGCTGAACGCCAGCGGCTCAGCCGTGCCTGGTTACTCCGCCACCGTGAATCTGCGAGCCGGCAATGCGGGCGGCAACGTGGGCGTTGCGCCTTCGATCATAGGCCCCTTCACTAACGGCGTGTGGAGCGGCCTGGTCACGGTGAACGGGGCGAACCAGGGTGTGGCGCTGACGGCAGATGACGGTTCAGGCCACCCAGGCTCGAGCAGCCCCATGGACGTCGTGGCCGGCCAGGCGCTGGCGTTGCCGGTGTCGGACATAGCGTACGATGCACTCCGGGGTCGGCTCTGGGCGGGAATTCAAACCGGCGGCGGCACCAATGCGCAAAGCATAGTGTCAATTGATCCGATGAGCGGGGCTCTGGACACGCCGATTCCGCTCGGCACCGCGCCCGGCAAGCTGGCTATGTCCGACGACGGCCAGTTCCTTTACGTGGCGCTGATGACCACCGGCGGCGTGGCGCGGGTCAATCTGAATACCAGGGCGGTTGACTTGCGTTTCGCCTTGCCGCCCGGGAGCGGCACGTTCGCGACGGAGATGGCTGTGCCGCCCGGCGATGCGCACGCGCTGGTGCTCCAGATGAGCGGGGCCACCGCCGCCACGGCGCTTTTCCGCGACGGCGTCCTGAAAACCAATATCGTTGGCCCGTACTTCTACACGAGCGAGTATCATTTCGCCTTCTATGATTCCCGCACGAACTTCTTCTCGATCTACCCCGGAGGATTGAGATGGCACAATCTTGTCAGCAATGGCGTTACGCTGGTGCGGGAGGTGCTGGACCCGCAGTATGGGGGCGGTTTTGTCTATGCCGGCGGTCTGTTCTTCGGCAGTGCGAGCGCGGTGTATGATCCGCAGAACTTCCGGCTGTTGGGCGCTTACCCGGCCAGCGGCCCCATGGCCGCGGACGCCAACGCCGGCCAGGTCTTCTTCGTCTCCGGCATAACCCTGCAGGCCTTCGACTTGCCAACTTTTGCCGGGACCGGCCAGATCAATCTGCCCATCGCCAGCGGCAGCGCTTACAAGGTCTTGCGCTGCGGCGGAAACGTGCTGGCCATTGCCACCACCACGACGAACCTCCTGCTGGTCCAAACGGCGCTGGTTCGCCAGGCCGCCGCAGCCGACCTGTCGGTTGCTCAGAGTCCAAGTGCCGGCACGGCCCTGGTAGGCAGCAACTTCACTTACTCAATCACGGTCTCCAATGCCGGGCCGGCTGCGGCCACTAACGCCACGCTGATCGACGTGTTGCCTGCGGACACCTCGCTGGTCTCGGCCAGTTCACCGCAGGGCTCCTGGGGCAATACCAATGGAATCCTCTACTACAGCCTCGGCGGGCTCTCGAACGGCGCTTCGGTAACGGTGCAGTTCACCGTCCAGCCCCTCACCCCCGGTAGCCTGGTCAATTCAGCCTGGATCACGGGGGACGGTCTCAATCCGGCCAACGGCAGTTCCCGCATAACCAATACGGTGGTCTTTGGCTCGGTGCTGCCGGCGGTCACCCGGCTATGGTTTAACTCGGACACGCTGGCCTACGACTCAGCGCGGAGCCTGCTCTGGGCCAGCACCGAACGGTATAACGGAGCGGTGGATTGCAGCTTGCGCTCTATAAGTCTGAGCAGCGGGCTGGTCGGAACAGCCATCTCGCTGGGATATCCTTCTGTGCTCATCGCCCTGTCGGCGGATCAGAACTACCTTTATGCGGCGTACGTGAACGACCAGGACGGCCTTAACTACACACCGGACAACTACATCCGCCGGGCCAACCTGGCTTCGAACGCCATTGATGAGGAGTTCCCCGTGGTGGATATGTGGGGTCAGCAGCACACGGCCGCAGACCTCCTCGGGATCAGCAGTTACCCCAGCGGCATTATTGTCGCAAGGTCCGGGCTGCAGGATGATATTGCCCTCTACCAAAACGGCGTCGCCATCCGGCGCGCGCCGACGGGTACCGGGGCCGGCAAATTGGCAGCCAATTCGAACCTCCCCACGCGGTTCTACCGCCTGGGTAGCGGGGACTTTTACGGCAACATCGCACAGCTTGATATTGGGTCGAGCGCCATCAGCGTGCTGGGTGCCAACACCATTTTCGCGCTCCCATCCTCGCCGGACAACCCGGTGGCGGCCGACATCCGTTTCGGCGGCGGGCTGCTCTTCTCGGACATCGGCCTGGTCGGCGACCCGGAGGCTCTGACTCGCGTGGCGGCGCTTCCAGTCTTCGGCCTCGTCGAGACAGACCCGGCTGCCGGGCTGGCATTCTATCTCACGGCGAACGGATCACAATGGTTCCTGATGGCATTCGACATGCACACCTTTGTGCCGCTGTGGACTTTCCCAGTGCCCGGCGTCTCCGGGACTCCTGCCCGCCTAATCAAGTGCGGGGCCGGGCTCCTGGCCTTCCGGACCAGCTATGACCAGTTGTTCATTCTCAATCCAAGCCAAATGCCACACCTGCTCCAGTCGGACTTGCAGCTCACCGCCTCGGCCTCCGCGACTGCCACCATCACCAATATCCCGGTCACATTCAGCAGTACGGTCGTCAACGCAGGCCCCGCGCCAGCCACCAGCGTCTTCCTGACCAACCGGTTTCCGCCGGATGCAATCCTCGTCGGGATTACCCCTTCCCGGGGCACTTTCCTGAGCATTTCCAATACCGTCGTTTGTAGTTTCGGCGACCTCAAAGCCGGCGGCTCCGCAGGGCTCCAGATGGTAGCCAGCCTGAACCACGCCGGCACCATCACCAACCTGGCAGCGGTGGCCCAATCTACACCCGACGCGATTACGACCAACAACGCTGCCGCCGTAGCGGTGGATTTTAGCGTGATCCCGGTTTCGGATTTGTCCCTGACGCATCTGGCGCCAACTCCTCCGAGCGGTCCGGGCAGCAATTGGGTTTACACTTTGGTCGTATCCAATGCAGGCCCTAACGCTGCGCCAAATGTGGTTCTTAGCGACACCGTCTATTCCGGCGCATCGCTTCTCTCGGCCACCGCCAGCCAGGGCACCGTGTCCGTTGCCAGCGGGTCGCTGACCGCCAGCCTGGGGGCGATCAGCGCCGGCGCCACGGCTAACGTGAGCCTGGTGCTCGGGCCGTGCTGCGGCGGGGCCTGCGTCAATGAGGCCGGCGTCGGCAGCGACAATCTCGATCCCAATCCAAACGACAACCAGATACTGAACGTCTTGTCCTTTTCGGGGCAGGTATTCGTGGACGAAATCCCCATACCGGCGGCCGATATTGTTTACGATCCCGTCCAGCCAGGCATCCTGGCGAGCCTGTCAGCGGCTCTTGGACCCCTCTCCCAAAGCATAGTCCGCTTCGACCTACGGAGCGGCACCGTCCGCGAGCCGGTGTCGGTGGGCAACCAGCTTGGGCGTCTGGCCCTCTCGGATGACAGCCGTTACCTCTACGTGGCGCTCACTGATACGGGCGGGGTGGCCCGGGTTGACCTGCCCGCCCGCGCGGTGGATCTCCGGTTCCCGCTTAACGTCCCCACCGCCGAGTTTGGGCCCTTCCAGGTCGAAGACCTGGCGGTTATGCCCGGAGCCCCTAATACCCTGGCGGCGGCGCGAGGTGGCTACTCGGGCTACAGCTCGGCCATCGCGCTCTTCGATGACGGCATCCAGCGGCCAGACACCTTTGATAACCAGATCCAATACGCAAGTTATTTCCGACTGCAATTTGCCAGCACGACGAATCTTTACAGCACCGCCCCCTATGGTTTCCAAACCGTGGCGGTGACGCCGACAGGTCTCACCAAGCAAGGCCCGCTGCTTGCCAACTATGCTGGCGAGTTCGCTGCCGATAGCGGGTTGGTGTTCCTAGGCAGCGGCAGCGTTTTGAACCCCGATACAGGAAGCCTCGTGGCGACGTTCCCGGCTTCGGGTCTGGTCGCTCCAAGCGTTGCGGATGGGCGCGTCTATTTTCTCATGGCACAGGGCAACCCCTATGACCCGCGACTGAACCTGAAGGCCTTCGACGCCCTCACTCAGCGAGAGCTTTGGTCTGTCTATTTCAATCCCGCGATTGGTTCCATGGCCCGGTTTATCAAGTTAGGCACCAATGGCCTGGCGTTCATTACAGACGCCAACCGCATGTTCTGGGTGCGGCCCCCTGCGCTGGCAACGCCAACCGCCGACCTCTCGCTCCAGCAAACGCTGTCCCCGAACCCGGTCACCGTCGGCGGCCCCCTGACCTCTACTTTCAGCGTCCACAACTACGGCCCGTGGACTGCCTCCGGCGTCATCCTGAGCAACCCGATCCCGTCAAACGCAACCTTCCTGTCCGCTAGCTCAACCCAGGGCTCCTGCACCTTCACCAATGGCACGCTGCTCTGTGCGGCCGGCTCGCTGATAAACGGCGCCACGATGACGGTGACGGTTAACCTCACTGCTTCGGCTCCCGGCGCCATCACCAACCTGGCCAGCGTAACGCAGAACGAACTCGACCCCAACCCGGCGAACAATTCGGCTGGGGCTTCTGCAACCGTCATTCCTCAGCCCAGCGCGACCATTCGCGATGCGGTGGTCATCCAGGGGACGAACACTAAGGCCACCATTTCTTTTTCGCTCACGCTCTCGGGAGCTAGCTCCGTCCCTGTTTCGGTGGCCTATCAGACCGCCGATGGAACCGCACTGGCCGGACAGGATTACGATGCGGCTTCCGGTGTGGTCACGTTCTCGGCCGGCATCACCGCTCGCACGCTCAGCCTGTCGATCATCCGCACCAATGCTGCCATGCAGCCCCTGGCCTTCTTCTACCTGAATCTGACTTCGGTAACCAACGCCACTCTCGCGCGAACCCAGGCGGTCGGCACGATTATCAAGCGCGTCTTTGAAACCATCTCCATCACGGGGACGAGCGTGGTTTCCCGCAGCAGCGCCGTCACCAACGCCCTGTTTAAGCTCAGCTTGAACCAGACCAGCAGCGTACCCGTCATAGTCCAGTACCAGACCCTTGATGGTAGCGCCTTGGCCGGCTCCGATTACGAGTCCAAAGCGGGCACTTTACTGTTCTCCCCCGGCGTCACCAACCTGACGCTGGCTGTCCCCGTCTATGCCAGTCCGGTCTGGCAACCCACCAAGACGTTCTCGGTATTGCTGTCCCAGCCGCAGCAGGCCGTGCTCGGGGTTGACGAAGCGCTCGGGACCATTCTCAACAGCAACACGGTGCCGCCTTTGGCCATCATCAACCCGCCCAGGAGCCAAACCGCGAACCCGGGAGCGTCTGTGACCTTTGACGTCAGCGCTGTGGGCAATCCCTTGCCGTTGATCTACCAGTGGCAATTCAACGGGACTAATATCGGGGGCGCGACCGGCAGCGCGCTTAATCTGACCAATGTCCAGATGGTCAACGCCGGGATTTATACTGTGGTTGTAGGGAATGCCGGGGGTGTCTTTACGAATGCCAGCGCTGTGTTGAGAGTGCCTGTCGCGTTGAACTTTGCGTGTGAAGCCAACACCTTTGTCTTGACGTGGACGGGGCCTTACACGCTGCAAGTGGCCTCTAATGCCATCGGGCCGTTTCTCGATCTTTCGAGCGCGACCAGCCCTTACACCAATCCGATTGGCTTCGAGCCCAAACGGTTCTTCCGGCTGCGGGCCGCGGTCGATGGCATCATTTCCGCTGTCCTTTCCCCGAACGGGCAGGCTGTGATCGAAGGGTCGGGCGTACCTGGGCATGACTAACCCCGCGCGGTCCAAGGCGCGCCCCGATGGGACAAGAGCTTGGGCTCACTCATTACGGCGGGAGAATGTCAGCCGGGGTGGCGGGGTCAAGCGCCCGCAGCGCCCGCAGCGGACTCGCCCACCCACGGAAGCTTGACACCGAGGCGGATTCCCCAGAAACCATGTGAAGCTGAAATCTGCATCACAATGAATAACCGGACGCCCAGGCACTTTTTCGCCACCTTCTGCACACTATCCCTGCTCTGCGGGTTTGCAGGATTGTCCATCGCCCAAAACGGAGCCCCAGCTCGAGCGGCGTGGGTAACACCCCACTTCGCCGACTATGATTCCGAGCCGCGCCGCGCGGACGGGCACGTGGATAGCGACCAGTTGTTGGCCCGCCTGAAGGAACTGCACGTGACCACCTACTACTGGCTGGTGTGGCACGCGCGAACGGATTGGGACGACCTGAAGCTGTTCCTGCCCAAAGCGGCCCAGGCGAATATCCAGGTCTGGGTCTATTTGGTCCCGCCGACCGAGAGCGCGCCATGGGAAGGGGACCTGTATTGCGAGCCGTTTCGGCTGGACTACGGGCGCTGGGCGGAGGAAATCGCACGGCTCTCGCTTCAGCATACGAATCTGACCGCCTGGGTGATTGACGATTTCTACGCCAACCATGAGTTCTTTACGCCCGCGGTAATCCGCGGCCTACAACAGCGCGGCAAGCGCATCAACTCTCGGCTCGCCTTCCTGCCGCTGATGTACTTCGGCGAAATCCGGCGCGCCTTCGTGCAGGACTACCGCGAGGTCATCGACGGGGTCGTGGTAGCCTACCCGCAAGACCGGGACGAGATTAACCAGGCCTGGGCCATCCTGAATGATGCCGCCGTTGTCATGCCGGGCGAACTGGGTTACCCGCCGAGCACCCCCTCGCAGCCAGGCGATTTCGTCCAGGCCAGCCAATCGGCTACGGTCGTGCCGGGCGGGCGCCAACGTCTGCGCTTCCGCGAGCGGGACGACTTCACGGCCGCCACCGCGGGCTACCATTTCAAGCAACTGCTGGTGAACGATACCGTCGTCTGGGAAGCGGACGTCGCCGGCGGCACCAACGCCTGGGCCGAGGTCATGGTTAATGTGACCGCCGCCGCGCATGGCAAAACCAACCTCACCGTCGTGTTTCGTCTCCTGGACAAGCAAGGCGTCAGCAACTTCGGCGTGCGCTGGCGGGTCAAGGATTTGCAGGCGGAAGGGCTGAGCCTCGCGGCGGGCCTCGACCAACCGCAGAAGTGGCAGGTCTCGCAGCGCGGAGCCTTCGAGTCCGGGTTCGGGGACCGGATCAAGCCGCCCGCGCGCGGGTTCCACGTGCCGTTCATTGTGATGACGGCGGGAGACGCGTCCGAGTTCAAGTTGCGGCACGGGGAGCCGGCGAGCCCGGAGCGAATCGCTGAGTGGCTCAAGTTCTCTTTGCAGGCCTGGCGCGAGGGCAAGTGCGACGGCGTCGTCACGTACTGCCTCGACAAGCAACCCGGCAGCCGGGTTTTCGATCTCGCCCGCGACTTGTTCGGTCAATACCGTCAGCCGCGCTAGTGTAGTGTCTCAGAATTACGTGTGCATTTGCGCACCAAAGCGCCAGAGGGCGGGCGCACTCCAAGACGCTGGCGCGCCCTCCAATACGCCAGAGAACGCGAAGCGTTTTGGAGTGCGGTAGTCCTCTACCGCTTTTGGCACCCAACCAAAGGTAATGGCAATTCTGAGACACCACACTACCCTGACCGGGTGGGCGAGCGTCCCCGCGAGCCCAAACTTCTGGGAACCTGCGGAAATCAGGGCACGCGGGGACGCTCGCGCTCCCGCTCAAGGAACGCTAATCCCAGCAAGAATAATCCCTTGCCCCCGTTGCCGATTCATGCGATAGACAGCTTGGACTTCATTGTCACGCGATGAGCGAAGCAGTCTCGCAACACCCGAGTTCGAAGTATGCGTGGCGCGAGTTGGCCCATAAGGGCCTGCCCAAGCGCTCGGCCTCGGAACGAGTGGCCGATTTCCTCGAAATCTACGGTCTCTACGACGAGGTGACGGCGCGCGAGCAAGCCAGCCGGTGCATCCAATGTCCGAATCCGAGCTGTGTGACCGGCTGCCCGTTGTGCAATCCCATCCCGGAGTGGATGCTATTGACTGCCGAAGGCCGTTTCCTGGAGGCCGCCGCCGTGCTGGGTTCCGCCACGAACATGGCGGAAATCTGCGCTCGGGTATGTCCGACTGACCGTTTGTGCGAAGGGTCGTGCGTCCTCAACGGCGTGTCGGAGCCCGTTTCCATCGGGGCCATCGAGCAGTTTCTCGCCGAATATGCCTTCGCCCACGGACACGTCGATGCGAGCACCGCCCCGCCGAACGGCCTGCGCGTGGCGGTGGTGGGCTCCGGCCCCGGCGGCTTGGCCTGCGCGGACGAATTGGCCAGGCGCGGACACAGCGTGACCATCTTCGACTCGGCTCTCGTTCCGGGCGGACTGCTCGTGAACGGGACGCCGGCGTTCAAGGTGGAGCGCTCGATCGTCCAGCGCCGAATCGAGATCCTGAAGCAGCGAGGGGTCATCTTCCGCCTGGGCGCCAAACTCGAGGAGACCCTCGCCTTCGGCCAGTTGCGCTCTGACTTCGATGCGGTGTTCCTCGGCTTTGATTCTCGCAAGGCCCGACCGCTGGAGATTCCTGGCGCAGAACTGCGAGGGGTCATTCAAGCGCTCCCCTTCATCCTGCAGAAGATCACCTCCGTGCCGCTCGAACTATCCCCCATCGAAGTCGTCGGCAAACGCGTCCTGGTGCTGGGCGCCGGCGACACCGCCATGGATTGCCTGCGCACCGCCGTCCGTTACGGCGCGCGCGAGGTCACCTGTGTTTATCGGCGCGACGAATGGGACATGCCGTGCAGCCGTCAGGAATACCAGAATGCGGTCGAGGAGGGGGCTCGGTTTGTCTTCCAGGCGGCGCCCGTCGCCGTGCTGGGCAACGACCAGCGCCAGGTCACCGGGCTGCGGGTCGTCCGGACCGAGCTGGGCCTGATGGAGTCTCCTGGACCGCGCCCGTTCCTGATTCGGCCCGGCTCCGAGTTCGAGCTGGCAGCCGATTTGATTGTCACGGCTTTGGGCTTCGACCCTCTGCCCTGCCCGCACTGGGGCGATTTTGCTGATCTGGCCGTCAACGACTGGGGCGGGATTACCGTCGATCTCAACCAGATGACCAGCATCCCCGGGGTGTTTGCGGGAGGCGACATCGTGCGGGGCCCCAGCATGGTGTTGCACGCCGTGCGCGACGCGCGACGCGCCGCGACGCAGATCCACGGCTATCTCTCGGCGAGGAGGAAGACGGAGAACGCATAGCCAAACTTCGGAACAGCGCTGCTCTGGTTCACTCCAATCCCGAGGTCCAAAGGCCGAAACCCGAAAGAAGGCCGAAGGCCGAAGTCCCGAATCCATAGCCGGCCCAGCTATGCCGCGGGTTGCCAGGATTATAGAGGGGCGCCTGGCGCTTGTCCGCTGCGTGCGAGCTGCTTGATTTCCTCTACGGCGGTCTCGAGGCCGCGACGGGTGAAGGCGGAGAGTTCCTCGCCGATACCGATGTTCTCCGCGGGAATGGTCAGGAGCCAAGCCTCGGGGGCGTGGCCAAATACATCACGGGCCAGGGCCAGAAGGGTCGCCGGACTGGCCGCGTGCGCCATAATCTGCGACGAGTCGGCGGGCGCCAGCTTGCGCAGTTGCACTTCCCGCGGCGCATCCACCGCGGCATCAACGAAAACGGCGACACGAGCCTGCGAAAGTGGGTCGGCGAGTTCAGGAGTCAGCAGCGGGCAGGTCAGCGCGCGAACGCCTGGAAGGGCCAAGGACGCCACAGCGTCGGCCACCTTTGGCCCCACGCCGTCATCGCTGCGTAAGGTGTTGCCGTAGCCGATGACGAGAAGGCCCGCGGGTGACTGATGTTGTTCTGGTGTCATTTGCTGCCCCTTGAATATGGCGGAAGCCTTCTGCATCTCCAAACCCGAATCTCCCTTGTCTTTTGGTTCTGACGCCGGTAACCCCATCACCACGGGCCCAGAGAGGCCATCTGCCCAGTTTGCTCTGTGCTGCTTTCCTCTTGGAAGGGAAGCCATTTGCTGCTAGCAGCCTGTCGGGCTTAGCGCC
>PLZQ01000466.1 GCA_003152225.1 Limisphaerales bacterium | reverse complement strand
CCGGGCGGGGCAGGCATGCCAATTTTCCTTTTCTTCGGGCGAATTGTCGCTATCCTCCTGCGACCTAAGGCCCGCCATTCCGGCGAGCAAAGATAGGCATTTGACCGCGAAAGGCGTAGTTTTCCCTTCCCGGCAGCAACCTGTCGGACTTGGTCTATAATAGCTATTGGAAGATGGACGCAGCACATATTAGAAATTTCAGCATCATCGCCCATATTGATCATGGGAAGACGACGCTTTCTGACCGGTTGCTGCATCGGACCGGCACCATCTCGACGCGCGACATGGAGGACCAACTGCTCGATTCGATGGACCTCGAGAAGGAGCGCGGCATCACCATCAAGGCGCACCCGGTGACGATGCTCTACAAGGCCAACAACGGCGAGAACTATGAGCTGAACCTCATCGACACGCCCGGCCACGTGGATTTCTCGTATGAGGTGTCCCGCAGCCTGAGCGCCTGTGAAGGGGCGCTGCTGATCGTCGATGCCGCCCAGGGCGTCGAAGCTCAGACCGTCGCCAATGTCCACCTGGCGATGAAGGTGAACCTCACTATTATCCCGGTCATCAACAAGATCGACTTGCCGCATGCCGACGTGGCCCAGGCGAAACGGCAGTTGGAGGATATTCTCGCCATCCCCGGCGACTCAGCCATTTTGGCCAGCGCCAAGGAAGGCATCGGCATTGACGAGATTCTCGAGGCCATCGTCGAACGGATTCCGGCACCCAAACCGACCGGCGCGCCCTCGTTACAGGCGCTAGGATTCGATTCCTATTTCGACACCTACAAGGGGGTAGTGACCCACGTGCGCGTGTTCAACGGCGAACTAAAACCGGGGATGCAAGTCAAGCTGCTCCATTCAGGCAAGAACGTGGACGTCAAAGAAGTCGGCAGCTTCAATCCCAAACCCTACGTGCGTGAGCGGCTCGAACTCGGCGAGACCGGGTACATGACGGCCAACATTAAGAGCCCGCAGGAAGTGAAGATGGGTGACACCATCACCGATACGAGGCATCCGTCGCCGGCGCTGGCGGGCTTCAAAGAGATTCATCCCATGGTGTTCAGCGGGATATACCCGATCAACACTGGCGACTACGAACACCTGAAGGCCAGCCTGGGCAAGCTGCAGTTGAACGATTCAGCCTTCGCCTACCAGCCCGAAACCTCCGTGGCGCTGGGTTTTGGCTTCCGCTGCGGATTCCTCGGCCTGTTGCATTTGGAGATCGTCCAGGAGCGCCTGCGCCGCGAATACGGCATGGACATTATCGCCACCTACCCCAGCGTTATCTACCGCATAACCCTCACTGACGGCACGGTGAAGCAGATTGATAACCCTGCCTATCTGCCCGAACCGACCTACATCGAGACAATCTCGGAGCCGATGGTCAAGGTATTCGTCATCTGCCCAAATGAGTATATCGGCGACATGATGGCGCTGATTACTGAAAAGCGCGGCGCGGTGGACCAAACCGAGACGCTGGACACGCGCCGAGTCATGCTGACCGGCCTGGTGCCGCTGAACGAAATCCTCATTGATTTCCATGACCGCATCAAGAGCATCACCCGTGGCTACGGCTCTATGGATTACGACCAAGCCGGCTACCGGGACTCGGACATGGTCAAGCTCGACATGCTCGTCAACGGCGAGGCCGTGGACGCCTTTTCGTGCATCGTGCACCGCGAGAAGGCCGAGGGCAGGGGACGTGCCCTCGCCGCCAAGCTCAAGGAAGTCATCCCGCGCCAGCAATACGCGGTCGCCATTCAAGCCGCCATCGGCGGGAAAGTCGTGGCGCGCGAAACCGTCGGCGCCCTGCGCAAAGATGTGACCGCCAAGTGTTACGGCGGCGACGTCAGCCGCAAGCGGAAACTCCTGGAAAAGCAGAAGGAAGGCAAGAAGCGCATGAAGTCCTTCGGCTCCGTGAACATCCCCCAGGAAGCCTTTATTGAGGTACTGAAAGCATAGCCTATGGCCAAACCAGCAAACCGGGAATCCAAAACAAGTCAGTCGCCCGCGCCGTCCTCCACGCCACCCGGCATGCCTCAGTCCTCGCTTCCCGTCTGGTTCCGCTGGTTCTTCTCCAAAACGGTGCGCCAGGCCACCGCCATGCGCAAACACGTCAAGAAGCTCCTCGACCACCAGCGAGATATCCTCTCGGCGCAAGCCGTCGAAGCTGTCGAATCAGCCATTGCCAGTTGCCGGCAAGCCGTTGCCGAGTATTCGGACAAACCGGCCCTCGAAAAGCAGATGGAGAACCTGGAAAAGATCGCCAACAAATGGCTAAAGCCGTATCCGAACGCGGCGTGGCGCGAGAACGTTGAGGTCTTGCTCGTCGCTCTTGCCGTGGCAATGGGTATTCGCACCTTCTTCCTCCAGCCGTTCAAGATTCCCACCGGGTCGATGCAGCCGACTCTCTATGGCGTCACCTCAGAGAATCTGATCAACGAGCCGGACTTCAAGATCCCCACTGGCTTGACCCGCGTTCGCGAATGGTTTGAAGGGATTTCCTACATCCACCTCGTAGCAAAAAACGACGGCCCTGTGGAAGCCGTCGAACGCCCAGTCCGCATTCTCATCTTCAATCTCTGGCAGAAGGTCGTGGCTGGTGGCAAACCATTCATGATCTGGTTCCCGCCGGATTATGGCAGCGAAACCCTGGAATCCCGCGCCCGACTGCAATTCGGCAAGGAGTTCCACAAGGGTGAGGACATCGTAAAGCTCAGGGTCAGAGCCGGCGATCATCTCTTTGTTGACCGCCTTACATACAATTTCCGTCCGCCAAAACGCGGGGAAATCATAGTTTTTGAAACGAAGGGAATCCCTGAGGAGAACCGCCAACGCTTCGGTATCCCGGGAGACCAGTTTTACATCAAACGGCTCGTTGGCCTGGGCGGCGAAACCCTATCCTTGAAGTCGGATTATAAGGTGAACGATGCCCCGCAGAGCTCCGGCACAGTCGAAGTGGGACGCCTGACGGTCGATGGGAAGCCGTTATCGGCATCATTCCCTCATTTCGAAAACCTCTACTCGTTTTACGGTGCATCTCGTGCTTCAAGCCTGCTGGATTACAAGCAGAACCATTACTACGGCCACGCATTGATCGGGGTGTTGGCTCCAGGACAGACCTACAATATTGAGCCGGGCCATTTTTTTGTAATGGGAGATAACACAATGAACAGCTTGGATTCGCGCTATTGGGGAGGTTTCCCAAGCTCAGCAGTGATCGGGAGTTCTTGCTTCGTGTATTGGCCGATAACGGCTCGCTTCGGCTGGGGCAATCGGTAATCAAGCGTAACGCCGGCAAGGGCGTCACCCTGAATACGGTTGGCGTCGGCACGTCGAATTTGTTTGCCCGCCCGGTCAAAAGGAGATTAACATAGTTCGCACAATGTTTGTTATATTCAATACGCCTGCACAGTTGTCCCCCACCATTTACGTGTTGCCTCGTGGCTGAGGGCCTCGTTTACCAACCAACGCAAATCACCGGTTGGATTTCCGGCTGGCTGCAAGCGTCTGCTGATAAGCTTGGAGATACTGGGTGATTGTCCGGTCCCAGGAGAAGTCGGCCGACATCCCGTTCAGGCGGAAATGCCGCAATAGCTCCGGTTGGTCGAACAACACCAAGGCCTTGCGGATGCTTTTGGCGAGCGCGGTTGAGGAGTATTCGATGAATTTAATGCCGTTTGCCTTTTCGGCGTCCTCGCGGACATCGATTACCGTATCGTCGAGCCCGCCTGTGGTGCGGACGATAGGAATTGTTCCGTAACGCAGGCCGTACATTTGGTTGAGGCCGCACGGTTCAAACCGGGACGGCATGACGAAGAAATCGCAGCCGCCCTCGATGCGATGCGATAAGCCCTCGTCGAAGCCAATCCGCACGGAAACTTGCGCTGGATGGCGGCGCGCGAGGTCCAGGTACGCACGTTGGAACGCCGGTGCGCCGGTGCCGACAGCGACGAATTGCATGTTCGTCGTCAGCATTTCCTCGAGCGCACCGAGCGTGATTTCAACGCCTTTCTGCTCCGCCAGCCTGCCGATGCCGCCAAACAGCGGCAGGCTGGCATCGATTGGCAAGCCGAACTCCTTTTGCAGTTCCAGCTTGTTGGCCGCCTTGCCGCTCAAGTCCGCCGAGGAGTATGGATGCTTAAGATAAGGATTGTTGATGGTGTTCCACACATCGTAATCGACGCCGTTCAGGATGCCGACCAGCGAACTATTGCGCAGGCGCAGCAGCCCATCCAGGCCGCAGCCCATTTCTTCGGTCGTGATCTCGCGCGCATACCGCGGGCTGACGGTGGTGATGACATCGGCATAAACGATCCCGGCCTTCAGGCATCCCAGTTGGCCGTAGAATTCCACGCCGGCTGGGGTGAAATAATCCCGTGGGAGGTTGGTCAGCGCGTATTGGGCCGCCGGAAAAAGCCCTTGATAAGCCAGGTTGTGGATCGTCAGGCAAATTCCAGGTGTGGTCCCCTCCCCTGTCTGCTTTCGCTGATGGTGGATAAGCAGCGTGGCGACGCTGGCCTGCCAGTCGTGCAAGTGCAACACCTCCGGGTGCCAGTCCAGATGCAACGCCAGGTGCGCGGCGGCCTTGGAAAAGAAAATGAACCGCTCCGCGTTGTCTGGATAATCGACGCCTTCCTCTTGATACAAGTCAGCGCGTTCATAGAACGCCGGCTGGTCCACGAAATACACTGTCAGCCCCGGCATCGGCTCCAAGCTCCAAACTTCGCCGCGAACCCTCCGTGGCCCAAGCGGCAAATCCAGTGGCAAATCAAGTTGCTTGAGTTCAGGAAAACGCTCGCGGATGCCCGCATACAGTGGCGTGACGACGCCCACGCGGTGACCAGCGCGTGCCAGCGTCTTGGCCAATGAGCCGACCATGTCCGCCAGGCCCCCGGTCTTCGAATAGGGATGAACTTCGCTGCTCGCGAGCAGAATTCTCATGCCAGTAAAAGTTCCGCTGGTTGCCCGCCTGCCGTTGCGCCCCTCACGGCTGAATCCGCTCAGTCTTGAGATAGGGCTGGAGGGCTGGTGGAATCACCAGGCTGCCGTCCGCCTGCTGATACGTCTCGACCAGCGCCACAAACAAACGAGCAAGCGCTGTGCCGCTCCCGTTCAACAGATGCGGGAATCGGTTCTCGCCCGTCTCGCCTTTGAAGCGCAGGTTCATCCGGCGCGACTGGAAGTCTTCGCAGTTCGACACGCTCGACACTTCGAGATAGCTCCCCTGCCCTGGCGCCCACACTTCTAGGTCGTACGTCTTCGCGCTGGAGAAGCCGAAATCGCCCGTGCACAGCAGCACTACCCGATAATGCAGCCCCAGCGTTTGCAGCACCCGCTCGGCGTGCGTCACCATATTTTCGTGTTCCGCGTAACCGTTCTCGGGCTTCACGATCTGGATCAGTTCCACCTTGTCGAACTGGTGCATGCGGATCATGCCGCGCGTCCCGACGCCCGCCGCGCCGGCCTCGCCGCGGAAGCACGGGGTGTAGGCGCAATAGCGGATCGGCAGGTCGCTTTCCCTGAGCAACTCTTCCCGGTGGATGTTGGCGACCGGCGTTTCGGCGGTTGGGATGAGATACAATTTGCCCAACGTGCTCGCATCCAATCCCTCCTGCACCGCGTAATACTGGTCGGCGAACTTCGGGAACTGACCCACGCCTTCCAGGCATTGCGGCCCCACCATGAACGGCGGCGACACTTCAGTATAGCCATGCTCGCGCGTATGCAAGTCCAGCATGAACTGGATCAACGCCCGCTCCAACTTCG
>PLZQ01000003.1 GCA_003152225.1 Limisphaerales bacterium | reverse complement strand
CCATCACTAAAATCGCATTTTTCATGGACAAGCAGCTTGCCCAGCATCGGACTCAGGAGCAAGGGAGCCGCATCGCTGCTTCGGGGCCCCTTAATTACGAATTCGCCATGTTCAGGGGCGGATTTCCCCGCAGGACCAAATCACACAAGTGTTGCCGTGTTAATCATTCGGCATATCCCGCCGCAGCCCCCACGACCTTCCCTGCTCGCTGCCCATCTTGCAGCAGATCCAACCGGGCTTGTTTCCGGGGACGCTACTTTTGTAAAAGAAATGGGTGATTGTTTTCCAGCTGTCCAAACGGCTCGACTCTTTGACGACGTCGACAGGACCGGGCAAAACCTGCGCGGCACGAAACTATCCTAGCGCCAATGCCGTATAGGGATTCAGGCATAGATTTGGCCAACGGAGTATTGGACAGGTCCGTTGCGATAAGTGTTTTTGCGCAACCGTGGCCAACTGCTCACCGGTTGGCGCAAGGCTCGTGGGCAGAACCGTTGCCGTCGCTTGGGGATGGCCATATCGGCGATCCGGCGCAAGGAACGGCGGACGACTAAGCGCACCTGCGCCGGGGTCAGCAAGTCCGCCGAGACCTCTAAGAACTGCCACAACCCTTGCACCACTTGCCGGGTCTTCATAAAACTGATCCGCAGCACCCCGACAGCGCCCATCGTGGCGGCCTCGATGCGGTAATCCACCAACACCGCATAGGCCAGGATCAGCGCGGCGATCTCTTGCATGGCCGTCAAGGGCGTGTGGCTCTGCAAACACGGGGTCGAACGCATATCCACTTTCAACTCTTTGTAAAAGACCTCCTGCTCCCAGCGCCGGCCATACAAGGCCAGCAACTCGGCCGCCGGGCACCGGCGCCAGTCCAGCAGACTGGTCCACAAGCGCACCGTCGTCGCCGGCCCACGCCCGCCGCGCTGCACCCGGCCCAGAATCTCGCGCACCAGGCGCGGCGCCTGGCCCGAGCGAATTTCCACCAACGCGCTGCCGTCGGGATAGACCGCCAGCAAACGCCGCGTGAGATTCTTTCTGACCCGCACCAAGAAATGCCGCTCCCGCTGCGCCGGCAAACCGACCAACAATTCGGGCACCCCGTAATAGCGGTCGTTGATCAACAGGCTCTGCGTCGGTTGGGCCGACAACACCCGCTTGGCCAGCACCCTCTCCGATTCGCCTTCGGCCCCCAACGCCGCCGCCAGCGGGTTGTGCAATCCCAATTCCACCATCACCGCGACGCCAACCTTCGGGAACGCCGCCCGCCCCCGCCGACTCCGCGCCTTGCGCATTTGCTGCTTGTTTTGAGGCGTGTTGGTGACCGAAAACAAACTGCCATCCACCCCGCACAAACGCAGCCCCTGATAAAACGCTTCCGGATGTCGCGTCGGCTCGCCCTTGGGCTGGAGCGTGGCCTCCATCATCTGTTCGAACACCGCCAGGGGCAACCGCGCCCGCCGCTGGGCCAGGGCTCCGTCGGTAATGGTCTTGCCGGTGAGTTGTTTCACATGTTGGGCCAGTGTGCCCGCCTCCGCCACCACATGGAAGATCAAGCCCTGGATCAATTCCCATGCACTGACCACGGGCGGACAGCGACGACGCACGCCACAACGGCGCAGCAAGGTGTAAAGGAACGTACAGGGGATCAACTCTGTGAACAGAGCCCTGAAGGTAGCCACCGGAACGATAGTATTGTTTCGCATCCCCAGCTTAATGGGGTACTGGACAAAAAAGTACAAGGATAAACCTCTGATAATACGCCACTTACACTTTTATACATGCTCCGGTATCTATGCGAATCCCCAAACGGCATTGATCCTAGCGCGAATCACATTCTTCCGTTGTCGCCTTTCCGCGCCGCCAGTTGCCCCATCGTGATACTGCTGCCTATTCTTGCACCCCATGGTCTCCCCTTAGCACGTTTCACGGCTTTCAAAGCTGTGCAGGCAGCGAGCGCCATCTGGCTCACGGCGCCTTTGTTGGGCGGGAAAATAGGCTCACCGTTGTTAATGAAGTTTTGAAAATCGGGATGCAATTCGGACTATTGTTTCTCCCAGGCGACCTGCGGAGGAAGGCCAGAACGTCCGGCTTGTAATACCGGCGAACTGGCTTGGCGCCTTTGTCGAGAACCGCCTCCACGTACCGGATTTTGCAAGGAACGTGTTCGTCCTCCCAGGGGGTCGCCCGTTTTTCGATCGTGTCGCGGGAGAAACCGATGAGCAGACCGGCTTCCTTCCCGCCCAAAAAACTGTCACCTTTTTCTGCCATAGCTACTGGGCTATTATATGATAGCTCGTCCGTTTCGATTGTTTTTGCATTGGCACGTGGCCGGTCGGTGCCCGAGTATGGCGAATTCTTAATTGATGTAATGGAGCAACCCGCCCGATGCCAGGCGAAGAATGTGCGCGGCTGAACGATTACCAGCAATCGCTGCCAGCCGGACCAGCAACGCAGCAGCAATACCTAGAGAAACCGGCGGCATTCTTGAGCTTGGCTCTGGGGACGGAGCGCTGCAGCACGGTGAGTTGGTAGCGTACCGCCAGATTTTCCAGCAGGAGTTGCTGGCGAGAATGAAATCCGCGCAACAGGACCCGTAGAATGGTCGCAAACAAGTCGGACATGACTGGCAAACCTTGACCGGCTGTGCTGAAAACTCAACCTCTTTGGCCGGCTACAGAGTTTTCACTACCCAAACAATAGACGGAGGCAAGTGCGAAATCGCGAGGAATACTCTCGAACCACCGTTGACAGTTTGGTGCCAAAGTGGCACCATGTCCACATGGAACATTTACTGGAAGAGACTCGCAAACGGATTACGGCCCGTGTTTCGGAAAACGTACGGGCAACACTTGAGCAGGCGGCGGAGCTTTTAGGCGCAACCGTCAATCAGTTCGTCGTGCAGACGGCCTATCAGGAAGCCCAGCGCATCCTGGAGCGTGAGTCCGTCATCCGCCTTTCCCAAAAGGACGCTCGCATGATTTTCTCCCTGGTGGACTCTCCGCCAAAACCCGGAAAGGCATTGAAGGATGCCGCAAAAGCGTTTAAAGGCTCTGTGCGTGCGTAAAATCGAACCTCTGGCGAAGTTTCATGATCGGGACGGCTTTGATTGTGGGAGCGAGCCGCTAAACATATTCCTTCAACAGACGGCGCGGCAGCACACGACGCGTGGGATTTCTCGCACTTTCGTGCTCGTGGAGGAGGAGGCTTCCGAGCCCAAACCCATCCTCGGCTTTTTCTCGCTCAACCTTTGCCAGATCAAGTCGGAGTCCCTTTCGGTGGAGGAGGCAAAGAAGTTACCGCGTGATGTGTCCGGGGTTCGGTTGGGCCGGCTGGCCGTTGCCAAGAATCTGCACCGACAGGGCCTCGGAAAGATCCTGCTGGTCGCAGCGATGAAAAAATTTATGGAGATCTTCCACACGGCAGGTGGCATCGGACTTTTCGTGGACGCCAAGGACCAGAAGGCAAAAGACTTTTACGAGCATTTTGGGTTTAAATCCCTGCCCTCTAATGAACTCGAGCTGTTCCTGCCAGTGGCGACGATCCAGGAGGCCCTGACCCACGGCGCCTGAGCCAAAAGGCGTCCCGTGTTTCTTTCCGACGCTACGCGGACTATGTTCCTGCGATTCGATGGCGTAAGGTGAAATAATTCGTCTGTGGATTTCGCTGGCCATCTTTTCAACTTGGTGTTGAACCACTTACACGGATAGCCTCTCTCCATGCCGTGGAAAAAGATGCTGGCTTGGGTGACGGGTCAGATCGATGAGTCGCTGCTCCAGAAGTTGGAGTTCGTGCTGGAGGAAAACCGGGTTTANNTTGGCCCAGGTCATCACGATTGTCCAGCCCGAAACCCTGCTCAAATGGCACCGGTCAGGGCGTTTGGCTGGCAGGCTCATAGAACCGGACGGGCCTTGAGGATGAGTCGAAGGGCGTGATGCGGGTGGCGATGGTAATGTTCGAAGAAGTGTGCCAAAGGCTGGCCTTCCTCGAAGGGGATGATGGCCAAGAGGATGTTGCGGGTGAGCGCGAGATTGAGCGCGGCGTTGGGTTTGCGATGGCGGTGTCGGTCTTCCTGCCAGGCGCTGGCGTCGCGTTTGTGGTGGTTGCGGTTTTCCACGGGCCAGTGCTGGCGAACCGCACCTGCCGAGCGCGTTTTTTCGTGCGCGGAGAGGCTGGAGAGGAAGAAGCGGGTGTGGTTTTTCTGCGTCTGGAGCGGGTCTTTCTTCTCCGACCAATTGCGCTGGACCGTGATGGCCGAGCGGACGCCAGGCAGCCCGGCGTTGACTGGGGAGATGGCGGCGACGGCACCGCGACGCAAGTCTAGACGCCCGTGCTCGCCCTCCTGACTGAGTTGAAAAAAGGGGTTTCCTTGAGGGCCTGCGTCGCCTGTACATGGCGAACTGCCATTTAAGCAGCGATTGGCAGT
>PLZQ01000375.1 GCA_003152225.1 Limisphaerales bacterium | reverse complement strand
TGGCTGTAATGGTTGAGCAGGCCGATGATCACGATGGGGTCCACCTCGTGATACATCTTGCCATTGATCGTGACGTTCGGGCCCGCCTTGCAATGGCCCTCGCACAAGTGGCCGGTCAGCTCGACCCCCGCGGGCAGCGGTTGCGTGGCCAGGTGCTCCTGTATTACTTCAATGTTGCGGTTGTTGCCGCGCGAAAAGCACGAGCTGCCCATGCAGATCATGATGGAATTAAGGGGTTCAGGGGCCATATTGGGGAGCTTTCTTACTCAGGCGGGTTGAGGTGCGGCGGCTCTCGAATGCCCGAAGCGGACTTAGCCGTAGCGATTCGGCGACAGGGGAGCGCGCCCGCCTCGAGCGCTGTGGCTGGCGCCCTCGCCAGCCACCTCTTAAAGTTGCCGAAATGATACACGATAAAGTCACTCGGCACGCGTCAGGGCCACCCGGCGAGGGGGCCGGGTGAGAGCGCCCGAGGTGGGGGCGGTCCCCCAAGGCAACTCCGTAAACCCGGCTTAACACAACACCTCCACTTCCATCGCGCGCCGCTTCCTGCCGCCCGGCCCGCGGGCAATGTGCCGCCCAATCGCGTTGATCCGGCTCCGCAGGCAACCATTGCAAGCGGTCCCCGTTTCCTCGATGCATGCCTTGCCAGGATAGATCTCGTAAAGCCTGCGGTATTTCACCGGTGTCAGATTAGGCATGAGCACATTGGCGCCGCGCTGCAAGCCGAGTTCCCGTCCGTTACGCTTGTTGATGGTGGCCAGGGCCGTAGTGCTGGGGATGTTGGCGTCCGGACGCACCAGGCGTGTGAGCGCAACCGCTTTATAGACCATCAACTCGGTATTGGGCGCCTGAAGACCGGGGGCGACAACGGGCTTGAGTTCACCAGTGCCCAGCGGAGTCTGCGGATGCGGAATGAACGGCCCAATGCCGATCATGTCGAGGTCCAGCTCGCGAAACAGATCAATGTCGCGGGCGATGCTCTCATAGGTCTGACCCGGCAAGCCAACCATTATTCCGCTGCCCACTTCATAACCGAGTTGCTTAAGGTGGCGGAGCAGGGGAAGGCGGCCCGCGGCGTGCTGGTTCCGGCTCGGGTGAATCTGTTCGAACAGCCCCGGGTCGGAAGTTTCAAAGCGCAGGAGGTAGCGATCCGCTCCAGCGTTGCGCCACGCATCGAGTTCGGCTTCCGTCCGCTCACCCAGGCTCAGCGTGACCGCCAGCGGGGTCTGGAACTTGATTTGCCTGACCACTTCGGCGACCCATTCGCAGCTAAGCCCGAAATCTTCCCCGGCCTGCAGCACGACCGTGCCATAACCATAAGCCACCGCCTGGCGCGCGGACACCAGGATCTCGTCGGGGCTCATGCGGTAACGGGTCAGCGACTGATTCCCCGCTCGCAACCCGCAGTAGGCGCACTGGCGGCTGCACCGGCTCGAGATCTCAACCAGGCCGCGCAAATGGATCGTGTCGCCTACATTCTGGCGCCGGGTCTCATCAGCCCACGCCCACAGCGTCTTCAGACGTTCAGGATTGTCCTCGTGCAGCCAATCGAGAATGTCCCTCAGTGTGAGCGGTGTGTTCATGCGGGGCATACACTCCTTTCGCGTATCTTCGAAGCGGAGGCCGGCATACGGGTGGTGGGCTTGCGTGCGGCACGGCGCCAAAGCTCCAGCGCTGCCGGGAACGGTTCCAACGCCCGCTCGAAGATCCCCAGGCTGTAGGCGATGGCCAAACCGTAGTTGGTCATGGGCACGCCGGCTTGCTGGCAGCGCAGAATGCGCGAGAGCATCTCGCGACGATTCCACATGCAGGCCCCGCAATGCACCACTAAGCGGTATGGCGAGAGGTCCTGCGGGAAATCATGTCCCTGCACGTGCTCGAAGTGGAGCTGCCCACCCACAAATTGGGTCAGCCAGCGGGGAATCTTCACCCTGCCGATGTCTTCCCCAATCGGATGGTGCGAGCAAGCCTCGGCAATCAGGACACGGTCCCCGCTGCGCAGATTCTCAATTGCCAGCGCGCCCTGCACTTGCGTCGTTAAATCCCCTTTGAAGCGCGACATCAAAATCGAGAAGCTGGTCAACGGTACCTCGCGCGGGGTGTCCGCCGCGACTTTCAAGAAAGCTTGCGAGTCAGTCACAACCAGTCGGGGGGGGCTCTTAAGCCGTTCCAGCGCGCTGCGCAGCTCGCGTTCCTTCACGACCAGGCACATGGCATCGTTGTCCAGCAAGTCGCGAATGGCCTGCACCTGCGGCAGTATCAACCGCCCGCGCGGCGCTTCCTTGTCGATCGGCACCACGAGCACGGCCATTTCGCCCGTGCCAACCAGGTCGCCGACAAGGGCGGGATGATCAATGAAATCCGCGGGCGCAGCTTCGAGCAACGCTTGCCGGAACTCTGCGATGCCGGTGTGCTTTAGCGCGCTGACGCGCACCCGCCGCAGTTGCCGTTGTCCGAGCTGCTCCCAGAGGACGGGATCAGGATCGGCAGCATCTGCCTTATTAAACACCACGATGGCAGGAATCTTCCGGCCCGCGAGTTCGGCGAGGAGTTGCTCTTCGAACTCTCCCCACTGGCCCGCTTCCGCCACCACCACCCCCAGATCGGCGCGCTCAAGCACCTGGCGCGTCTTCTGCACTCGAAGCTCACCAAGAGTCCCTGCATCGTCTATGCCGGCTGTATCCACAAACAGAACCGGTCCCAACGGCAGCAGCTCCATCGGCTTCTCGACCGGGTCCGTGGTCGTGCCGGCGACGGGCGAGACAATCGAAACCTGCTGATGCGTGACCGCATTGAGCAGACTCGACTTACCCACGTTGCGCCTGCCGAGCAGCGCGATGTGCAACCGCAGGCCCTTGGGTGTGGGAGCAGTCATGCGTTCGCCTCTTGCTTGCGATCGTCGGCAATGACTCGCAGCGGGTCTGGCATGCCGAGCCGGCAAACGGCTTCAGGGCTGATGAGTTCGTCGAAAGCTGAGGCGGAGAGCAAGCCTTGAGCGATGGCAAGCTCGCGGATGGTGCGGCCGGTTTCAGCGCTCGAACGCGCTAATTCGCAAACCCGCTCGTAACCTATCGCTGGCAGCAACGCAGTCGCCGCAGCCGTCGAATTCAGCACATGCTCGCGGCAACGCGCCTCGTCGGCTTCCAGGCCCGAAACGCAATGGCGGCAAAGGATGTCGTCGGCGCGAGCCAACAGTTCGAGGCTTTCGAGCAGGCAAGCGGCAACCAGCGGCAGAAAAGGATTCAACTCGAGACTGCCGGCGGCGCAGGCGTAGGCGATGGTCGCGTCGTGGCCCATCACCAGCATAGCCACCTGGCTGACTGCCTCGGGAATAACGGGGTTTACTTTGCCCGGCATGATGGACGAGCCCGCTTGGCGGGCGGGGAGGCGGATTTCGCGCAGCCCGGCCTCGGGCCCAGAAGACATCAGTCTTAGATCGCCGCAGATCTTCAATAGGGAGACGGCATGGGCTTTGAGGATACCGGAGACCTCGACAAACACGTCCGCATTCTGCGTGGCCTCCACCAGGTTCTCTGCGCGCGCGAAACCAATCCCGGTAAGATCGCGCAAAGTGTCCGTCACCCGGAAAATGAACTGCCGTGGCGCGGCCAGCCCCGTGCCGATGGCAGTGCCACCAAGATTGACGACGCGCAGACGCTCCTCGCACTTGTATATGCGCCAGCGGTCACGGTTCATCGCCTCGGCGTACGCCCCCATCTCGCGGCCCAGGGTCGTCAGGACGGCATCCTGCAATTGGGTGCGACCGACTTTGACGACGTGCGCGAACCGCTTCTCAGCGGCCTGGAAAGCTTCCTGCAAGGCAACGACGCGTCCCTCCAATTCGCGCAAGGCGAACACCGCGGCCAGCCTCAACGCCGTCGGGTACGTGTCATTGGTGGACTGATGCAGGTTGATGTCCTCCAGCGGAGAGACGCGAGCATAGGTGCCTGGCGCCTCGCCGAGCAACTCCAGCGCCCGATTGGCCAGCACCTCGTTCACATTCATGTTCGTGCTGGTCCCGGCTCCGCCCTGCAGGCGATCCACCACGATGTGCCGGGCCAACGGGCCTTCGCTCAATTCGCGGCAGGCGCGCTCGATCGCGTCGGCTTTGGGTGCATCGTCGGCCCAGGCGCCGAGTGCGCGGTTGGTCATCGCGCAAGCCAGCTTGACCGTCCCGTAGGCCCGCGCCAGACCTGGGGCCACCGGTTGAGAAGCCACCGGGAAGTTGTCGAGCGCGCGGACCGTATGAATGCCGTAAAGGGCAGCCGCCGGTATCGGCAGCTCGCCCAATAGGTCGGATTCAGTGCGGAAGGCGCTCATACAGCAAAGCCCAAATCCGAAGGCCGAAAGAAGGCCGAATTCCGAAATCCGAATAACGGCGACGCCCTCATCGTGCCCGCCTAATACCAGATGGACTGCCTTATCAAGGGAGCGCAGCCTATCCCGGCCATCATTGCGGTGCGGAGCCATTCGGCCTTCGGGTTTCGGCCTTCTTTCGGGCTTCGGGCTTCGGACTTCGGGCTTCACACAAACACATCCCGTTTGTCGGCCTGCACCTCCGACACTAGCCGACGGCCAATCTGCTGCACCGAAGGTTCCATCGTGTCCAACTCATGGGTGATCAGGTTTTCTCCAACCTTGCGGGTCGCGGGTTTCGCATAGTCTAGCAAGTACTCCATGCAGCTTGACAGCGCATTCGGGGCGCAGTGGTGCTTGATCAGACCGGGTTTCGCCATGTCCATGAAATCGGCCCCGGTGCGGCCCAGACGGTAGCAAGCCGTGCAGAAGGATGGCGTATAGCCAAGCGCCGCCACGTCGCGCACCACCTCATCCAGCGAGCGATGGTCGCCCAACTGAAACTGCTCGGAATTGTGGCCGTTGGCGGAATCGGCGTACCCGCCCGGATTGCAACGGCTGCCGGCCGAGATCTGGGAAACCCCCAGCTCGAATGTCGCCCGGCGCGTGTCGGCATTTTCGCGCGTGGACATGATTATGCCGGTATAAGGCACCGCCAGACGCAAAAGCGCGACGATCTTCTTGAAGTCGCTGTCCGAGACCGGGTGCGCCGACGCGTAGGCCAATGTCGAGCCGACCGCCGGTTCCATCCTTGGCACGCTGATCGTATGCGGGCCGACGCCGAACGCGTCTTCGAGGTGCTCAATTTCCTGTTTCATCGCGAGCACTTCGTACTTCCAATCGTAAAGGCCAAACAGGACCCCAATCCCCACGTCATCGATGCCCGCCTGCATCGCGCGGTCAAAGCAAGTCGCCCGCCAGTCAAAGTCCCGTTTGATTCCTCCGACGTGCACGGCGGCGTAGGTCTCGCGATGATAGGTTTCCTGGAAGCACTGATACGTGCCAATCTTTGCCGCCTTGAGCCGCTTGAAGTCCTCGACACTTAGCGGCGCCACATTGGCGTTGACCCGTCGGATCTCTCCACGGCCACTGCGGGTTTTATAGACCGTCTCGATCGCCTTCAGGACATAATCAAGGCCTTCCTTCGGATAACGCTCACCGGAAACCACCAACACCCGCTTATGCCCTTGCTCAATCAGGATGCGCGTCTCATTCGCAATCTCCTCCGGATTCAAAGCGCGCCGGACTAGCTCCTTATTGCGCGCGCGAAATGCGCAATAGAGACACTCATTGGAGCAGAGGTTCGAGATATACAACGGGGCGAACAGCACCAGGCGGTTGCCGTAAATCTCGTTCTTCACAAGCCGGGCGGCGGCATACATCTCCTCCAACAACTCCGGCTCGTTGTTCTCCATCAGCGTCGTCATCTCGGATGCGTCCAGACCATGCATTTCGCGTGCTTTGGACAGGATCTCGCGGACTCGCTGAGCATCGCAGGCTCGCGCGGCGGTCAGCGTTGCGGAGATCTTGGCTTCGTCGATGTAGGTGGCCAGTTGCTTGGAACGTGTTGCTTTCATAAGAGGATGTATCGCAGTGGCGCGCTCACTCGGGCGCGAGTTTGTTCTTAAGGCGTTCGCGCATTGCGGCGCATGCCTTCTGCCCGGTGCAGTTCTGGA
>PLZQ01000150.1 GCA_003152225.1 Limisphaerales bacterium | reverse complement strand
GCCACCTCGGGATACAACCGCCGCATGTGGCTCAGCCGTTCCGCGTTCGTATCGCAGACAAGTTTGAGCTGGCATTCGCCAGATTGACGCAAATTGCGAATCAGATTCGGCCCCCAGTAGCCGCACCCCACCACACCCACCTTGATCAGTTCCTTCGTAGTTTTCATAAGCGATATAATCCAACCGATTTTGCCATGCCCGTCTCGGACGGCGCTGCCGGCCTGCGCTTGAGCGCGCGAGAATCCAGGCACTGCTGCCAAAGGGCGGGTAAAGTTCTGAGAATAATCTGCAAGTCGAGCCAGACGCTCATGCGCTCCGAATAAGCGATGTCGAGCCGGATCATTTCGTTGAACGTCGTCCGGTTCTTGCCGCTGACCTGCCAGAGCCCGGTCAAACCCGGCACGGCATCAAACCGCCGCCGCTGCCAAGGCTGGTAGGCCTCGTATTCGTAGGGGATGCAGGGGCGCGGGCCGACGAGGCTCATTTCGCCGCGCACGACGTTGATGAGCTGGGGAAGTTCATCCAGGCCGGTGACCCGCAACAGGCTGCCCAGCGGAACCAGGCGGGGATCCTTTCGCGCGTCCAGCTTGGTCATGGGAACATCTGTGTCCATCAGTTGGCGGAAGTGGTCGCGATGCGTTCCGACCTCTGCATCCACCTGCATGGTCCGGAATTTATAGCAATTGAACTCGCGCCCCCTGTAGCCAACGCGCCGTTGGCGGAAGAATACCGGCCCCCGCGAACCGCAGATCACCACCAGCGCCGCGCCAATGCCGACGATGAGCAACCCCGGGAACACCGCTATAATGAGTGCTAAATCAAGCATGCGTTTCCAAAGCGGAAGTCCGGCCGCTTGTTCAGTTGACACGCCGCCCTGGTTAATGTCCTGTCTTCCCATAAGCTTCTTCCGCAAAAACACCGATTAACTCTGATCCAATAATCACGCGTATCTATGATCGTCCAGACGCCGAAAACGGCAACTCCTTTGAATACGGAGAGAGCATCAGTGTAATTACGGAAGGCGCTGTAGTAGCCCCTCCACTGAGGGACGCCGCCCCCTGGAAGCCGTATGCCCCGCACCCTTGCCCCAGAGCCTCATCCAGCACCATCGGGGCGGCTATGAATTGTCAGCATGCGATTCTTTGGATGGAAACACCAACTGTCATCGGCAGACCCCTGAACGGTCGCAAGCAACTGCAAGGATTCCGACCCAGAAGCGCCGTTAAGCGGTTTGGCATCGGGAAGAAAGCGCGGCTTCAGCCGATAGTGACGCCGTCTTCACAGTTTGCGACCTGACGCTCGTTTCTTGCCTCACGGCCCCTTCACAAGCGGACGCCACTTGCGTCTCGAAGCGCGGTGCCGGGCGTGCCGCGACGCACAGGAATGCCAGGCAAAATGCGGTTGAGGCGCAGACCCAAGAGATAAGCAAGATTGCCATGCGGGTAAACGCAGCATTCAGCGTGCCTTGCATTAGCATCGGCCATTATTGAGCTAAAACCCCGTCATGTCCCAAAGCTGGACACCGCCTGCCTCATGCGGAGACACGACGGTTTTTCATTCCTACCGCCAGCCATTTGGTTTAGTTCTTGGCCCCGCAAAACGCAGCGATGATCGAGCGAGCGAAAACAACGCTGACCGACCCCTTGGATTTGCAGGCGCGCGGCTCCTCCTGGCGGGAGACGATGCGCCGCCCGGCTGTGCTCTGCCTGTTGCTGGCGCTGTGCACATTCGTCGTCTTCCTCCCGGTGGCGCGGCAAGGCTTCGTCAACTATGACGACTCGGATTACGTGACGGAGAACCCGCACGTCCTGGGCGGGCTCAACTGGGCGAACATAGTTTGGGCCTTTACCACCGGGCATGCAAGCAACTGGCATCCGCTGACCTGGCTCTCGCACATGCTGGATTGCCAACTCTTCGGCAGCAACGCCGGCCCTCAACACCTGGTCAGCGTCGGCTTCCACATTGCCAACACGCTGCTGCTCTTCTTGCTGCTGCGGCGGATGACCGGCGCGCTGTGGCGCAGCGCGCTGGTCGCGGCGTTGTTTGCGTGGCACCCGCTGCACGTCGAATCAGTGGCCTGGGCTTCCGAACGCAAGGACGTGTTGAGCGGCTTTTTCTTCCTGCTGACAATCGGCGCTTATGTTAGCTACGTGGAGCGGCGCAGCGCGAGCAGCAGCGCACTGGCGCGGGAGGGCGCGGAGCAGAAACCCGAAGGCCGAAGACCGAAACCCGAGAGAAGTCTAAAGTCTAAAGTCCAAAGTCTAAAGTCGTCGGGCCGGGGTGCAGCGCCGCGTTCGGACAATTTGCATGCTGCATCGCGTTTCACGCGGCTGCCGGCGCCGGTCCTCTATCTTGCTGCGTTGGTGCTCTTCGCCCTCGGGCTGATGAGCAAGCCGATGCTGGTCACCCTACCCTTTGTCCTGCTGCTGCTGGATTACTGGCCGCTGCGTCGCTTTGAACTCTCAACCCTCAACCCTCAACCCTCAACCCTCCGCAGTTCTGTTACGGAGGACGGGGCAACCCTCCTCCGCCTAGTGGCTGAGAAGGTGCCGTTCTTTCTATTGGCGGCGGCGTCAAGCGTCATCACGTTTATCGTGCAAAGAAAAGGCGGAGCGGTCTCGACCAGCCTGTCGGTCGGGGCGCGGATCGCCAATGCGCTGGTCTCTTACATTCGCTACATCGGCAAGACGTTCTGGCCGGTCGATCTCTCCATTCTCTACCCGCACCCGGGACGGTGGCCGGCGTGGCAAGTAATTGCCTCCGCGGTCCTGCTGCTGGCTATTTTTGCGGCGGTGCTATGGCTGGCGCGCAAGCGGCCGTATCTGGTGGTGGGCTGGCTTTGGTTTTGCGGCACGCTGGTGCCAACCATTGGGCTGGTCCAGGTCGGTATTCAATCCATGGCCGACCGCTACACCTACCTGCCGTTGATCGGGCTGTTCATCATGCTGGTGTGGGGCGCGAATGAACTGATTCCCGACCGGCCCTGGCGCGCGCAAGCGCTGGCCATCGGGGGCGTGTCGTGGTTGGCGGCCAGCGCGCTGCTGACCGAGCGGCAAGTCCGGTTCTGGCGCGACAGCGAGGCGCTGTTCGGCCACGCCGTCAAGGTCACGCGGGACAACTACCTGGCCTACAACAACCTCGGCTTCTACCTCTCCGGCAAGGGACGGACGGTCGAGGCAATGGAGAACTACCGCCAAGCCCTCAAGATCAATCCCGCTCACGAAGACGCGCTGAACAATATGGGCTACGCGCTGGCGGCTCAGAAGAAGTTCGCCGAGGCCATCCCGTTCTACGACGCAGCCTTGCGCGTCCGGCCCCTGCACGCTGAAGTTCACAACAACCTCGGCAACGCGTTGTCGGAGATGGGACAGATCGATGACGCCATCCGGCATTACCTGATCGCGCTCACGCAAAAGCCCGACCACGCCGACGCCCACAACAACCTCGGCATCGCCCTCGCCATGAAGGGCAAGCTCGACGAGGCCATTCCCCACTTCCAGGACGCCATCCGGTTCAAGCCCAGCTACGCGAGCGCGCACAGCAACCTCGGCAACGCGCTGGCAGCGCAACATAAACTGGAAGCGGCCATAAACGAGTACAAAGAGGCGCTGCGGCTTAAGCCCGACGATGCCCAGGCCCAGAACAACCTGGGCAATGCCCTGACCGAGCAAGGAGCCGTGGAGGAAGCGATCGGGCACTACCGGGAGGCGTTGCGGTTGAATGCCTATAATCCCGAAGCCCAATTCAACCTGGCGCAGGCGCTGCTGCATCAAAACAAGCGCGAAGAAGCCGTGGCCCACCTCACCGAGGCGCTCCGGCTCAAACCGGACTACCCGGAAGCGCGGACCCAGCTCAATTCGTTGCTGGGTCGGCCGCAACCCTGAACCCTCGCCGCAAGGAGTCCTGAGCCTGAAGAGAGCAGACCGCTAACCACAAAGAGCGCAAAGAACACAAGGAAGGGACTTTGGGGCATGGCCTTCACCCGGCACGCCAGCGCACCCGTTTGCCCAACCGCCAGTTTCTCTTTGAGTTCTCTGCGTTCTCTGCGGTTAAACCTAAATCCCGCAATTGGAGGTGAACAACCAAGGCGCAAAGACGCGAAGAAGAAGCCGGGCAACGGCAAGTTCGAGGCGGGGTATGGGTTCACCTGCCAAGTGAAGGCTTCCAGCTTTGGTGAAATGCCACGCATTCCTTTGTTTCCAACCTCTGCGTCTTCGTGTCTTTGTTGTTCAACTGCGGAATCCAGGTTAAGCGGCTCCACTTAAGCCGAATCGCAGAACTGGCAAGCTTTGTGGACGCATTGGGGTAGCCTTGGGGTGGCTTTGGGGTGGCTTTGGGGTCGCATTGGGGTCGCAAGCGGTTGGCTACCAACACGCTTTGGGGTGGCTTTGAGGTCGCATTGGTGTGGCTTGAGTTGACTTTCCGCGGTTTCAGCTTTCAGCCTCTCAGTATTTCAGCTTTTGCCAGAGTGTGGCTTTGGGTAGCTTCGCCCGGGTGTTCAAGGTTCGAAGTTCAGGGTTCAGGGTTCAAGGTTCCGTGTCCACCATAAGAATACCGAATACAACTCTCCTCCCGCGCCGCCCTCGGGCTGGTCTGGGGGCACCCTGGACATACCCTGGACATACCCTGGTACCATAGAACCGCTTCCGGACTCCGTTTTTGAGCAGGCAAGCTTATCCAAGTCGGTTCCCTGCGGCCCTTCCGCCGGGTAGCATCGTCCGGGATTGGATGTTGGATGTCGGATGTTCGAGGTTGGATGTTCAGACTCGATATTCGCCGCCAGTGTCCGGCACCCCTCAGACATGCGTGATTTTCACGCATTAGCGCCATGTTCACTAGGTGTTGGATAGGTACTCATTAGGTGTTGTATAGGGAACCACTAGGGTATAGGCACTGGATAGCTGTTCGCCAGTTGTACGCCGGGAATACGCCAGATACACAATAGGGATCCGCCGTGTCGGCGCCGGGTGTCCCGGCCAGTTCTCGGAACTGTGCCATCCTGGCACACGGGTTGCGCCAACTTGGCCCAAACTCGACTTGGTGGACGGTCTGCAGGCCCGGCGAAACCGGCGGATATGGCGACGCCCGGTGGAGGCAGGCGGCCCTCCCGGGAGCCTGAAAGTTATCTACCGTGAGGCTCCCATGACTCTCTCCAACCTCAAACACTGGATTGGCTTGCGTAACTGAGCCTCCCGGGCCAGCACCAGCGCGTCGGATTGTTGACTGGGTCGCGCTTTGGCCTCGGGTGGGTTCCTCGGTGACAGGAGCGCGGACATTCCTGTCCGCCCCCGCGCGCCACGCAACCTCAAAGCGGACAGGAATGTCCGCGCTCCAGAAAAATGCAGGACCCGCCCGCAAGAAATTGAGTGCTTGTCACGGGGCGGACTCGGCGTTACAACCGTTTCGACAAGGCTGGGAGAAGACTTGGGCTTGAGGTGAGTTATTACGCGCATACCGCGGTGAGGTCGGACGGGACGCCGGAACGGGATACGGCGAACTGGCAATTGCTGTCCACACACCTGTGCCGTGTCCGCCTATGAAACGTGACCCGCTGGACTGGTTATCCCGCCTGGTCAGAACCGGTACTGGGGCGTTGTGACCCGGAAATGGACTCCTCAAGGATACCTTCCTGCCAATCCCCGCTGAGCTTGCGAAAAAAAAGGGGGCTGCGAAAGCCCCGTATGGAAGTCATCGTTCCAACCTTTCGGAAGAAGCGGCTCGGCTCTTCCCAACCTATCATGGCCGCCCGACTGGTTTTGATCCGCAGCCTTTATAACCCTAAGCCCGCGCCCTCGTCAATACTATGAATGAACTAATTTCACCGAACACAGCTTGGAAAACCCAATCCGAATACTGGTTGCAGCACGAGTTCTATCGCACCGCCGTTGTGCTCGGCATTGATATCGGGCTGGAGGGCATTGGCCTCTACTTGCGGAAGGGACCGCAGGAAATCTTCGCGCGCTCCCTAATCCTGGACCTGCCGCAAGCGGAGGCGCTGGCCGAGCGTCGTGCCAAGCGCGCCTGGCGGCACTGCCGAAAGAATCGCAAGCGTCGGCTGCATCGGCTGCAATTGCTTTTCGCCAAATACCGCCTTTCCTGGCTGCCCGCCGAGCGCATGAGCCGAAGCAACCCTTTCAAGGAACGACTGCGCGCCGTCACCACCGGCGTTGCGTCACGGGAAGCCCTGAGCATCTGCCTTCGCAGTTGCGTTGCCCATCGAGGTTTCGATTATGGCGGGACGGAGGAAGGGCAATACCCCTGGGGCGGCTCTTCCAAACTGAGTGACGCCACGCAATGGCTGCACACGGCCGTTGTGACAAACGAACTCAAAGACCTCATCGAAGACAAACTGGACGAGTTGGAAGCGGATAAGAGCCCCGAAGAGCGGCGGGCGGCCTTCCGCGACCTACTTCGCGAACGGTTGGACTGGTCGCTCCATCACGACATTGAAATGATTCTTCGGGAGCATGCCAAGGGCGGGCATGATAATCTTCGCCCGCGCGCCCGCGGCGTGAACTTCCCGCGCAAGGAGGTCTGGAAGCATATCGAGAAGATCGTTCGCCATCCGCGCCACCGCGAATTCCTTCCCGACCCTGAGGCGTTCCTCAAGGAGTTGGGCATTGACCCAAACAAGGCCGGCGGAGCCAGCCCAAAAGAGCGGCTCGCCAACGCAGCTCGCGCCCGCCGCAAGGCCATCTTCTTTTATAACCGCAAGGCCTACCCAGAAATGGAGCGCCACTGGGCCAAGAAAGTGAATGATTGTCCTTACGGGCAGCGGCTCGATCCGGGACTTCAGGGAAGCAAGATCACTTGCGGCGAGAAAGGAGAGCTGCCCATTCGTAAATGGAGTGCGCTGGAGTTCTCAGCCACGCGCCGGGTGGAAATGGAAACCATCTTCGGCAAGGGCAAGGAGAAGACAATCCGCCGCTCGCTCCATTCGCTGAGCGGGGGTGCAGTGGGCAAAATCCTCAAAGCAATCGAGCAACACGACCGTGCGCTTAAATCCGGCGACAAGAGCGCCGCGCCCTCCTGGGATGAAGTGAAGGCCATGCTCGTCGAAGACTTGCCGACGCTTGCCAACGCCAAGGTCAAGCTCGCCACCAGCAAGAAGGGCGATTGGAACGAAACATTTCTGGAGCAACTCCGCAACCTCACGCTGCCGTCCCTCGCCAACCGCAAACAGCGGGCCTCACTCTCCGCCTTGGCGGCGGAGAGGTTGTTCGCCCTGGCCACCCAGGATGGCCGCGACATCGACCCTGCGCAGTTCGCACCCCGGCTCAAGGCCATCGGGTTTTACGATTGGCGGCGCGCGGCCACCGTGGATTTCAACCCTTACCGGCAAGTGGAAGTCCTCCTTGGCCGTCGCATCAAGCGTGGCAAGAAGCACGGTCAGTTGGCCGAATCATGCCAGGGCTGGTTGCGCCGCATCTTCGCTGACCAGAGCGAGGCTTTGGACGGTTGCACCGCGCCCGACTATTGCGTGATTGAAGTTATTGGCGACGCCCCACGCACGAGCAGGCAAGCGCAGGAAATTAAGTCCGCGCAGGACGAGCGAGGCCAGAAACGCCGCGAACTCTTTGCCGCGCACAATTTGGAAGACAGCGGCATAGCCTCCAAGCGCCGCCGCATTTCGCTATGGGACCAGCAGAAGGGCGTCTGTCCTTACACCGGAAAGGAGTTGCCCAAGGACCCGCTCGACCCGGCGCTTGAACTGGAACACATCTTCCCCGCAGAAATGGGCGGGTTGAGCACGGACGAGAATCTCGTGCTCACCTGGCGCACGGTAAATGGCGACAAAGGCAAACACACGCCCCTGCAGTTTGCCAGCAAGCTGGGCGTGCCGTTTGACCAACTCGTGGCGCACACCAAGGAAATGCGTTGGAGCGGCAAGAAGCGTGAAATCTTTGCCTGGGGCACTCTACGGGAAGCCAAGGACGATCAGAAATCGCACTACCTCCCGGACGGGGTGACTCTCCGCGTACCCGACTTCGGAAAAACCACGCGCACGGCGCAACTGGCCCGCCAGCTTCGCGCTGAAGTCATGCGCTGGATGCAAGTCGAAGACCAGCCCGACGAAGCCGCCCGGCGCATCGGCACCCCTTCCGGCTGGCTGGCGGCGCAGGCGCGCAAGTCCTGGCTGGCGGCTATCGACTACCAAAAGGTGCGCAACAATCTCACCCATCATCTCATAGACGCCGCCGTGCTCGCCCACATCCCGCCGCGCGAAGGAATGAACAGCGTGATCTGCAAAGGCATCTTCTATGTCGAGCGTGAGCCGGTGCGGGATGAAGCCACCGGGATTACGTCCCATCGGTTTGTGACGAAGGCCCTGCCGGAACTATCCGCATTGCCCCGGATCAAACAGTGGCTCCCGGACAACGGCGAATACGCCGTCTGCCCGGTGCTCAAGCCGCGCCGCCAAAGCAAAACCCAGTCTTTGGGTGATGCGACTTTCTGGCGTCAGGTGCGCCAGGGTGAACCAACTCTCGCGCAGCGCACGGTTTTGAATCCTGAGAACATCACGGATGCGGATGAACTTCACGCCACGTTGCAACGGATGCGCGTGGACTGGAACAAGCAGAAGCAGCAAACCGAGAGCAAAATCCCCAGCCGGGACGCCTTACAGGACTGGCTCGATGCCGCCACGCCCACGACCAAGGCGGACAAAAACAGGCCTATTCCAACTCTCAAGCTGACGGATGGTACGCCGATCAAGAGTTTGTGGAAGTTCGACAGCAAAGGCAGCCTCTCGTCTCCTGTCGGCTGGAGCGGAAAGCGTAACGCTGACGGCAAATTGCGGGAGTTACGTTCCATCAGCCTCAAGTATGACCGGCTCGAGCTTTGGCTTGGCTACGACCACAGGGAAGCCGAGCGGGCGCGCAAGTCCAAGACGCTGGATTGGGAGCAATCCGGCTGGGTCTACCAGAAGAGATTGATCCCGGATGCCCGCGCGTTGCGACATCTCAAGCAGATGGGTTTTTCCTTTGGGCGCGACAAGCGCCGTAAAGCCCCGGCGTTCATGCAAGGCAAACCCGACAAACCTGAAACCCATCTGTCGGTGCGCGACCTGGTGCTGGGAGGCCGTCTTTTGCCCTTCTCATGCAGGGTAGGCGCCATCAAGAAAGGCGATGAATTCCTGCTGCACCTGCTGCCCGACGGCTCCGTCCGCAAGCGCACGCCGGGTGGCGAGGCGGAACCAGCCGCCGCTTTCTCCACGTTCTATGCGGTTACAGCGCTGTCGCATGAAGGTGGCAATCCGCGGGTTGAGCTAAAAAGCCGCTTGTTCAAAGAGAAGGAAGGCACCCCACTGGAGCGCTTCCCCGGAGACCTCACCACGCGGAAGGTGGCCGTCAGCAGCGATCTGGCGTTCCTGCTTGGGCTGCCGCCAGCATGGATAGCCGCCCAACAACGTGGCTTGCGACCGCCGTCACCACAAATCGAACATGCCAAAACCACGACGGAAAGGAACTCGCGGGACCCAAATCCGCGTCTCCTCTAGACGCTGCTTCCTCCGGTCCGGTGGAAGGGGCTTTTCGTGATTAACCACCTTATACTGCTGACTGAGGCGCAGGACTTGCATGTGGCCGACGGAAAGCTCTTGTCCGCCCACCGCAAGATCGCAATCGAATCCCTGGGCAGCGTGCAATGCCTCTCCGCGGCCAGCCGATGGTCGCAGAGCGCTTTGGAATTGCTGGCCACGCAATGCCCGGTGGTAATGGCCCGCTGGGACAAGCAGCAGAAGAAGTGGCAGACTTTCTCGCTCACGCCCAAAGCGCGCTACGTGAATCCGACCGCGCTTTGGAAGCTGTGCCGCCTCCCACCGCAGCGCGCCACACAAATGGCCAGCGCTCTGCTTTGGACAAAGGTTTGCAACCAACATCAGATGCTGCATGCGTTTGACCCGCGCATGGCGGATAAACCGCAGCTCAAAGAAAACTCATTCAACCGCATACTGCGTCTCGAATCCAGCTATGCCCGCTTCTTCTGGCCGCGCTATTTCGCGGCACTCGCGACTGACCTTTTTGAACGCGAGCATCGCAAGCCCACCCATCCGATTAACGCCGCGCTCAACTACGGCTATGGATTTCTCTACCATGCCATCGAGTGGCAATGCCTTGCTTCCGGCCTCGATCCCACGGTCGGCATCATTCACAAGTTGCGGCGCAGCCGTCCCAGTCTGGCTTGCGATTTGATTGAACCGCTGCGTTGCACAGTGGAGTTGACAGTCGTGCGCAACCTGGAAGATTTGATGGAACCGAAACGGCTCGCCGGCCATTTCGCCGAAATGCTGGAAACGCCGCTCTCTTATCGTGAAGGCAAATTCAAGCTGCGCTCCATCATCCGGTTAATGGTAGAATCGTTTGTCCGCGCATTGGACGGTAAAGAACCCTTCCAACCTTTTGTTCTCCATGCTCGTGATGCTTGCGTATGACACGCCGGAGCAGCGGCATCAAACGTTCCTCCGCAAGGAATTCGAGCGTGTCGTCGGAACCCGCGTCCAATACAGCATTTATCTCTTCAATGGCGAACCTCACGAGTGCGAGCGCGTCATCCGCTACATGCAGCGTGTAGCCGCTGGCATCCCCGGCGACATCCGCCTTTTCCCGATGGAGCAGTCCACTTGGAATGCTCAAGTTGTCATCACTGAATGTATCGAAAGTACCCGCCGGGTGGCCGATTTAATGGAATTCGTGAAGGTGTGGTAGGCCGAACCCGCTCAATTACAGCGAGTTCGGCACCACTGTTACCAGAATGCTCCGGGGGGA
>PLZQ01000517.1 GCA_003152225.1 Limisphaerales bacterium | reverse complement strand
TAACTCGCTTGTTTTAGGTCTAGATCTGACAGGCGCAGAGCCTGCTGGCTTGCATTGAGCTTGGACTGGTCAATCTCTTCCAGGAAGCGGAGCAGATGGAAAGTTCTTTCGTCAGGCTGATTTCTTTTGTCTCGGCGGTCGAGAGAAGGATCGTACACCCGGCACAGGTGAACCACCGTCGCCTGGATGTGCGCACTGATAGTGTAGCCCCAAAAATCAAGTGACTTATAGAACTCCTTTTTCCAGGGGCCTTGCTCGGCCGCACTGAGCTGCCGAAAGAAATGGAGATGCGTATTTGCGATGCCCAACTGGGTCGCCAAGTATTCGAATTTGGCCCTCGATTTGCCGAGTTCGGTTAGCATTGTTCCTGATCTGGCCGGATGGAGTCGCAGGAAAGGAGGGTCCCCGCTTTGGGAGCATTTGCCGGTAGCCCTGGCGGGGTGCTGGGGTGGCCTTTCGCTTCCTTGTCCGCCAACTCCAGGTTCAAGCGCAGGAGGAAGGCCAGGGGGTCTTCGCGTTCCTTCATATCGTAGGCGGTGCGGACGGCGAAGTCGAGGGCGGCATGGGCGTCGCGGAGGCGGTTGGTGCCGGGGGTTTCGAGGCTGCGATAGAGGTCGCGCAGGGACCAACCGTTGGCTGCCATGATCTCGCGGCGCAAGGCGCGAAGTGTAACGGCAGCATCGGCGACCGCTTTGACCTGGGCGAGTGTGGGGGACTGCGGCCAGGGGAAGGTATCGAAAACCGTGTCGGAGGTATAGCGGAAGTCACCTTTAAGTGTGGAGCAGCGCGATAAGAACCAAGCCCAGTGCAGCCCGGACTGCAGGATGCCATACGAGTAGTCGTCAGCGAGTGGGAAGATGACGAGCGAGCTGTCGGCATGAATCGAGGCGGAAACGAACTCAAAGATGGCGCGTTTAGTGACTCGGGAGCACGCGATGTACCGGGGGACGCTGTTAATGGCAGCAACCGTGCCGGGTCGATAATCGTAGAACTGCCACCAGCGTTGCGCGATGCGGGTGTAGCGGGTGACCTCTTCACCTTTGGCCTTCTTCTCGCGCTCGGCACGCTCCATTACAACCGGCATGACTTCCATCTTCACTCGTGCGAAGGGTAATTCGTAGCGCATCGCGGCGAGCATGTCGCGCTTTGCGAAATCAATTATCCAGCGAGTTGGGCCGCCGTGCTCGATAAGGTCGCGGCCGATCATGTAGGGGAAGAGAACGTCGCGATTCTTGGAGTCTGCCTCAATCATGAACCGTGCCTCTTCCGGTCGGAGGAAGAAACCTGCATTCACTGGATTCTGGCCAGTGAAACACTTCTTGGCGTTTTCATTCGTGGCCAAGCGACGAGCCGCCGTGACATCGGTCTTGGTGGTAAGAGTTGGGCCAATGTCTGAAAGCTCTTCGCACTTCCAGGGACTATCCTTCGCGTCCCCCAGTTGCGTGAACAGCTTCTTGCTGCCCTCCTGTTCGCCCTTCACCCAGTTCACGATGGAGACGTGGACAGCGGCCTCGCCGGACCAGACTTGATGGGCAGTCGCTTCGGTGATCGTGCCCCCGCTGTTCACAATATAGTCGAGACTGACCTCGCGGGACTCGTTTTGCCGAATCGTCTTCGTGCCGACCAACCCCGCACGGCCACCGGGCTTCAGGCGGTCATGCGCAAGGCGGAACCAGTGAACGCAGAAGTCGGCCATCTTCGGCACCTCAGGAAAGGCCGCATGGACCTTTCGGGCGTATTCGTAGCCGTGCTCTTTGGCAAGGTAGCGGGAGCCGAGAAAGGGCGGGTTGCCGATGATGGCGTCGGCCTCGGGCCAGGGGGTAAAGAGGGCATCCGCACAGAGAATGTTCTCGTTCAGGTTGTCGAGCGGCAGGTCGCGCTCGAATACGAGGGAGTGGGTGTCCTGGCCAGGGAGTTCGTCGGCGTGGTCTTCCCAGAACTTCTCCGCTTGGCGATGGGCGAGGCGGCGGGCGAGCATGAGGGTGACTTTGGCCGTCTCGACCGCGTTCTCGTTGACATCCAGACCGAAGAAGTTCTTCGGCGAGATGCCGGAGGCGAGGCCGACTTTGGGGAACTGGCGTTTGTCCTGGGCGAAGAGGCGCAGGAGCAGGCGTTGTTCGAGTTCCCGCAGGGCGCGGTAGGCGACGAAGAGGAAGTTGCCGGAGCCGCAGGCAGGGTCGAGGACGCGGAACTGACGGAGTTCCTTAAGGAGGGCCAGGAGGTCGGCGGCGGTCCCGGCGGCGGCGATGCGTTCGTCCCAGGGGCGGACGATGGTGGGGCGGACGATCTTCTGGATGTCGGATTCGTAGGTAAAATGGGCGCCGAGAGCGTGGCGTTCTTCCTTGCCAAGGCTGCCTTCAAAGAGCGTGCCGAAGATGACGGGCTGGACGTAGCCCCAGTTGTTCTCGTTGGCAGCGGCGTAGAGGGGGCCGAGTTCGGGCGGGGTCAGCTCAATGGGGTCGAGGTTGGCAAAGAGGCCGCCGTTGAAGTAATCGACCCCGGCGTAGCGCCCGGCCCGGGCGGGGTTGGAATCGTTCATCTGGCGAAAAAGGCCGCCGATGAGGTCGTAAGTGGAAGCGCCGCGGCGGCACTCGTCCAGCAGGCGGGTGAAAAGGTCCTGCGGCAGCAGGCCGATGTCCTCGGCGAACATGGCGACCACGCATTGGAGGATGAAGCGGCGGGCGCGGACTCGGTCTTCGCCACGGAAGACGAGCGAGTTGAAGGCGTTGGCAACGTCTTTGGCGGCTTCACGGGTGACTTCGACCCAGTTGTGGCCAAAGAGGGGCTGGAAGGCGCGCGGGAACAGGAAGTTCAGCGCGGCGTGGCGGGCCGGCAGGTCGGCGAGGGGGATGCGGTCAACCGGTTCCTGGAGCTGGGTGTTGAAGTCGTAAATCCAGAACTCATCGAAGTTGCAGAGCACGACGTACGGCGGGCGATGCGGGACGAGGTTGAGCCAGTAATCGAACGTCTGCTGGTAATGCTTGGAGAGCTTGACCCCGCGTGACTTCATCTCGATAAGGGCGCGGCCCGGCCAGACGAAGTCGGCGAATTTAGTGCGCTGGCCCGGGAAGCGGACGCGGTATTCGAAGGTGGAGCCCTCGGGCAAGTTGTTGGCGTCGTGGCCGAAGGCGGCAAGCAGGTGGAACAGGAAGGTTTGGGCTTCGCTCTTCTCGTCGCCTTTCAGTTTGGCGGCGAACTGGGCGAACTCCCGCATACCTTTTTCGAGTGAGGTCATGGCCGCGCGGATGGTTGATAGTTAAGAGTTGATAGTTGATGGTCCACAGGCGCCGACGAGGGCAAGCATGGCAGTCGTCTGCGCGCCGGGCAAGGAGGTTTCTCTGCGTCTCACTTGCGCGCCGTGAGCTCCGCGTTTCTTTTTGTCTCGAAACCGGGCACCGGTCTGCGAGAATAGGCCCGGGCATGAGTAATATTGATACAATTCGCCAGAAGGCTGGATTCATTATTGACATGGATGGCGTGGTATATCACGGCAACCAGCTATTGCCCGGCACTATCGAATTCCTGGCGTGGCTGCAGGTCGAGAAGAAGAAGTTCCTGTTCCTGACCAACAGCAGCCAAAGCACTCCGCGCGAACTCAAGCAGAAGATGGCGCGGCTGGGCGTCAGCGTCGCGGAAGACCACTTCTACACCAGCGCCTTGGCCACGGCTGCCTTCCTGGACAGCCAATTGCCCGGCGGGAGCGCCTTCGTCATTGGCGACGCGGGTTTGACGAACGCCTTGTATGATGTCGGTTTTGCCCTCAACGACGTCAACCCGGATTACGTCGTGGTGGGGGAGAGCAGCGGCTACGATTATGCCAAGCTGACGCACGCCGTGCGCCTGGTATTAAAAGGCGCCCGGCTCATCGCCACCAACCCTGACCTGACCGGTCCGACCGATAAGGGCCTGGTGCCCGCGACCGGGGCGCTCATCGCCCCGATCGAGCTCTGCACCGGGTCGAAAGCCTATTACATCGGAAAACCCAACCCGCTGATCATGCGCCGCGCCTTGAAAGTCCTCGGCTGCCAGCGTGAAGAGGCTGTCATCATCGGCGACCGGATGGACACCGATATTATCGCCGGAATCGAATCAGAGATCGAAACGGTGCTGGTATTGAGCGGGGTCACCACTCAGAAGGACCTGTGCAAGTACGCCTACCGCCCGCATCATGTCCTGCCCGGGGCTGGAGCGATAGTGGGTTCCTGAATGGAACTCTTCAGGTGATGGGTGAGTTTCCAGTAAAGGCAGGGGGGCGGCATCCAACTCCACGCGCCAGACGACTGCCAGGCCTGTCAGCGGCAAAGGGTAGTCGCCAGGAAAAAGACGATGATTGCACCGGTGAGGACCAAGCCCCACACGCCCGCGCGGCGGTCTTTGTTCGTGAGCACACCGATCAGGCTCAAGATGAAACCGAGCGGCGTCGCCACAAGTATAGTCAGCCCGCCAAGGGCCGAAATGGGGGACCCTCAGCCAGGCTTGAACAGCGCCATGGCCGCAATTGCGGCCAAGGGAGCGAGCGAGAAGCACAGGCCGATCTTGCCCAGACCGACCTTGCGGTCGGCGGCCGGTTCCGCCGGGATGATGGGAGGTTGTTCCATATTCAGACTCTCAGAGCTGCACCTCGACCGGCTTGCTGATGGTTGCCAACGGCTTGAGATTAAACTCCACGTTGACGGTGACTTTCTTGCCGATCAGGTTTTTGGGTACTCGCCATGAGTACGAGCAGGTGCCACCTCACCCAAACTCCAGGTTGCCGTTAGCGACCATCTTTCCGGCCTGCGTGATCTTGAACGTGGGTTTCGGGGGCTGCAACCGGAAGCCGGTGCCTTTCTGGAAGGTGGAATAAATCTCTCCGCCGGCCCCGATGACATTGGCGTTGATGCGCAATTCGGAATCCGAATCCGTCTTCGCATCCCCGGCATCTTCACCGAGCATAAGCTGCGTGATGGCCCTGGTCTTGGCCGCCGTGACTTTGATCTCGAGGGGGCCGCCACATTCGATGGTGTTGGCTTGCCCGGCGGCAATACTCACGGGCGTTTGCGGGACGCGCTGCATGCCGGAGACCATGACCTGGTCGCGCTGCGCGCTGCTGCCGGCGAGGCTGCAAGCGTATATGCGATAATCCCCAGGCGGCACCATCACCTTGCCGGCGGTCACTTCCGGCCGGAGGAGTTGCCATTGTCCCCCTGGCTGCTGCCAGGCCAGCGTAACTGTCCGGACCTCGTCGCCCTGGGGCTTTAGAGCCACCTCGGCCAACGGTTCCGTCCAGGGCTCCACGCTGAGGGACTTGCAATCCGGGGCCAACGCGACCTTATAAGCTTTGCCGCCAAGATACAGCAGCGGGCCGAAGGGGTAGGCCTTGCTTTGGAACGCGTCGTTCTCGAAGCCGTCGGAGCCGTCGGCATCCACCAATAGAGTGTCTCCCGACCGGAAATACCAGGATACTTCCGTGCGGTTGGTGTAGGTCTGCGAGCGCGAGACGTCGCCGAGGTGAAGATTGCCGTCGCCGTCGAACACGCCAACCTTCTGCTTCAGGCCGTCCACGGTAACCGTGGTATCGAGGTACCAACCGGCCTTGAGCACCAACTGGCCGATCGTCATACCCGGAACAGACCGTCCGGAGGTCAGGAGTTGGCGATTGAAGAGATAGACTTGTGCAAAGACCTGCGGGCGCCCGCCGGCGATTGCCTTTTCAGCCGGAGCCTGGAAGGGGCCAAAGAGCATTTGCTCCATCGAGCCCGTCCGACGGTCGGAGGGCAGCACGGCGCGCGTGCATACCGGATCGTCGGTCAGGTCGCCGTTCTGGTTTATATCAACGATGAGCTGGTCATAGCCCTTGCCGTCGCCTTTGGATTCATCCACGCGATACAGGAAGGAGGGTCCGGTAGGCAGGTCGCGACAAACGCCGTAGAGCGGATGCCGGGACATTGCCTTGGGTTCTTTCCTTAGCTTGGCGGGCCTGGCGAGCTCCAATTGTCCGTAGGTGCCCGAACCGCCGGGAAAAGACATTACATCCTTGGCTGGGATCGTGCGGAACGTCAGTGGGAAGTCCTCGCCGGAGGCGGCCACAACCGCGGCTATCGCAACCAGACCACAAACGAAGGTCGGTTTAATCATAGCTAGCCTGTCTAATAGAACGCTAGCGGTAGATTGCGCCCGATCTTAGCGAGTGTCAAACCCTTATTACGGCCTCATCGCCTGTGATTCAAAGCTTCGTCTTGATGCCGCAGGCGCGCATGAGACACCAGCCCCGCACCGCTTCGTAGAGGGCAAAAGCACCCGCAGCCACCAGCGCGGCACAAATCCATCTACTGCGCGCCAAAACCAGGAACCCCGCGACAATCAGCGCGAGGCCCCACACGGCGCGCACGATGCGCCCGCGCGAGTCGATATTCCGAGCAAAGAAGTTGCGCATGACAAGACCTACTATCGTCCGCCGTGGCGTGGAGCGCATCTACCAATTCCGCCGCCGGGGATAGCAGCAATTCCTCTTTAGAAGGCCCGGGTAAAGAAGCGGCCGCGCTCGCAGGAGCGCGGCCGCATGCCAAGGACTGTAAGTGTGAACGATGTTCGGGCTAGAACTTCCCGCCGTACACCGCGTTCTTGCCGAGAAGCTGCTCGATGCGCAGAAGCTGGTTGTA
>PLZQ01000283.1 GCA_003152225.1 Limisphaerales bacterium | reverse complement strand
ACTTTGGCTTTCGTAACACCCTCTAAAAGCGGTCGGGTTCAGGTGGCTGCTTCGACTTGGGCGGCGGTTTGAGGAACGCCGGCTCAGGTGTCTGCAGCTTATCGGAGAAGGGGAATGGGAAGGTCTCGAAGCAAGTTGTCGGTGTGTAGCGGAAACCGGATTCCTTTTCACGTAACTGGGTGCCCTGCGCCAGAGCCCAGACCTCATGGAAGCGAGAATGGAGCACCCCAAAGAAGTAATCGTCGTCTCTGCCAAACGCCACAAGCTGGCAATCCGGAACCACGACCGAGTCCACCCACGCAATAATTCGGTGCTTTGCTACACGTGGAGTCACGCAATAGCGCACAAGCTCCCTCGTTAGGCCACGGAGCTCTGGACATGGTCTTGCCTGCCTCCACCAGTACTTAGCCTGCACCGCCTCACGATGATTCACGCGATGCGGTTTCACCTCTCGCTCAACGTAACCAAACGACTCAGCATAGCCCGCTGCCTCGACTTCCCGCATCGCGATGGGAAAATCAATGATCCACCGGGGAGTCTCGCGCCGTGTGACGTGCAGCCCGTTCATCCAAGGCAGGACCACATCACTGGTTGGTCTGCCGGTGGGATTGGGAGCGACCAGAAAAACGAATGCCACTTGTTTAACCACGTCCAACGGAGCCTTCTTGGTCGTCCCGATGAATGAGACCGCCTTGTTAGCGCGGAGGATCCCAGCCGTCGCGGTGGCCGCCGTTGCCGTGAGCTGCGGGTTAATTCTCTCAACCCGTTTCCCGTTCAACGTCCGCGATGAGTCCTCGCCAGCGTCAAATCCAACCATGCTTACATGGACGTTGGCGCCACCAAGCACCCAGTTGTGGTCGCTCACTGCAAAAAAATGTCGCCCGTCTCCTTGATGCGCTTAAGCACCTCCCGGTTTGCGCCGCCACGTATGCCCTGGGTGGCCAGTAACCCCGCGCGCTTGCACTTGCCCTGTTCAATCAAAGCTCGCGCCTTCTCGAACCAGTAGCAGCACAAGTCCGACTGGCCGGGGATGCGATTTCCGTAGGTTCTGCGCAGCTCTTCAACGTAACTATCGCCAAGCTCCCCACGCATAAGCTTGTCGCCCAGGAACGGCGGGTTGCCCACGAGGACATCGCATTGGGGCCATTCGCGCTCTGTGTAGAACTTCAGCGAAGTGTCTGCTTTATGCTCGTCGGCCTGGGCTTCCTTGAGCGCCCGGGCTTTGTTGTGGAAGTGTGGCACCAGCAGGGCGTCTTCGTTCTGGAAACCGTCGAGGTTTTGCAGGACCGGGGTGCGGTCGTTGGGAAAGCCATTGTCGCGCCGCCATTGCAGCCAGCCGATCTGCACGGTTACCTGGGCGAGTTCGTAGGTGTAGGGATTGATCTCGAAAGCTCGAAGCTGGTGGACGCCCACTTCCGGCTCAAACGGCAAACCGAGGAGGCTGGCGAAGTTAATAACCTCCTTCTCTAGGTCCAGGAGCATCTGTAGCGAGACGTAGAGGAAGTTGCCGCNNTGAGGAAGGCTTCGAGGCGGGCGCGCTCGGCGGGCGTCACTTTCCCGCGCCCGGGTTTGGCGAGCAAGGAGGCCTTGAGGGCAGCCCATTCGCGGCGGAGCGGAGCCATGAGCACCGGCTCGACCAACGTCACGATGTCGGGGCGGCTGGTGTATTGGGCGCCCAGGGCGGCTCGCTGGTCGGGGTCAAGGCCGCGAGCGAAGAGCGTGCCCATGATGCTCGGTTCGACAAACTGCCAATCGGCCTCCGCCGCCTCGATCAGGATGCCGCGCTCGTGGTCGTTGAGCTCGAAGACGGTCGCGTCCTCGAACAGGTGGTCGTTGAAGTGGCGGATCTTGTGATAGCCGAACATTCCGCCGGTGGCCATGGTGCGAAAGAGCGATTCCAGGGCCTGGGCGAACCGGTGCGGGTCTTCGAGCGCGATCTTGGCGATATCGGAAAACAGGTTCTTCGGCAGCAGACTCGTGTCCTCCGCAAAGAAGCAGAAGATGAGACGATTAAGAAAGCGGGCAATGCGGAGGTTCTTCCGCTGGGCAACGTTGACCTCGGCGCGGGTGTGGGCGTCGGCGAATTCCGCGCTCTCGCGCTTCTGGAGCGAGCGGGCGACCTCGGCGAACTTCTCCGCCAGAAGCTTAGTGACCTGCGCGGTCGTGCGTTGCGGCTTGAGGAACTCGGGATTGTCGAACACCGCCCGCAGCAGCCGCAGATTCTCCGGGCGGTCGATCTGGTCGTTGGTGAACTCGTGCTTGTCCGGGACGGTGCCGTTGAAGTTGGTGCGGATGATGTAGCGGTCGAAATCGCACACGACCAGCAGCGGTGGATTGAACAGCGACTCCCGGTAGCGCTGAAGCTGCCGGTGGGCCGCGTCGAGGCTCTTCTTTTTCCCTTTGTATTCCCAGCCAAAGCAATCCTTCTTCCAGACATCGGCAAAACCGCGCTCCTGCGGGTCGCCCTCATCGGGCCCGGCCTCCAAATCGAGCAGCTCCAAGTCCTTTATGACCCGCTTTTGGAAACAGAAGAAATCCGAGCCGCTGGGGTCCGCTTCGGCGGGAGTCGGGTGGCCGAGCAGGCGGCAGAGGTCGTTGAAATGCTCCTGGTAAGCGGACGTTTCCTTGCCAGTGTAGCGGGACCACTTCTGTTTGAACTCTGCCCAGGTCATTTCCAGGTGCCGCACTTATAAACGCCTTGCCCATGCAGCGCAAGGGAGGAGTGCCGGCCTTGGAGCCAGATCCCGGCAAAGCCACCCAAAGCCACATCAAAGCCACCCCAAAGCTTGTTGATAGCCAACCGATTGCTACCCCAAAGCCACCCCAATGCGACCCCAATGCTACCTCAAAGCCACCCCAAGGCTATCCCAAAGCGACTTGGCAGGCGGGGTTATGCGTGCAAACCGGCTCGGCGGCGCGGTTTAGTCAACGTTCCAGAGCGAGAGTGAGTCTTTTTCCTTCACGAACACACCTTTGCCGGCGGCGACGGGATAGGCGTAGGTCTCGGTGTCGGCGACCTTATAGTTGGCCAGCTTCTTGTATTCCTTGTCGCTCGGCTCGAAGACGGCGAGTTCGCCCTTGGGGGTGAGCGCCAGGAGGACTGAGCCGGCATCCACGATGGACCCGAAGCCGCGTCCGCCCAACTCGGTGGTCCACAGGGTCTTGCCGTCCTTGGCGTCGAGGCAGAAGATGACGCTTTTCTGGGAGAGGCCGTAGATCTGGCCGCCCTTGAGGACGGGGGTGTTGAACTGGACGGCGTTGTCCGCGTTGCTCCAGAGCTCTTTGGCGGCGAAGCCGTCGCCGGTCTTCTCAATCTTCATCGCCTTGGTGCCGCGGCCCGCCCCAGTGTAGATGACCGTCTGACCGTCCACGATGGGGGTGGCGGCGTTATAGTTCATACCCCGGGTCTCGAACGGCGCTTCCCAGAGCAGCTTGCCGTCGGTGACGCCAAGGCCGACAATCTTTTTCGCGGTGAGCGTTACCAGCATCTTGGTGCCCTCGATCGTGAGCAGGATGGGGGAGGCGTAAGCGGTGCCGTCACCAGTCCATTTCCACTTCTGGTCGCCGGTGGCCAGGTCGTAGGCAACGATACCGCCGTTGGACTCGCCGCCGAGCTGCGCGATGCAGAGGCCGCCGGTGATGATGGGCGAGGAGGCGGTGTAGAACCTGGGCCAGGCGCCGGAGAAGTCATCTTTGCGCCAGAGCAGCTTGCCATTCGCGGCATCCACGCAGGAGAGGACCCCGCCCACACCAATCGTGACCACCTTCCCATCGGCCACCGCCGGAGAGCTTCTCGGCCCGCTGTGCTGCGCGGGCGGTCCCGACACCGCCTGGGCGGCGTATTTCTCCTGCCAAAGCTCTTTGCCGTTCGCGGCGTCAAGGCAGCGGATGACCTCATCGTCACCCTCGCGCGCGAAGACGTAGAGTTTATCGCCGACGAGGGCCGGCGTGGCATCGCCCAGGCCGACGGTGACTTTCCATTTCTGGGTCAGTTCCGTGGGCCAGGTCTTGGGTGCGGAGAACGCGCTCGCTTTGCCGTCCCGGTTGGGGCCGCGCCATTGCGGCCAATCCTGCGCGAGGGCGCAGCTTGCGCTGATGGCGAGCAGGCCCGCCACCGCTGTAATCGTGAGATTCATGCTTTTCATGGTAATTCCTGTTCTATTGTCTATGTTATTTGGATTCGCCTTTTCGTCCTGGCTCCAACCATACGCCCCCAGCCGCGGCCAGTGAAGAGAAAAGTGGAGCGTATTTGGAGGTCAGGAACCCAGCAGGGTGTCGGGAGGCGGTGCCGGCGGGGTGCCCCCTTTCGCGGCTTGGAAGGCTTGGGCCGCCTCGTGCACCGCATGGAAGATGCTCTCGCGGCCGATCTCGCTGGTGAAGCCGATGCGTTCGAGGACCTGACGGAGAGGACGGTTGGCATGGGCGAACTTCAGCGCGATGCCCTGCTGGTGAAGTTCCTTGTTCAGCGCGCGGAGGGCGTCTGCAGCGGTGATGTCGATATCGGTGATGGCTTGGGCATCCACCAGGAACCAGCGCACTGGAGTGGGGCTGGCGGCGACGAGCTCGCGGACGCGCTCGCAGAAGTGACCGGCATTGGAAAACAACAGAGGCGCATAGAAACGATACGCGATGAACCCAGGGATCGTCTCCCCGGTGCCGCTGTCTCCCAGGTCGTGGAAACCGTCCCCCGGCACAATGCGGAGGACCGCGTCAGGCGGGTGGGAGATGCGATCGATCAGGGCCAGCAGCGAGAGGGCCACGCCAATCAGGATGCCGAGCACGACGCCGACCGCCAGCACGCCCAAGGTCGTGAGTGCGGCCAACATGGCGCTGCGCGGGTAGAACCTGTAGATGCGCACCATGACGCCGAACTCGACCAGCGTAAAACCGCCATAGATAAGCAGTGCGGCCAGCGCTACGACGGGCAGCCGCGCGATCAATGGCGTGAGGAATAGGAGGAACAGAATCAAGGTAACCGCCGCGACGAGGCTGGCCAGTTGCGTCTTGCCTCCCGCCGAATCGTTGATGGTGGTGCGGGCCTGACTGCCGGTGATGGAGAATCCCTGGAACAACCCCGTGCAAACGTCAGAGAGGCCAAGCGCGGTGAGTTCCTGGTTGGGATTGACCTCGTAGCCGTTCTTGGCGGCAAAGGCGCGCGCCAGCAGGATGCCCTCGGTGTAGGTGAGCAGGGCAATTCCGACCGCCGCGGGCAGGAGGGTGTGGATATCTTTCCAGTCGGCGGCGGGGAGTGCGAAGCCGGGCAGCCCGTGAGGGAACGCGCCGACGACCGCCACGCCCCGCCCTTCAAGGCCGAGCGCGAGCGAAGTGACAATAGCCGCGACGACAATGACCAGCGCCGGGGGAATGTTCGTCACAAGCCGGCGCAAGGCAACGATCACGGCGAGCAGGCCCAAGCCGAAGAGCAGCGTCGGTTCGTGCGCCTGCTTCAACTTGCCGGCCAGTTCGACGAGACGCGGGAAGAAGTCGCTGTGTTCGAGCCGGATGCCGAACAGTTTATCGAGCTGCGACGCCACGAGGATCAAGGCGGCGCCGGTCATGTAGCCGACGAGGACCGGTTTGGACAGGAAATCGGCAATTGCGCCGATCTTGGCCCGGGCCCCCAGCAGAAGCAGCAAGCCGCTGAGCAGGGCCACCGTGGCAGCCAGGACGGTCGCGCGGGAGGGATCGCCGCCTGCCAAGGGTGCAATAGCGCTGGCTATCAGCAGCGAAATCGCAATGTCCGGCCCCACGATCACCTGCCGCGAGCTGCCAAAGAACGGATACACCAGCAGCGGCACCAGCGCGGCGTAGAGCCCGTGCTGCGGGGGCAGGCCCATCAGGCCGGCATAAGCGATGACCGACGGGATCATCACCACGCACACGCTGACACCGGCCAGCAGATCGGCTGACAACCACTCCCGCCGGTAGCCGCGAAACACCGCGAGGCCCGGCACCCAGCGCATCAGGGCCGACGGCGGGGGTTGGTGGGCGGGTTCGCTCATGGGATGGGAAGAAGCCCGGTGCGTGCCTGGTCGCGCTTATGCATCCATACGCCCCGGGCCGGTATCAACTTACCTGAGCAACGGCTTCAGGTGCTTGAGGGAGCGCTCGGCCTGCTCGACCGTGCCGCACTCCACGGAGAGCACGATGTCGCGCGGGCACTCCTTGCGGATGATCTGGATAACCTTCTTCCAGTCAATGACCCCGTCGCCGCAAGCACAGCCGACCGGTGTGCCGGTGACCTTGCCACGCTCGGAGCCGGATTGCTGGATGGAGATGTCCTTGGCGTGCAGGTGCACGAGCCGTTTCACGACGCGGTGCAGCCACTGGTAGGGATCTTGCCCACACAGGAACGCGTTGCCGGTATCGAAGTTGATGCCAATGCTTGGGCTCTTGACCAACCGCTGGATGCGGTCCAGGCCGTCTGGGTGCTTGCTGTATTGCTGGTGGCACTCCAGGCCGATGAGGATGCCGCGAGGTTCGGCGACCTTCGAGGCCTCCATCAGCGTGTAGCGCATCAGGACGAAGTCCTCGGCCTCGGTGGTCCAGCCCGATTTGGGGCCTTCGTCGGTGTTTACCACCGGCGCGCCGCACTCGGCGGCGAATCGAATCGCTTGTTTCAGGTATTCGGTGCCTATCTCCGGCTTGGTCAGCGGCGTGTGCGAGGAGAGGGCGGACAGCTTCACGCCCGCCCGTTCGCAGGCGCGCTTGACCCGCAGCGGGTCATCGAGCATCGAGACGCTGTGGAAATAGCCGGCCTCGCTGAGCAGCTCGCGGCCCCAATGGACCATCGGCTCGACGTGCGTGTAGCCGAGCTCGGCGGCTTTCTCAACGCCCCATTCAAAGGGCTTGTCGTGGTGGCGGACGAATTCGAGGTTAACACCAATGTGGATCTTGCTCATAAGGCGGAGTGGATTGTTGGAGTATTGGAGTGATGGAGTGTTGGGTTCATGTGCTGGGTGAGGATCATTGTCGTGCCTTCTCCCAGAGGTCGCAGCGGTGGCGGATGAACTCGGGGGGCTTGTTTTCCGAATAGACCGTGAGCAGGTAGCTTAGGCTGAACTTGTCGCCGGCGGCATACTCCAGCGGCTTCTTGTCCAGACCTTGCGTGGCCGTCAGGTATGCAAATGGGTCGAGCATGCTGAAGAAGGCGCTGTCGCCCCGCGCGTTGTCCGGGCGCCCGAACAGCACGAGCATTACGTCGCGCCCAGCCATGACGCCGGAGACGCTGGTCCACCGGGCGGTAATCACGTTCTGGCTGTTCTGGCCGGTGTAAGGCTGATCGGCGGAGTTCTGGAACTTGGCGACATGGTTGAACGACTCCGGCAGGCGCAGGCCCAGGCCGTCATAATTCGGGCCATGGATAATTACTTTGCCGGCGTTCGGCCCGACCTGGAACTCAGAGTCCCAGCGGAGGGCGACTTCCTGGTTCTTCTCGTCAACGGTGACGGTGATGGTGCGCTGTTCGAGGAGGAGGGCAGCGGCCAGGGTATCGGGGGCGCTCTTGTTGGTTGGCGCCAGCCAGTGGATGACTTCGGTAAGGGTTGCCATTGGCACCCCGTTCGCGCCGATGACGGCGCTGTGGAGAGGCAACTCGATGTGCTTCTGAAAGCCCGGCGCATCCTTCTCCTCCCAAAAATTGATGCCGTTGACATTGGCGGCATACATCAGCCCGTGGTGGTGCTGGTGATCTGGAGGGGAGTCGCGCAGGACGTTCTCACCGCGCAGGTTGTAGAGCTCGCGCACGTAGGGCTTGAATTGATTCGTCGCGAACGCGTACACGAGCAGCTTGCGGCCCTGGTAACGCACTACTAACTCTCCCTCGTTCGCCTGCGAGGTGATTTGGGTAGGAGGGTCGGCCGCGGCGGCAGAGCAGGTGAGCGCAAGGAAGAGGGCGAGCCCGATGACGGATGGGTGGTGTGGAAGTATTCGCATGGCTTTCATAAGATCACTTGGTTGTCGGTTGAGCGTTTGGTTGTGCCACCGGTGGAAGGCCCGCGGCCCAGGCGCAGCCGCGCCGGTAAAGCTCCTGCACTGCCGGCACGCTCAGCGCCTTGGCATCGTGCCCGAGTACGCAATGAAACGTCCGACCCTTGCCGTAGCGTGAGACGAACGCCATCGGATAGTATTTCGCGTCCACCTTGGACTTCGCCTGCGCCAGGACTTCGATGGGATGGTCGCCAACCAGGCAGGTGTAGAGTTCGTCCTGAGTCTCAAAGCTTGTCATGCCGCGCACGATCGAGTGTTGCGGCTGGGCCAGCTCGACGCGGAACGTGCCGAAGGGATCATGCTGGCGCACGCCCGGTCCCGGCCCGGCCCACGCGCGCCCGGCCAATTTGCCGAACTCCGGCCACTCGCCGAACCACGCGCCGCACGCAAAATGCACCAGCGCCACGCCTTTGCCCGCTTCCACGAATTGCCGCAGGTTCTCGCGCGCCTGTTCGCCTGGCCCCGGCTGCTGCCAGTTCTGGAAGTGCAGCAGGATGACATCGTATTTGTTGATGGCCGGAGAATCAAGGAACGCGGGATCAGCCACCGTGAACACCTCCAGCCGCGGGTCTTTGCTCAGCGCCTCGGCCAGCGCGGGCGCCGTCTCCCGCCAATGATGCCCCGGGTAATCCACCCCCGTGACCAACAGGATTCGCGCCTTTTGAGTCGCCGGGGCAGGGGAGGTCCCGGGAGCCGCCCAAAGCCAGCCCGCGCCCGTTCCCACCAACAACGCCACCAGCCACGCCAGGAATCTCCTATCTGTGTTCATCTGTGTCTATCTGTGGTTAACCCGGCTTTCTCCGTTCAAATCATCTTGATCCGCCCTGGCGAGGGCACGGGGTAGCTGCCGTCTGCGCCGGGCTTGGTTGGCGGCTCCATGCCGTCCCGGCACTCCTCGGGCTTGGGCGGATAGTAGTAGTCCGAGGCCATGACCTCCTCCCAGCTTACCTCCTTGCCCGTGTAACAGGAGATCTGCCCCATGACGCCGATCATCGTGCTGCGGGCCATGTAAGCTCCGCAGTTGATCGGTTCGCCCGAGCGGATGCCGGCGAACAGCTTGTCGTGCTCGATCTGGTAGGGATCGCATTGGCCCTGCCAGCGCCAATTGGTCTCGCCCCAGATGCGGCAGTTGAGGATGGACGCCTTGCCTTTGCTGCCCGAGATTAGGCTCGAGTTCTCGTCATAGCAGCCCCCGGTCGTGCGGCAGAAGGCATAGACCCTCACGCCCTTGTCGAACTCGTACACGACGGAGTGATGATCGAACACATCCCCGTAGAGCGGCTCCACCATGCTGGACCGGCCGGCCAGGCCGTGGCACTTGACTGGCACGACGTTGCCCATCACCCAGCTTGAACGATCCAGGTTGTGCACGAGCGACTGCGGCACGTCGTCCCCCGACAGCCAGCGGAAGTGGTACTGCGTGCTGCACTGCCAATCCAGCTCGCTGTATTCCGGCTTGCGCTCGGTCACGCGGTAGGGCGCCCGCAGGAAATTCTCCTCGATGCTGACGATGCTGCCGATCGCGCCGTCGCGAATGCGCTGCACGGTCTCGATGTAGCCCGTGTGAAAGCGGCTTTGCAGACCGGACACGATGCAAAGCTTCTTCTCTTTGGCCAGGTCGCACGCCTGCTGCATCAGCTTGATTCCCAGGGGATCAATGCCATGCGGCTTCTCCACAAATACGTGCTTGCCGGCGCGAATGGCCGCCATTGCATGAAACGGATGGAACTTTGCGGCGTTGGCAATCACCACCACGTCAGCAGCCTCGATCACGTGCTTGTAGCCATCAAAACCAGTGAAACAATGATCGTCGTCCACCGTCACCTGCGCGCCCTTGGCCTTCTTCAATTCCTCCCGCGCCGACTCGATGCGGTCCCGGAAGATGTCGCACATGGCAACCAGCCGGGCGCCCGGGTCGGCGCTCAGGGCCTGGCCCGCCGCGCCCGAATTGCGGCCGCCGCAGCCGATCATGCCGACTTTGATGATGTCGCTGCCGGCGGCGTGGGCGCTGCGGCTCGCGTCGAGCGCGCCGACGGCGGCTGCCGCGGCGGTCGGGCTGGCCGCCGGCTTGGTCTTGCCGGTCTGGCAGCCAACGCCCAGGGCGGTCGCCGATGCCGCCGTCGCCGAGGTCTTGAGGAACTCCCGGCGCGTGATCGGTTGAGCAGGGAAGGAATCGCTTTTCATTTTCGTATTCGGATACTTGTTTGCAGCTAACACGGGGTCGATTGCTTTGGCAATTCAGCGTCGAATAAGCGGGGCGCTCGCACGTGCGGCATTCAATCGCACCTCACACCGGCTGGCAAATGTAAAATGGAGAATGCGAATTCGTTTGCATAGCGGCGGAACCAGGACTGTCAGCAGAAGCCACGAGCGGAGCATCGACGCCGTGGAGGCGCGGAAACCGCCCCCACGATGGAACGGGAGAAAGGAGCGAACAATCGAGGAACAATCGAGGAACAATCGAGGAACAATCGAGAGCCGCACGGGGGTAACGCTGGGGTAACACGCCGTGCCCGCGCCTTGCGCACCCAAACGCCTCAGAAGCTTGACCTGCATCAAGAAGGCTTGGTTGCTTCCAGGCGATGATAGCGGTTAAGATGATTGAGATGGATCCCATCGAATCCGCCTGCCTCAGGCCAGTGACGGAAGCCAGGTGCGCCGGCAGTCGCGGCTTTGCCGACCAGCGGCTTGCCCGGGAACTGCGGACGATTGCCGCGATGATCGGCTGTTACTGTGAGGGCCATCATGATGCGAGGGCCACTCTTTGTCCGGAGTGCCAAGGGCTGCTGGATTACGCCGCCCTCCGGCTGGAGCGCTGCCGGTTCGGGGCGGAGAAGCCCGTGTGCGCCAAGTGCCCGGTGCATTGCTATCAGCCCGCCCGGCGCGAGCAGGTCCGAGCCGTGATGCGTTACGCCGGTCCGCGCATGCTATGGCGGCACCCGGTGCTGAGCCTGCGCCATTGGCTCGATGGCTTCCGCAAGGCGCCTGCCCTCGTTTAGTCGCCCCATCGTTGACTTCTCTCGGCTCAGGTTGTTCACTAATCGGGACAATGATCGTAGGACGCACCGCCAAGCATTTGACTGCGGCGACGGTTGCCCTGCTTATGCTGTTATGCGACACGGCCAGCAGGTGCGCCGCCGCCATGCCGCCCAAGCAGCAATCGCTGGATGAATGGAGAAGCCTGACCGCCCCGCCGGCTCCCGCCCCCCGCGTCTTCGTCAAAGGCGACCATACCCGATTCTATTTCCAGAGCGCTACCAACGTGGAAGAGTTCGACGCCCGCTGGGGCCGGCATCGGATTCCCAGCAAAGGGTATCAAGTCAGTTCCGCGCTGCTCCGGTGGAACCAGAAGCTGGCCCGCATACCGGAAGGGCAGCGCGGCTGGCGCGAGGCGAAAGTGGTCTCAGGAGCCGAGTGGAGCCGGCTTACGACGAACCTGTTCGAGGCGCTGACGCCGACGGCCCCGGGACACGGCGCTTACTATCAGGGGTTCCTGTCCGACCGCCTCCTGTACCGTGATGCCAAAGGCGCGCCGCGATTTGCTTCCATCGGCGAGCAACCCAAGGAGGTGATCATTGACCATCACTTCTCAATCGAGGAAACCCTGGTGACGGTGGCGCGGGAGGTGGAGCAGGACTTAATACGGCAGCACCCGGCCGAGTCGCTTTTTGTGCTGCTGGCGCCGAATGCCCGGCGCTTCCCTCAACCGCTGTTGCTGGACCGGCAACGGCGGCTGTGCGTCTGGCTGTCGCCCGCGGCGCTCTACGACACTA
>PLZQ01000406.1 GCA_003152225.1 Limisphaerales bacterium | reverse complement strand
GAGAGACCCCCGCATTTCGCTTTTGACTCAGTGACGCCTCATCATCGACGGTGGGATTCCCAAGCTCCGTCAGCGCATGCCCCAGGCGACTCATATTAACGATCCGTGCCTCGCGCCCCAGCGGACTCGCGAGCATCAGCTCGGGCATCTGCAGCGCGTCGCTATTGAACGGAAACGCGCCGCTGGTCGAAAGCTGTACGCCGCCGCCCCGCTGCTTCCACGCGCCGGTGATCAGCGGCAGCATGGCGACCGCACGTACCGCCGTGCCGCCATTCTCGCAGCGCTGAATGCCGTAGTTCAGGCGGATGGCTGCGGCCTTGCCCGTCTGCTGCCGACACTGTGCGTAGTTGTGAGCCAGCGCGATAATGCTCTCCGCGGCGATGCCCGTCACTTCGGCTGCGCGTTCGGGCGAGTGCTCCGGCTTCAACGCATGTTCCCGCAACTCCTGCGCTCCCGCCGTACACGCCTCTATATATACGCGATCTTCCAGGCCCTCGCGGAAGATGACGTGCATCAGCGCCAGCGCGAGCAGCGTGTCGGTCCCCGGGCGAATCGCCAGGTGCTCATCGGCCAGCGCGGCCGTGCGTGTCTTATAAGGGTCGATCACCACAAACCGCGCCCCGTTGCGCCGAGCCTCTTCAATAAACGGCCACAGGTGGATGTTGTTGCCATGGATGTTCGCGCCCCACGCGACGATCATCCCGGCATGCGCGAAGTCTTCCGGCGGCGTGCCCAGTTTGATGCCGTAGACGCTCTTCAGCGCCACTCCCCCAGCCTCCGAGCAGATCGTCCGTGCCAGCCGCGACGCGCCCAGGCGATGGAAGAAGCGGCGGTCCATCGACCCGAAGCCAAGCTGCCCGATCGTCCCCGCGTAGCTGTACGGCAGCACGCTCTCCGGGCCGAACTCGGCTGCAATCGCTTGCAATTGCTCCGCGATCAGCCCCAGCGCCTCGTCCCACGGTATGCGCTCGAACGCGTCCGCCTCGCGGCCTTTCACTCCGCCGTAGCCCGCCGGCCCCTTCGGCCGTCCCGGCTTGCGTCGCATCGGATACAACAGCCGCTCCGGCGAGTAGACGCGNNCGAAGCCAAGCTGCCCGATCGTCCCTGCGTACGAGTAAGGCAGCACGCTCTCCGGCCCAAACTCCGCCGCGATCGCCTTGAATTTTTCGGCGATCGTCCCCAGCGCCTCGTCCCACGAGATGCGCTCAAACGCATCCGCCTCGCGACCCTTCACGCCCCCATATCCCGCCGGCCCCTTCGCCGCGCCCGCCCTCCGCCGCATGGGATAGAGCAGCCGGTCGGGCGAATAGACCCGCTCCAGGTACTGCGCCACCTTCGCGCACAGAAAACCCTGCGTCACCGGATGCGATGGGTCGCCCTCGACCTTCACCGCACGCTCGCGTACTACGCCATCCGCCCCCGTCAGCGACTCGACCGTCACCAGCACACCGCACGAGTCGGGGCAGTCATGCGAGCACACCGCATGCACCACCTTCGTCTGCGCTGCCGGAAGTTCCGCCGTCTGCGTCCCCATAGAGAAATTGTAGCCCTGAGAGGGGCAATGACGACTGCGACACTCTGGCTTTCAAGGGTGCTGAAAAAGGCCACTCTGGCTTTCAAGGGTGCTGAAAAAGGCCATTCTGGCCTTCGAGGGTGCTGAAAAAGGCCACTCTGGCCTTCGAGGGTGCTGAAAAAGGCCATCTCGTTAAGGGCACGGATTTATCCGTGCCGTAAACGCCGCACAATCAAGAGGGCTTTAGCCCCTGAGGTCCCCATTTGCGGCTTGCACTGACTTTTTCAACATCCTTCTAGAACCCGGCCCGCGCCTTGAACTCGCGGGCGCGATCCCGCGCGACCGTCAGATCCGTGTTCGCGGCATTCTTCAGGCGAACATTCAGAGCTCCCCCGGGCAGCGACGAGACTTCCTTGATCCACGCCAGATTCACCAGCGTGCCGCGGTGGATGCGGGCAAACCGGTTCGGATCCAGTTTTCGCTCCAGCTCAGCGATGGCATGGTCGATAAAGTACGCCTTACCCTCCGAGACCGCATAGGTGAGCTTGTCCTCGGCGTAGAAATGACTGATGCGATCGAGGTCGAGGAACCACAGACGGTCCCCGAGCCGCGAGGCAATCCGGCTGGGAAACTCAACCTTGATGCTGCTGAGCGAGTCCGTGATCTGGCGCAGCAGTGCCTGCAGATCCGGTTGCGCCGCAGGGCCCGCGCTGCGCAACCGCTCCACCTTACTCAGAGCGCGTTCGAGCGTCTCGGGTTCCACCGGCTTCAGCAGGTAATCGACGGCATTTTCGCCGAACGCCTGCAGCGCGTACTGGTTGTAGGCGGTAGTGAAGACCACCACCGGCTGGCTCGGCAACCGCGCCAGAACTTCAAAGCCATTCAGCCGCGGCATCTGGATATCGAGAAAGCACACGTCGGGCGGATTCGCCGACAGCGCAGCCACTGCCTCCTCCGGCCGGGTCGTCGAGCCCATCACTTCCACCCGCCCGGTGTCCTCCAGCAGGCGACGCAGGCGCTCCAGCGCCAGGGGCTCATCATCCACGAGATAGACACGCAGTTTCATGGGCGCGGGAGAATCATTTCCACCACAGAATACGCGTCTCGCCGGAAGACGGTGAGCCTGGCGCGGTCGCCGAATATCGCATCCAGGCGCTGCACCAGCTTGTCGAGTCCGTGGCCGGCACAAATGTCGGCCAATTGAAAGCCCGGCCCGGTGTCGCCGACCTCGATGTGCACGCCCTCCGCATCGGCACGCCCGCCGACCACCACATCGCCACCGTCATTCTGCGGAGTAATTCCGTGTTTCACCGCGTTCTCCACCAGGCACTGGACCGACAAGGGCGGAACCTGGGTTTCTCTCAACTCATCCGGCACTTCCACCCGCGCGCGCAGCTTGTCGCCCAGGCGCACACGCTCGATGTCCAGGTAGCTTTCCACCATTGCGATCTCCTGATGCAAAGGGATCAGCGAATTGGCACTCGTATCCAGAGAGGCCCGCAGCAGAACCGCCAGCCGGCCCACAATCTGGTCGGCGCGGACGGGATCGACGGCGATGAGCGCGCTGATCGAGTTCAGCGTGTTGAACAGAAAATGAGGATGAATCCACGATTCGAGCGAGCGCAGGCGCGCCTCTGCCGCAAGCTTTCGCGATCGCTCCTCGGCCATCTGCCTTTCATGCAGCTCCCGCTCCATCGTCTGCACGCGGCCAAGCAGGGTCGCATGCGTCATGGCGCCCAGGCCGAAAACCAGCGCCAGCGGCAGCGCGAAGCGCAACGTGCCATAGTAGTCGAGCCAAAAATGCTGCGAACCCGAAAAGCCGGCCGCCGCCAGCAGCGATTGCGCCAGCAGGCAGCCGCCCGTGGTGAACACCAGGATGCCCGGAATCACCACCTTCCACGGCGGAACCCCGCGCAGAGCCAGCCTCTGCATCAGCCAGCCCAGGATCAAAAGCGCCAGAACACAGGTCAGGTTCGAATAGAAAAACGTGATCGTCAGGCTCTGCACCAGTTCGCGGGTGGGCCGAGCCGGGCCACCCGCAAACGCCACCAGATCCACCAGCGCCACGGCCACATTCGTCCACAACAAGGAGAACAGCCATCGGCGCTGGAAAGGAACGGCCTCCGTCGTCATCGCGCGCCCCCTGCATTCTTCGCGCTGAGCGGTTCCAGCGCGCCGAAGCGGAAGACGCTGAGAGGCTGCGCCGTGTCCTGGCCCGGCAGTTTCATCTCACCGGAGACCTCTTCATAGAGGGTGGCGTACTCGATTTGCTTCGTCGCCAGCGACACCCAGATCTCTCCCCAGAAATCGCTGCGTCCCTGAATCGTTACGCCGCCGCTGGCAATCTCCAGTGGATTGAAGAAGGCCCGGTAGTCGATCAGGGCGCAGTCCTGACCGTTTCTTTCGGAGCGCCCGACCCATTCCAGCACCATATCGCGACTATGGAAAGTGCCCACGCCAGGCATGTCGATATCCTGGTTGGCGGAGCTGTGAAACGGCACATTCAGCTTGAGCTGATCAAAATAATTCTGGCCGAACGTCTCGATCATGCCCGTATCCCAGATCAGGTTACGCTCCTCCACTGCGGCCGGGGGAAACGATTTGAAGAAATCAGGCTTCAGCGTGTCCGGCGATCCAACCGGATAGTGGAACCCCTCCATAAAGTCGCGCTTCTGCGCCGCGGGGAAAGCAGCCGTAGCGCCGTCGACCTCGGCGATGCCGACGTTCTTCCACTCAACCTCGCCATTCGCCAGGCCGCGCGTGTAGTCGCCGGTGACGCGCTGGCGGTGAACCACCTCGCCGGTGCGGCTGGCCGTGTCGTAATCCACGGTGAACCGGTACGTGCGAGGACCGGCGTCCTTCACCGCCGTCCCGCGCGGCAGGTCCCAGGGGTGCACGGCAGAGATTGGCGCCGAGGTGGATTGGGCAGGCAGCGGTTGGACTGTGAGGCCAAAGGTGGCGCAAAGCAAAACGGAATGCAGGATCATTCTGTCGATCATTGGTGTGATACCTCCCAGTGCGCAGTGTCCCGCACGCAGCCAGGAGATGCATCTTCTTTGCGACGAAGGGCAATCATTCCCGACCAAACGCCCGCGCGCGCCGACAAACCGGAGCTCCGCTCGGCGCCCCACCGGCACGATTGCCGCAGAGCGGGCGAAGATTTGAAGGTTGACGAGGATTCTCGTCAGTTGACGCCGAATCGCCTTAGCGCGATTCCAGGCTTCGAAACGTGCAAAGCCCTGTTTGCGTCATTCCAGCAGCCGTAGTGCTCCCGCCCGCCTCGCCCGCCCCTCGCCCCATAAACAACAACCCGCGCCACCACTCGCGAAATCTCTCCTCTCTTAATATGTAACCAATTCAATTACAAATAGTCTCCCCTCCAGATAAATCGGTATCATCGGTGTAGATCGGCGTTAAGCCTTTGCCTTTCCTCGAACCGCGAACCTCGAACCTCGAACCTATGCCAAAACCCCGCATCGCCATTCCCGTCCCCACCAGCACCGACTTCGAGTACAACCATCGCTCCTGGGGCCAGTACGCGGCCGCCGTCGAGCGCAGCGGAGGCGAGCCCGTCGAGGTCCCGCTCAACCAGCCGCCCGCCGCCACCGCCAAGCTCATCGCCAACTGCCAGGGCATCCTGCTCCCCGGCAGCGGCGCCGACGTCAACCCGCAAAAGTACGGCCAGCAGCCCGAGCCCGAGTGCAATCCCGCCGACCTCGCCCGCGAGAACGTCGACGAGCTCCTGCTCCAGGACGCCCACAACATGGGCAAGCCCATCCTCGCCATCTGCTTCGGCGCCCAGATGCTGAACGTCTGGCGCGGCGGCACGCTCGTCCAGCACCTCGCGCCCATGCCCATCAACCACCAGGCCGGCCGCGCCGTCGGCGTCGCCCACCCCGCCGCCGTCGCCCCGAACTCCCTCCTCGCCGAGATCGTCGCTTCCGACCTCGAACCTCGAACCTCTCCGCTTGTCATTCCCGAAGGGAATCCGCTGTCGTCTTCGTTTGTCATTCCCGAAGGGAATCCGCTGTCGTCTTTCCCTCGAACCCCGAACCTCGAACCTCGCCTGCCCATCAACTCCAGCCACCACCAGGCCATCGGCATCCCGGGCGACGGCCTGCGCGTCTCCGCCCGCAGCCCCGAGGACGGCGTCGTCGAAGCCGTGGAAGGCACGCCCGAAGGTGTTGGCGGCAACTTCGTCCTGGGCGTCCAGTGGCACCCCGAGCGCACCTTCGAAGAAAGCGCCGCCTCCCGCGCCCTCTTCTCCCGCTTCATCTCCGAAGCCGCCGCCTGGTCCCCCAAACCCGCCTCCACCGCTACCCAATGATGCGTCATCTCGACCGGAGGCGCATCGCCGCTTGCCGCCCCCCCAAAGATGCGTCATCTCGACCGGAGCGCGCAGCGCGCAGTGGAGAGACCCCCGCATTTCGCCTTTGCCTTTTGCTCGTTGGCCTCAGGCCCGTCATCCTGAGCGGAGGTCGCAACGCGACCGGAGTCGAAGGACCCCGATGAACCCGAACCTGCCCAAACCGTCCGTACCTTTCCGCCTCGACAGTCGCGACTGCTAGACTCACTGCGTGACTCCCGAAGACATCCCCGACCTGCTCCGCCCCTACACCGGTGACGCCGTCACTCCGCAGCCGGACCTGTCTCACATCCACGCGCAACTCGCTGTATACCTTGAACTTATCCTCAAGTGGAATGCGCGGACGAACCTCACGGCCATCCGCACGCCGGAAGAAATCGTCCGCCGCCACTTCGGCGAGAGCCTGTTCGCCGGCGCGCATCTCGGCCCGTGCGCCACGCTGCTCGACTTCGGTTCCGGCGCCGGCTTTCCCGGCCTGCCGATCCAGCTCCTGCGTCCCGACATCGCCGTAACCCTCGCCGAATCCCAGGGCAAGAAGGCCTCGTTCCTGCGCGAGGCCGTCCGCACGCTCGCGCTGCCCACGGAAGTCTGGGCCGGCCGCGTCGAAGCCATGCCCGCCGCGCGCCAGTTCGACGTCGTAACCCTGCGCGCAGTCGACAACATGGACGCGGCCATCCAAGCCGCCTCACACCGCGCCGCCCAGCGGATCGTCATCCTGACCACGCGCCAGGCCGAACTCCCCGCGCTCGCCGATTCCTTTCGTTTCGCCGAGCCCATTCCGCTGCCGGAATCGATCGAAGGAGTCCTTTTAATAGGTTCGAGGTACTAGGCTCCGCGTTTTGCCTTCGGTGTGTTCCACGTGGAACACTTGCTCCGCCGGGCCTAGTCCCTAGTACCTGCACGATGTTCCACGTGGAACAATGCCCTTTGCTGTGTCACCCAGCGCACACAAGATTTCCACACCCTGCCCGCGAAATCGCCGCTGGATTCGCCGCAATCCAAGCGCGTCCACAGGTTTCTCCACAGGACGGCGGGCTTCTGCACAGCCGTCCTCCATTGCCAGCAGCCGCGCGGCCCGATAGGCTTCCTCCATCACCGTGTCCACTCTTTCCGCGCAATCGAACTCGCCCTCCACTACTGCCGAACTGGCTCCGTCCAAAGTCGTCGCCGTCGTCAACCAGAAAGGCGGCGTCGGCAAAACGACCACGGCGGTCAACCTCGCGGCTTGTGTCGCGGCGGTTGGCCGGCGCGTCCTGCTGTTCGACCTCGACCCGCAGGCCAACGCGACCAGCGGTGTGGGTTTGGAGAAGACGCCGGGTGGCAGCGCCTACCTCGCGCTGTTGGGCCAGGGCGGATTGCTGGACAAGATTCAGAAGACCTCCTTTGAGCGCCTGCACGTCATCCCGAGCGAAGTCGATCTATGCGGTGCGGACATCGAATTGGCGCGCTCGGACAACCATCTGCAGCGCGTCACCCAGGCATTGCGGCCCGTGCTGGAATCTCAGCAGTTCGACGTGGTTTTTATCGATTGCCCTCCCTCCCTCGGCATTCTAACGCTCAACGCACTCGTGGCCGCCCACGGGGTGCTGGTNNAAGGCGGCGTCGGCAAAACGACCACCGCCATCAACCTCGCCGCGGCGCTGGCGCTCGAAGGGCTGCCTACGCTGCTGATCGACTGCGACCCGCAGGCCAATGCGACGGGCGGACTGGGCGTGGCGCGCGATGAGGCGCGGCTGAGTGTCTACGACGTGATGATGGGCAACGCGACGCTCGATGAGGCGCTGCTGGCCACCGATGTGGCCTATCTGAAGCTGCTGCCGGGCAGCAAGAACATGATCGGCGCGAACCTCGAGCTGGTGTCGCAGGAGCGGCGCGAGTTCCGGCTGCGGGAGGTGATCGAGCCGATCCGGCACAACTACCCGTTCATCGTGCTGGACTGCCCGCCAGCGCTGGATTTGTTGACTCTAAACGCGTTAGTGGCCGCCGATGGGCTGCTGGTCCCGATGCAGGCGGAATATTTTGCGCTGGAAGGGATTTCGGAGCTGATGCAGACGCTCGACCGCGTGTCGCAGGCGTTCAACCCAGGGCTGGCGCTGGAAGGCGTGCTGCTGACCATGTACGACGACCGGACGAACCTCTCGCAGCAGGTGACGGAGAATCTGCAGTCGTTCTTCGCCGAGAAGCTGCTGAAGACGACGATTCCGCGCAACATTCGGCTGGCGGAGGCGCCCAGCCACGGCAAGCCGGTGCAACTCTACGACCAGCGGTCGCGCGGCGCGGAGGCGTACACGGCGCTGGCGACCGAACTGCTGAAGCGGAACGGGATCGTGAGCCCGAAGGCCGCGAAGCAGAAGGCAGCGGCGAGCGGCAAGGATGGGCCGAAGTTCTGGCCGTACAACAAGTAAAGTTGCAGCATTAACCAGGGGCTAAAGCCCTCTAAACCTGGGGAAGTGACTGGAGGGCCAAGCCTGAAGGCTTGGCTTACCTAGAAGAAAAGGCGTTTAGGGAACAGCTTTCAGCTATCAGCTGTGAGCTATCAGCAAGGACGAGGCAGGATATGGAAGCGATAGGGACTCATATGGACGGGAAGAAGCGGACGGCTTTGGGCAAGGGGATTGAGTCGTTGCTGGGGCCTCGGCCGCAGGCAGTGGTGGCGACGATCGCGGCGGTGGCGGAACCGACGGGGAAGCCGCTGGAGATTGCGCTGGACCGGATTGAGCGCAATCCGAACCAGACACGGACGGCGTTTGACGAGACCAAGCTGGCGGAACTCGCGCAGTCGATTACGGCGACCGGCGTGGTGCAGCCGGTCGTGGTGCGGGAGCTGCCGGGCGGGCGCTATCAGCTGATCATGGGCGAGCGGCGATGGCGGGCGTCGCAGGCGGCGGGCAAGACGACGATTCCGGCGATAGTGCGGGCCGTATCGGACGAGCAGGCGATGGAGANNAACTTCCTTCGTTTGTTGAAGTTACAGCCTTCCATCCAAACCCTGATTGAGCAAGGCGAGCTGACGTTCGGGCATGGACGGGCGCTGCTGGCGCTGGAATCGTCGAAGAACCTGACGGACGTGGTGACGGCCATTCTGAAACAGAGCCTATCTGTGCGACAGACGGAGGCGATGGTTGCGGCGCTGCTGAATCCGGAGCGGAAGCCGAAGAAGGTGGCGCTGGAGAAGCCGCCCCAGGACGCGAATGTGCGCGAGGCGCAGGATCAGTTGCAGCGGCGGCTGGGGCTGAAGGTGCACATCGACGACAAGGGCGGCAAGGGGAGGGTGATTATCGAGTATGCGGGGGTGGAGGATTTCGATGCGATTTTGGCGGCGCTGGGGGAGTGAGGTTGCTAGTTGCTAGTTGCTGGTTNNGAGCTGACGGGCGTGGTAATGACCATGTACGACAGCCGCACCAAGCTCTCCCAGCAGGTCGTCAGCGAGGTGCGCGAACACTTTGGCGAGCGGGTGTTCGAGACGATGATACCCCGCAGCACGCGGCTGGCGGAGGCGCCCAGCTTCGGTAAACCGATCATCCACTACGACAAATACAGCGCCGGCGCCGCCGCGTATGAGCTGCTCGCGCAGGAACTTTTAGTCCGACTGGACAAGGGCTGAAAAGTTACACAGTTACACAAATTACATGGGTTACATAAGCCAAGGGGCCACGATGTAACCGATGTAACTCATTCAACTCATGTAACCACTCAATACACATCCCTCAGATACCGCTTCTCCGTCTTCATCAGCGTGACATTCACGTAGTCCGCGGCAACTTCGGGGGAGAGCCCGCCTTCTTTCTGCGCGATGTCGATGAGAGTCTGGTGGACGTCCTTCGCCATGTGGCGCGCGTCGCCGCACACGTAGAAGTAGGCGCCGGACTGCAGCCACGACCAAAGCTCCTTCCCCTGTTCGAGCATGCGATGCTGGACGTAGATCTTGTGAGACTGGTCGCGGGAGAAGGCCAGGTCGAGCCGGTGCAGCTTCCCGGCGCGCTGATACTCCAGCAGTTCATTGCCATATAGGAAATCTGTCTCCCGGCGCTGTTCCCCGAAGAACAGCCAGTTCCGCCCGGTCGCCCCGTCAAGCGCGCGCTGCTCCAGGAAAGCGCGGAACGGCGCCAGGCCCACGCCCGGACCGCACATGATGATATCCGTCGAACCGTCCGGCGGCAGGCGGAACGTGCGCGACTCCTGCACATATATCGGAATGTTCTTCACGAACATATCGGAGTGGTCGGCGAAGAAGCCGGAGGCCAGTCCCTTCTTGGCGCGGCCGTGAGTTTCATAGCGCACCACCGTGATGCACAGATGCGCCTCATTGGGGTGCGCCTGCAGCGACGAGGCAATCGAATAGAGCCGCGGCACTACCGGTGAGAGCTGGGCAAGAAACGCCGCCGGCGACTCGAACCGCGCCTCGTGGAACTCCTTCAGGATATCCACGTAGTCACGCGTATTGATGTATTCGCTCAGGGCGTCGCTGTTATCGACGATTCCCATCAGCCGGTTGCGCTGTTCGCCCTGAGGAATGCACTCGGCCAGGGTGGCCATCATCTTCCGGTTGGCCCGGTTGATGGTGTAATCCCGGAGCAACGCCTGGCGGAGTGTAGTGGGCTGCCCCTTCGGATTGTTCACTGCGGCTCCGCCGTTGAAACCCAGCAGGGTGATCACCTCCTCCACCAACTCCGGCGAATGGCGGCCAAAAACTCCCAGCGAATCGCCGGGGGTGTAAGTCAAGCCACTGCCCGTCAGGCTCAACACAAATTGGCGTGTGTCCTTGGAAGAGCCCCTCCCGGTCAGCCGGTCGTGTCGGGTCAACTCCGCCAGGAACGGGTTCTTCCTCGAATACGGGCTCGCCGCCGGTGGTGCCTCCATAACTGCTGTTGTCGCTTCCATAAATCAGTGGAAGTATCTTTCGCCTGTGAAGGACGGAAATGCAAGGGCTGGGGAAGCGGAAGCCGAGTTGGATAAGCTGCGATGATCAAAAACGGCCCGGTCTGGAGGTTCTATGGTACCAGGGTATGTCCAGGGTGGTACCAGACCTCCCCCAGAGTGCCCCGAGAGGCCTTTTGGGGAGGTGTTGTATTCGGGGAACTTATGGGTTCCTGAGGTGCTGGTGCAGGGATTCGAGGGCGCCACGCCGAACCCAGCCTCGTTTCTTGCGTAACCCCCGCGCCTTCCGGAACGTCCTATGCTCGGGGCACTTTGGTGCTCCTGTGTCGTTGTGTAGTCGCCGGTCTGAGAAATATGACAAGAACCATGCCGATCCTGGCATTGCTCCTCCTGGTGTCCTTTCAAGGGCTCGCGGCCCCGGGCGTGGCGCTGAACCCGTATGACAGCAAGGTGGATCTGACCCCTCGTAATGCCATTGACGATCTGGTCTTCGCCAAGCTGGAGCGTTGCAATGTGCAGCCGGCTGCAGTCTGCTCGGACGGCGTGTTCGTCCGGCGCGCGTTCCTGGACATCATCGGCACGTTGCCCAGCGGGTACGAGGCCAAGGAGTTCCTTCTGGACCGTTCCTCGAACAAGCGAAGCGCGTTGATTGACCGCCTGCTTGCGCGCGACGAGTTTGCGGATTATTGGGCGATGAAGTGGAGCGACCTGCTGCGGATCAAGGCGGAGTTCCCCATCAACCTGTGGCCCAACGCCGCCCAGGCCTATCACCGCTGGGTTCGGACCAGCATCAGGGAGAACCTGCCCTACGACCAGCTCGTCCGGCAGATGCTCACCGCCAGCGGCAGCAACTTCCGCGTGCCGCCAGTAAACTTCTACCGGGCGATGCAGAACCGGGAGGCGCCGGACATCGCCAAAACGGTCGCGCTGACGTTCATGGGGACGCGGGCAGACAAGTGGCCTAAAGACCGGCTAGCCGGCATGGCCGCCTTCTTCGCTAAAGTCGAGTATAAGTCCACGGCGGAGTGGAAGGAGGAGATCGTATTCTTTGACCCCGGCAAGACCAATGCCCCTTCCACCAATGAGGTGACAATCGCGGCGGCGGCAGTGTTTCCGGATGGGACTCCTGCCTACCTTTCTCCCGACCGGGATCCGCGCGAGGTGTTCGCCGACTGGCTGATTACGCCGAAGAATCCTTGGTTCACGCGCAACGTTGCCAACCGCGTCTGGGCTTGGCTGGTGGGGCGCGGCATTATCCAAGAGCCCGACGACATTCGGGCCGACAATCCGCCCTCCAATCCCGAACTGTTGGCCTTGCTGGAGCAGGACTTGGTTGCCAGCCATTACGATCTCAAGCACCTCTACCGTCTGATCCTGACCTCCAAGACTTACCAGCTTTCCTCCATCGCCAAGGCCGACAGTCCCGAGGGTGACGCCGACTTCTCGCACTATCCCCTGCGCCGGCTGGACGCCGAGGTGCTGATTGACGCCCTGGATAAGATCACCGGCGGGACGGAGAACTATTCCAGCGCCATCCCCGAGCCGTTCACCTTCATCCCGGAGAACCAGCGCTCGATTGCCCTGGAGGATGGCAGCATCACCAGTTCCTTCCTTGAGATGTTTGGGCGTCCGTCCCGCGACACCGGGCTGGCGTCGGAACGCAACAACCGGCCCACGGCCGACCAGCGGCTGCATTTGCTGAATTCGAGCCAGATCCAGCGCAAGATCGAACAGAGCCCGATGATCAAGAACCTGGTGGTAGCCGGGAAAGACTCGCGTGACATTGCCGCTGGCATGTATCTTGGAATCCTGTCTCGCTTCCCGACCGAGGAGGAGTTGAAGATCGTCGAGGGGTATTTTCAGTCCGGCAAGGTGGCTCGGCGTGAGGCGGCAGTGGACCTCGTCTGGTCTCTAATCAACAGCGCCGAGTTTCTCTACCGGCATTGACGGCAACCAAAAGGACAAGACAATGAGCACGTCGCACGATTCAAGCAGGGGATTGTCGAAAGCGGCAGCCCACAAGCAAGGTTCCGGCTCGGGCGCCACATCCATCACCCGGCGTCAAGCGGTGCAACGGACGCTGTTGGGCGCCGCCGGGTTGCTGGCGGCAGATTGGCTGAGCGCGCGGGGATTACGAGCCGCCGCGCCCACCGCCCAACCAGCCGGGCAACGAGCAGCACCCGCCGCCAAAGGCAAAGCCAAATCGGTCATCCAGTTGTGGATGTGGGGCGGCGCTTGTCACCTGGATACCTGGGACCCGAAACCGGAAGCCGGCAATGACTACTGCGGCCCGTTCAACAAACCGATCACCACGAACGTGGACGGCATCCGGATTTGCGAACTGCTGCCGCTGTTGGCGAAGCAGGCCGACAAGTACTCCATCATCCGCAGCATGACACACGGCAACAATGGGCACGAGACGGCGGCCTACATGGTCCAGACCGGATGGCCGCCGGGCGGCCGGGTGGTGTATCCCTCCGTCGGGGCTGTGGTTTCCTACTTCAAGGGATACGACGCCGGGTATAAAGGGCTGATCCCGCCTTACATCGTCTTGACCGAGCTGCAAGGGCGCTTTTCCGAAGCGGGGTTCCTGGGAGCGCGCTACAAACCCTTCGCCACGGGCGGCGATCCTGGGCAAGCACGGTTCGCGGTCGAAGGCGTGGTCGCCCCGGGCATCACCGAGAAGCGGCAGCAAGACCGGCGTGAGTTGCTTCACAAGCTCAACACGCTGGACCACGCGATGCCCGGCGATGCCCAGTTGGCCGCCTCGGCCCAGTGCGAGAAGGAGGCGTATGACCTGATCCTCGGCGACGCCGGCAAAGTGTTCGACCTTTCGCAGGAGAAGGACGAGATGCGGGACTGCTATGGCCGCAACACATTCGGGCAGGCGTGCCTGATGGCGCGGCGGCTGGTCGAGCGCGGCGTCCCTTATATCACCATCAACTACAAAGGTTGGGATACGCATAAGCAGCATTTCCAGACCATGCGCCGGAAGCTGCCGGAAATGGACAAGGGCATGGCGACGCTGCTGCAGGATTTGGCCGACCACGGCCTGCTCGACAGCACGATCGTCTGGTGGAGCACCGAATTCGGGCGCACACCCAAGGTCCAGTGGGAGCCGCCCTGGAGTGGCGGACGCGGCCACTATGGCAAGGTCTTCTCTTCAGTGGTGGCGGGCGGTGGTTTCAAAGGCGGCCATGTCGTCGGTGCCTCCGATGCCACCGGCGAAACGGTCAAGGACCGCCCGGTCTATCCCTGCGACCTCATCGGCAGCATATACGAACTGCTGGGCATCGATCCCGCCGCCAAGCTGCCTCATCCTCAAGGCCTGACGGCCCATCTCACGCCTTCCGCCGCAGACAATGTCCTCACAGGCGGCCGCCTTAAAGAGATCATGTAATCGGCCGAGCCGCCTATAACCGCGCAATCTGAACCAACGATGACAACCTCCACGAACGACCATCGTCGAAAACAGCCCTGCCTGCCCCGGTTTCGGCTTTCGGTATTCGGATTTCCTTCGGCCTTCGGCCTTCGGACTTCGGGTTTCACGGCGGCCCTAGCCACTCTGTTGGGTCTGCTGGTTAACACCCCATCCCTGTTAGCCCAGCCCACGTCCCCACGCATTGGCTACGTCTATCCGGCCGGTGGCCGGCAGGGAGCTGTGTTCCAGGTGGCAGTCGGCGGGCAGTATTTGAACAACGCCACTAACGCGCATATCTCCGGCCCTGGCGTGCAGGCGGTAGTCGTCGATTACTCCCGGCCTATGACGCAGAAGGAGTTCAACGACCTGCGGGATAAGCTCAAGGAACTGCAGGATAAACGCGCCGCCGCCAACCGCCGGGCGCGGGGGGGCCAAGGCGGCTCGCAGGCTGGCACGAACGCTGTGTGGACCGCCGCGGACGATAGGACTAAGGCGGAGATGCGCAATCGGCTCGTCATGTTTGCTCCCAGGAGAAATGGGAATCCGGCAATCGCGGAAACGGTCACAGTCCGGGTGACCCTGGTTGCGGACGTCGAGCCCGGCGAACGCGAGCTGCGACTGGCGACACCGACCGGGTTATCAAATCCGCTTCGGTTCCGCGTGGACCAGTTGGTGGAATACAACAAGCGCGAGGAGAGACTCAATCCTGACCTGGCGACCTTGAGGCAGCGGAGATTCAACAATGAGCAGAAAGCGGTGGCGCTCACCGAGATGAGCATAACGCTGCCGGCCATCGTTAACGGCCAAACCCTGCCCGGGGGCGTGGATCGCTATCGGTTCCAGGCCCGCAAGGGGACGGGGTTGGTGGTCGTTGCCGCCGCGCGGGAGCTGGTCCCGTACCTCCCGGATGCTGTGCCGGGTTGGTTCCAGGCCGCGCTGACGCTTTATGACGCTAAAGGGAATGAACTGGAGCACGCCGACCACTTCCTCTACCACCCCGACCCGGTCTTGCATTATGAAATTCCCAAGGATGGCGAATACGTGGTCCAGATCAGGGATTCCATCTACCGTGGCCGCGAGGATTTCGTCTATCGCATTACGGTGGGCGAGCTGCCGTATGTGACCAGCATCTTCCCGCTGGGTGGCCAGGCTGGCGCCCAAACCACGGTTGAACTCCGAGGCTGGAATCTCCCGGTGACCTCCCTCGCGCTGACGAATACCGAGCCGGGCATCTATCCGCTTTCGGTGCGCAAGGAGGATCGGGTTTCAAACCTCGTGCCTTTTGCGGTGGACCCCTTGCCAGAATGCCTTGAAAAGGAGCCGAACAACTCGGTTGCCACGGCGCAAGCAGTCACCCTGCCGATCATCGTCAACGGGCGCATTGATAAGCCGGGCGACTGGGACGTGTTCCGTTTCTCAGGCCGCGCCGGCGATACCGTCGTTGCCGAGGTTTATGCCCGCCGCCTGGACTCTCCGCTGGATTCAGTGCTCAAACTGACCGACGCCTCCGGCAAACAGCTCGCCTTCAATGACGATCACGAGGACAAAGGTGCCGGCCTGGACACCCACTACGCGGATTCGTATCTCACGGCTATCCTGCCCGCGGACGGGGCGTTCTATATCCACATTGGCGACGCGCAGCGCCAGGGCGGCCCGGAGTATGGTTACCGCCTGCGCATCAGTGCGCCGCGGCCTGACTTCGCGTTGCGCGCCGTGCCGTCCAGCGTCAGTGTTCGCGGCGGCGCTTCCGTCCCGCTCACGGTATATGCCCTGCGGCGGGATGGGTTCACCAATGAGATCACTTTGGCGTTACAGGATGCGCCCGCGGGCTTCAAATTGACCGGGGCCAGGATTCCGGCGTGCCAGGACCAAGTCCGGCTCACTCTGCTGGCGCCGGCTGTTCCTACGGAGAAACCCCTCTCCCTTGTCCTGGAAGGCCGCGCAACCATCCAGGGCCACGCGGTCGTCCATCCCGCCGTCCCAGCCGAAGACATGATGCAGGCTTTCGCCTACCGCCATCTCGTTCCCGCCAAGGAACTGGACGTCGCTGTGTCGGGGCGGTTTATGAACCGGATGTACCTGAAGATTCTGAGTGCCACGCCGGTAAGAATCCCTGCCGGGGGCACGGCGCGGGTTCGCGTCGGCGCACCCAACAGAGGGTTCGCAGACCGGTTCCGCCTTGAGCTAAGTGAGCCGCCCGAGGGGATCACCCTGGGCAAAGTGTCTGCCGCCGACGATGGCGCTGAAATCGAGTTGCGCAGCGATGCCGCCAAAGCAAAGGCCGGCCTAAAAGGCAACCTGATCGTTAATATCCTCCCAGGACAAGCTCTCGCCGTGGCGGCGAAGAAGAAGAAGCAAGGCAACCAACGGCGCACAGTGGTGGGCACTCTGCCAGCCATTCCATTCGAAGTGGTCCAGCCTTAACCGCTGCTCGCCAGGATCGGCAGCCCGTTAATCCGATGTCCGCTCATGCCGCGCAAGAAGACCACGCGCTGGTAACCAACCTGTGTCAGCTTGGTCACCCAGTTGCGCTTCACCGCCTCGGCTTCACTTTCAGTATTATAGCGGATCAGGATGACCACCGCCAATTTGCGGCCCGGTTGCTGTTTGGCCACGTCAAGCACCGCATCCTGTTTGAAGATGCTCAGAAATTGGCCTTCGGTCTGTGCAGGTTTCACCACGTAGCTGGTGTCTTCGCTGTAGTAACGGACAATGAGATCGGCCCGGTCCTGCTCGCTAAACCGGGCGGTCCGCGGGGTCGAACAGGCAGTAGCAAGAAACACGACAAACAACAGCGAAGCAGCTACTTTCAACATTATGCCCGACCAGTCGCAGTTCCGTTGCCATTATGTGTTCGGGATCACTAGGAAGATCCTGATGAATGACAGCAAGCGATCAGTGACGCTGGCGGTTGCTGAAGGAATCTGATACGCGCCATCAGTTACCGCACACCGATATAGCGCTGGCGGCCAAATTCCTCGCGGTCATTGATTCTTGCGCGAGCGTGGGTTTAGCCAGGCTTGTGGATTGATAGTTGTCCTGGAACAGGACAGTGTCTTCCAGTAGTGAGACACCCTTGAGATCGTCCGCTTTGCGCGATCTGCCCCTACTTCCTGGCGGGCATCAATTGTGCCACAAAACCGCCGTCCACCGCGATGTGAAGTTTGAGCGTATCGCCCGAGGAGACGCCTGCCGTATAGGTTGTCAGGTGGTTTGGGGAGAATTCTGCATCGGGCGCATCTTTCCAGATGCGGGCCAGATACTGCCCTGAGCTCAGAAAGGCAAGGGGCAGGTCCAGGTCCCGGGCGTGGTTGGCGGACATCCCGCCGAGATACCATGTCCGGCCTTTCCGGCGCGCAGTCACGAGCACCTCGCCTGCCTTGCCTGCGAGCACCCGCGTCTCATCCCACCACGTCGGCACGAGCATCAGAAAGTCGAAGCCCGGCTGTCCTTCATAGGCGACGGGATAGTCCGCGACCATCGGATTAGGGTTGTCGAAGCAGACATACATCGCGAGGTGGTGACAGCGGGTGCCGAGCACGTTGGGAGCAATGTTGTGAGGTTTGAACTGGGCGCGAGGAACCGCCCGAAATCCGCCAAGATGATAGTCCATCGGGCCGGCAATAAGGCGCGTGAAAGCAAGCATGAGGTTGTGCTCCGGCGTGCAGCGATCACTCCACTTGAGGTATTCGAGGTTCAGGGCGCCTTCGTGGTTCATCAGGTTGGGATAGGTCCGCTGCCAGCCGGTGGGTTTCCACACACCGTGAAAATGAATCATAATATGATGCCGCGCAGCCGACTGCAGGATGGACTCGGCGAATTCCACAGACTCCTGGTCGTCGTGGTCGAAGAAATCTACCATCATGCCGCTCCAGCCGAGCTTCTCGAACGCGGCAAAGGCCTCTTCCACTCTCCCTCGCAAGGCTCCCTGGTGCACCCACGTCCACAGCCGCACGTGCTTCGACTCCGCATACCGGCGAATCGCGGGCAAGTCAAAGTCAGCGCGCGGCCGGGTAACATCCGTGTCCGGGCCGGGCGCGACGCCCAGTTTGGATTGGTAGTACCAGGGCGAGACGTTCTTTTCATCCGAGGTCAGCGAATGGGTGGGAATGCCATTGCTCGCGCAGAAGTCGATGTACTTTTTGGCCATCTCGAAGGACAGGATGGGCAAGTCACGTTGGCCGTCATAGACATCGCCGTTCCACCACGGGAAAGTGATCTTGCCCGGCTTGATCCATGACACGTCCTTGATGACCGATGGGTCGTTCAAGCAGTAGAGCGTTTCCGACTCGAGCAATGCGCCAGGCCGGTCTCCGATTAATGCCACCCGCCACGGCGTCAGCATCGGCAATTGCCGCACCACTTTGGTGCTGTCCGGCCGCGGGGTGAGCTTGCAAACGAGGCGGGGCGGCGAGTCTTCTCCCGCCATCCGCATCAAGGACATGCCCGCATAATGGCGCAACGACGCCTCAGTGAGCGCCAGATAGGTGCCGTCATCCCATGAAAACGTGAGCGGCATGTCCAGCAGCGTGTCGGGCGGAATATCGCGGTACTGCACAGTCGTAACGTTATGCTCGTGCGAGGTGGTATAGCTTTCGAGATACTGGACGTAAGCTGTGGGAGCGCCCGCGACCCGGAAGGAAGTGGTTTCGTCGGTTACGGTTGCCAACCCGTTCTTTGGAACTCCGGGCAACTCGTAACGCAAGGCGACGGCGTCGTCGTAGCAGCGGAAGACGACGTCCAATTGGCGGTGCGATGGGGTTTCCAGTGTAAAGCGGGTTTCATGTAAGCGGTCCTGTGCATGGTCCGCCCTGCCAAACAGGACGCGGATGCGCCGGTCCGCCGAACTGCTGTGTTGCCGCAAGACCCGGACCCCAGTCAGGAGGTCACCGGCTTCCGCGGTCTGCAATCCGAGTTCGCAATCGGTCAGCAGCAGCTTCCCTTGAAATGTGGCCGACCAGGTAGGCCGCTCATCCGAACCTTGCCTCGGCATCCGGATTGAAATCTCGATCTTGCCATCAGGCGAGGACAAGCGGTACACGTCATCGCCCTGCGCAGTGAACACCCCCGGCGTCAGCAAGAATCCCGCGACCACCACCGCCAGCCATGCTCCACTCTTTAGATTGCGGGAGAGAGAACATCGTTTAGAGAAATTGGTCTTCATTTGGTGTTGCGGGCTTGTTCCGGAATTCTTGTCAACTGGAACCATGCGCCTTTGCATGAGCGCTGCGAGCCTTTCGGCGGAGCAATGCTGTGCTTGATGCGGTCCTGCGTCAACTCAACAGGTATGCTTCCATTCCCGAGGCCGTTTCTCTCATTCGCTGGTAACACCTTTCCTATTGCCAGCGCTCCCTGGGCAGATTCAAGATGGCCCCATGACAAACACCCCGATCGACCTCAAAGCTCGCGCGCATCAGGCCATGCTCGAGGCCGGGTTCCGACCCGACTTTCCGGCGGACGTTCTCCACGAGGTGCAACTCCTCAAGCAAGCCGCTCTAAAGGACAACGGGCCCGCAGTCCGCGACCTGCGCTCGATACTCTGGTCCTCGATCGACAATGACAGCTCGCGCGACCTGGACCAGGTCGAATACGTCGAGAAACTGCCGGATGGCGCAACTCGGCTATTGATTGGCATTGCCGACGTCGATGCTTCGGTCCCCAAAGGGTCGGCCACGGACGGCCAGGCGGCAGCGGAGACCACGTCGGTCTATGCCGGCGTGACGACTTTCCCGATGTTGCCGGGCGAACTGTCCACGGACCTTACTTCGTTGCTGGATGCGCAGGACCGCCTTTCGCTCGTCATCGAAATGCGCATAGCCGATTCCGGCGAGGTGAACGGTCCCGAAGTTTATCCGGCTAAGCTGCGCAATTGTGCCAAACTGGCCTACAGCTCGACCGGCGCCTGGCTGGAAGGGCGCGGGCCGATACCGCCCGCGGTTTCCGGCACGCCAGGAATGGAAGCGCAACTGCGCCTGCAACTGGAGATCTCGGAGACGTTGCGCGGTCTGCGCAAGCAACACGGCGCGCTCACCTTCGGGTCCGTCGAAGCTACGCCCGTGATGGAAAACGGCGAGGTGAAGGACTTGGTCGTGAGCCACCATAACGCCGCCGAAGATATCATCGAGAGCTTCATGGTCGCCGCCAATACCGCCATAGCCCAGCACCTGAAGGATAGGGGCTCGCTGTCCATCCGTCGGGTGGTGAGGACGCCAAAGCGTTGGGACCGCATCCAGGCCATCGCCGCCCAGTTCGGCGTCAAACTGCCGCCGACGCCCGATCCGCGCGCCCTGTCTGAGTTCCTGGACCAGCGCAAAGCCGCCGACCCCGTGCATTTTGCCGACCTCTCGCTCTCGATTGTTAAACTGCTCGGGCCGGGAGAATACATTGTCGAGCCGCCCGGCACGGAGCACGAAGGCCATTTTGGACTCGCGGCGCAGGATTACACCCATTCCACCGCGCCGAACCGGCGCTACGCCGACCTGGTCACACAACGATTGCTCAAGGCAGCCCTCGCTAGCGGCCCCGGACCGTACGGTGAAGCTGATTTGAGCCAAATCGCGGCGCACTGCACCGAGCGCGAGGATGCCGCCCGCAAAGTCGAGCGCCTGATGCGCAAGGTGGCCGCCGCCTGCCTGCTCAGCCGGCGCATCGGGGAAGTGTTCGACGGAGTGGTTACCGGCGCTTCGCCCAAGGGCACCTACGTTCGCCTCCTGAAGTTCCCCGCCGAAGGCCGTGTGGTCCATGGCGCGCAGGGAATCGATGTTGGCGACAAGGTCCAGGTGCGCCTGGCCGCCGTGGATGTGGCCCAGGGGTTTATTGACTTCGAGAGAAGATAGGCAGACGGTTTCGTTCATGAGCACCAACCCTCCTGCCCCTTCAATCAGTTACAGTTTCACCATGCGGCTCGCCTATCCGAACCGCGTCGGCACGCTGGCGCGCATCGTGGCCGCGATTGGCAAGGAAGCCGGCGACATCGGCGCCGTGGACATTGTCGCTTCTGACAGCAAGGGCATGACGCGCGACATCACGGTGCGGCCCCGCGACGCGACCCACCAGGAGCAGATCATCGCCCGGGTCCGGCGCCTGAGCGGGGTCAAGCTGATCAACGTCTCCGACCGTGTCTTCCTGCTACACCTGGGCGGCAAGATTGCGATCCAAAACAAGGTGCCGCTGGTCACCCGCGACGCGCTCTCGATGGCCTACACGCCGGGCGTGGCGCGCGTGTGCGAAGCCATTGCCGCCCAGCCGCGCAAGGTCTGGCAGCTTACCATCAAGGGCAACTCCGTCGCCGTGGTCAGCGACGGCACCGCCGTTCTGGGCCTGGGCGACATCGGACCCGAAGCCGCCATGCCGGTCATGGAAGGCAAAGCGATGCTCTTCAAGGAGTTTGCCGGCATCGACGCCTACCCGATCTGCTTGCGGACGAAGGACCCGCAGGAGATTGTCGCGACCGTGAAGCACCTCTCAGTGGGCTTCGGCGGCATCAACCTGGAAGACATCTCGGCCCCGCGCTGCTTCGACATCGAGCGCGAACTCCAGGAACAACTGGACATCCCGGTGTTTCACGACGACCAGCACGGCACCGCGGTCGTGGTGCTGGCGGCCCTGCTCAACGCCCTGCGCCTGACCCGGCAGAAGCTGGAGCGGCTGCGCATCGTGATCTCCGGCGCGGGCGCCGCGGGCATGGCCGTTGCCCGCATCCTGCTGCGTGGCGGCGCGCAAGACATTGTGGCCTGCGACCGCGAAGGCGTGTTGCACAAAGGCCGGCTGCCGAATCTTAACCAAAGCAAGGCCTGGCTGGTCCAGCACACCAACCCGCGCAATTTACAGGGGCGGATCCAGGACGCGCTCCGCGGCGCGAACGTGTTCATCGGCGTCTCCGGTCCCGGGACCTTGCAGGCCAAGGATCTCCGGCGCATGGCCCCGAAGGCCATCGTCTTTGCCTTGGCTAATCCCACCCCGGAAATCATGCCCGAAGAAGCCGCCCGCTACGCATTCATCGTGGCCACGGGCCGCAGTGATTACCCTAACCAGATTAACAACGTGCTGGCCTTCCCGGGCATCTTCCGCGGCGCCCTGGACGTTCGTTCCACGCAGATTACCGAGAGCATGAAGCAGGCTGCCGCGCGCGCCATCGCGGGATGCATTACGCCGCGTGAACTGAGCGCCGAATACATCGTCCCAAGCGTCTTCAACCGCCAGGTGGTCCAGCGCGTCGCCGCCGCCGTCCAGCGCGCCGCCCTGCAGGCCGGTGTTGCCCGCAAACGGAAATAGGAACCACCGCCTGCCCTACCTCTTCCCGCAACGACTGAGGCAATACAACACAGGCAGAATTCTTCCTTGTCATGGTTCGAGAATAGAGTTACAATACCAACAGTGTGATAGACAAACCGGCAGTTGAAGCGGTGCCAGTAGCCGAGTTCAGATCCCACTGCAAAGATTTGGTCGTTGGAATTCGTAGTGTTTCATAAGAATTATTAACAGATTCCCAGATCTATGAGAATGCCCCCCACATCCCAACAGCGCGCGTTTACGTTGATTGAATTGCTGGTGGTCATCGCCATCATCGCCATTCTGGCAGCACTGCTTTTGCCGGCACTCGCCACCGCAAAGGCGAAGGCTGTGCGCGTTACCTGCATCAATAACGAAAAGCAAATGGTCCTGGCCATGAGCATGTATGCCACCGACAACACGGATCATCTCGCCTTTCCCAACTGGGACGGTGGGGCGGCGCTTACAACTCCCCCTTCGGCCGGCTGGCTCTATACGGTCATTAATGGAGCGATCCCGGACACGGGCCCGGGTGGGGCTTACGAAAACAATCAGCTTACCGCCTACAAGGGAGGGCTTTGGTTCCAATACATGCCCAACCCCAAGACCTACCTCTGCCCGGTGGACATAAAGAGTCCTACCTGGCTGGCACGCCCGGGCACGGCGAACCATCGAAACAATAGAATGTCCAGCTACGTAATGAATGGCGCGGCGAACAACTATGAGAATAGAACCGGCAATCCATACTGGGCGTGCAAAATCACCGACGTCTGGAGCCCAATGTGCTATCTGTTGTGGGAACCGGATGAGAACCGGAGAGGGCAGGGCGACCCAGGCGCCTTTGAATTCAATGACGCCGCCAACTTTCCGCGGTTCTCCAACGGAGAAGGAATCGGGCGGCTGCACAATAAGAAAGGCGGGTCGATCGTTGCGCTCGCGGGGCACGTCGTGTTCATCAGTCAGGAAGCCTTCGACAAAGATTCGCAGGCGGCTGGCACCGCCTCCGCCCCCGGGCCTGGGCACAGGACATTCCTGTGGTGGGCACCGGGTCTAGCCAATGGCGGCGGCCCTTAGAGGGCCGAAGGTTCCGCGGGCACATGTGCAACCGATATGTTTATCGCAAGTAAGTTCCTTAGACGGTTAACCGCAGCGAGCGCGGCCCTGTTGCTGCTGGCTGGGTGCGGCAAGAAGGCGCTTGTAACCGCGGATGACGCCCAGGTCTTTGACAAGGCCGCCCCCGAGCTTAAGCAGATGTGGCAAACCGCCCTCGAGGCCAGCAAGACCAACGATTATATAACCGCGGAGATGGTGCTCTTCCGTCTGTCGCGGCCCGAGCTGACGCCGGAGCAACAAAATGCGATCAACCGCCAGTTAACCGTCCTGACCGAACGCTTGAACGACGCCGTCGCCAAGGGGGACCCAGCCGCCAAAGCCGCCGTCACGGAATTGCATCGCAACCCGCCCAACCGTCAGCCGCGCTAGCCTTCCGCCCGCCCCTGGCTCACGGAGAAAGAGACGGATTAGCCGGTCAGATTATTGCGGGGGCGCTGGTGAAGCCTGGGCTGCGTCAGGACTTACATTCCTTATGATGGTCTTGAGCACACCGTCATCGTCTATTCCGCCCAAGACTATCACCGAAGATCCCCCAGGCCTTTGAAGCGGAACGCGGAGGCTGAGAATGACCTTGCCGTCGTGCGGGTCCACCGCGCCGCCTTGCTTCAATTCGAAATCATCCAGTCCGAGATTGCCGGCAAAGCGGGAGGTCCCAAGATCGCCGGAGGCCGTAAGCTGATCAAGGGTTCCGGGGAATTGTCCATTGTGATTTGTCGCGTAACCTTTAATCGCATTGAGGAGGGCGCTCATGGCGTCAACGGCATGCGTTTGTCGCAGTGTGAACTGGTCTTCCGCGGACACCTGATTGGTGGACTCAGATTGTGCCGCGGCCTGNNAGGCTGGAAAGGGTTTCATTGTCGGTCTTCAGTTGAGCGATTTGTTGCGTCAAAGCTTCGTTCGCCAACAGCAGTTTTTCCCGGGCCTGATGTTGGACGATCAGGGCCGTGGACGCGCTGGCCACGACGAGAGCCCCAATGCCGAGTTTCAGTTTGGTCATATTCATAATGCTCCAAAAGGCGAGGGTCCCGGTGCCGGCGCTGGCGAGCGACGTGGCGGCCAGGGTTGCGGCCAGGCTGGCTGGGGCAACCTGCACAGCGTGAGCGGAAATCACGGAGGCCAGTGCGGCGACCGTCGTAACGCCCCGTCTGGCGAGCAGGCTGCGCAGCTTTTCCAGCGCGCGCTCCACGCGCATGCGCGCCGCGTTTTCGTTGAGGCCGCAACGCGCGCCGATATCGGCAAATGGCCGATTCTCAAAATAGCGCAACAGGATGGCTTCACGGTCGGTTTCCTGGAGTTGGTGCATGACTTCGTCCAGCACCGGGCGGAGCTGTTCCCAATCCGCTTCGGGCGCGGCGTCGTTTGGTTCGCGCATAAACTCTTCCTCGCGGTTGAGGCGGCGGCGTTCCGCGCGCACAAGCTTGGCGGCGGCAAAGCGCGCGCTGGTATAAAGCCAGCCGGTGAGGGTCGCCCGGCGCGCGAGCGCGGGCGCTTTGCGGGCCAGATCGCTGAACACCGTCTGGGCGACATCCTGGGCGAGATGCCCATCGCCGCCCACCTGCCGGAGCGCCGCAGAATAGACGAGGTTGACGTGCCGCCGAACGAGTTCGGCGAAAGCGTCCTCGGAACGGCTGCGAGCAAACCGCGCCAGCAATTCTGAATCGGACATCATCTGTTTCCACAATTAGCACCCGCCGGACGGGAATTCACACGGGAAAAGCTGAATTTTCAGCTAAACAGTATTCATCGGTATCGTCCTGAGTTCCCTGCATGAACTCCTAGCCGTAGGTTTGGTTGACGAGGTCGCTGGGGGTACGTTCCAAGTTCAAGGTTTAGGGGGCGAGGGCGCGGGCGGGTTCGATGGTGCGGGTGTACTCGACGCACAAGGCAAGAAGGCTGGCGGCGGGTTAGTGTCAATAGTGAGAACTGATTGCATGACTCCCATTAGGCCTCAGACTGTAGATTGGTCCGGCCTACCCTGCGAGGCGCGCTTCTGGGATTGGAAATTGGGACCAGCCAGGCCACACTACCTGTAGGGGCTGGCCGATTTGGGAGAACCCCACATATAGCGCTTTCCGGAGCGTTTTTGGCGCTACGTGCCTCAGATTGCCACGGTTGGCCGCGTCGATGGGCTTTGGGACAACGGCGCGATTGGGACCCAGGAAAAACCTGCCGTATTCCGAGGTAAGCTCAGAGCCTGGAGGGCGTTACGCTACTCCGGCCGAGTAAGACGGGGCGACTGAAGTTTGAGCGGTACGTGTGGGACTGACACCCAGGCTGCTTGGCGCCGAAAGCAGCTCGTGCGCCGCCTGACACATCACTACTCACGGCTCCTCCGCCACCTAACTCAATCCCAAAGGGATTGTGCCCTCCAGCCCAGGGTTGCGAGCCGCGAGCTACCCTGGGAAAATGGGTCCGGGAAAGGTCAACCCCAACGGGGTTGCGGCCTGGCCCAAAGCGCGGCGGGCGCAACCCCGTTGGGGTTGGGGTCGCGTGGCGCAGTTCACCCAGGGTAGCTCGCGGCTCGCAACCCTGGACTTTGTGGCGGAATCCCTTTGGGATTCAACGGGGGTGATCACGGCCTGGGTGCTGGAATGGGCATGCGGGGCGGAGCGGTTTGCCACCCGAGTTCAATCTCCGCCGGGGTTAGGTCGTACGCTTGGTTGACGAGGTCGCTGAGCGTGTGCTTCAGGTTCAGGGTTTCAGCGGCAAGGGCGCGGGCGGGGGCGATGGTGCGGGTGTACTCGTCCCGCAACGCGTGAAGACCGGCGGCGGATTAGCGCCAATAGTGAGAACTGACGCTTGCTCGATTTGTCCGCATGATGTAAGAATGCGTCCCTCAAACCTCACGCCCCAATAATGATGAAGAAATGCTGGATATTCTGGGAATTTAGTGGCT
>PLZQ01000132.1:31222-37672 GCA_003152225.1 Limisphaerales bacterium | reverse complement strand
CAAGCTGTCGGTCGAATGGCCCTGGATGCCCATCTGGGTTACCACCTTGTACTCCTTCGCCGCCGCGGCCAAACGCCGCGCTTCATACACGTCATGGGTCAGCGGCTTTTGGCAATAGACATGTTTCCCGGTCTTCATGGCCGCCATGCTGATCACGGCGTGGGTGTGGTCCGGCGTGGCGATCAGCACCGCGTCGATGTCCTTTTGCTTGTCCAGCATCTCGCGATAGTCCGTGTAAGCCTTTGCGTTGGGGAACTTCTTGAAGGTATTGGCCGCGTGATTCGGGTCCACGTCGCACAGCGCGACAATGTTCTGCGATTTCAGGGCGTCCAGGTTGGCGGCCCCCATCCCGCCCACGCCGATGCCGGCAATGTTCAACTTGGCGCTCGGCGAGGTCTGCCCTGCGCCCAGCACATGGCGGGGCACAATGCTAAAGGCGGTGGCGGCCACCGCGCTGGCGCCCAGGAAACGGCGGCGAGTCATGGGCACCTGGGTGGCTTCGGAGATCTGGGGCTTGGAACTTTTCATGCCAGCATCCTTTCCAAATCGACCCGCTCGCACAAGCTGACTTTTTGCTTTTCTGTCCGCCCAATCCGTGCAAGCTGTGGCCCAAGTCCGATTAGTGACTAAATCAACTGCCGAATACGAAATCATCCATGAATACGACCTTAACTCTTAAAGCAATCATGATCAGCCTGGCCGGCCTGGCTGTCCTGGCTTCCACCTTGTCCTGCAACGCGGCTGAGCAGCCCGGCAAAATCAAGGTGCTCCTGGTGACGGGCGACGATGTGCAGCCCGTGCACAACTGGCACGACGTCGCCCAGGCACTCCGGGACACACTACTCTCGAGCGGCAAATTCGACGTGCGGATCTGCGAGGACGCCGGCGTGCTTGATTCCGCTGCGACCCTGGGCCGCTACGACCTCGTTCTGCTCCATATGTATAACGCCAAGACGCCTACGCTTTCCGACGGCGCCAAGGAGAACCTCGCGAGCTTCGTCAAGGACGGCAAGGGCCTGGTCATTTCACACCTGTCCAGCGCCTCCTTCAAGGAATGGGCGGAGTTTCCTAAACTCTGTGGCCGCTACTGGGTGATGGGCAAATCCGGCCACGGCCCACGCTCGGTGTTCAAGGCGCGGATCACGAACACCGATAGCCCGATCACGCAAGGGCTGGCCGACTTCGAAGCCGATGACGAACTCTACGCGAAGCTCCAAGGCGACGCCCCCATTACGGTGCTGGTGGAAGCTGATTCCGACTGGAGCAAGAAGACTGAGCCGCTTGCTTTCATGGTCGAATACGGGAAGGGCAGGGTGTTCCACGAAACCTTTGGCCACGACGCCAAGGCCCTCACCAATCCGACAGTGCAGAAGTTAATTCAGCGCGGCTGCGAATGGGCCGCGACCGGCAAGGTGCAGTAAGTCTAAGGATTTCGTCGTGAACCGACGCGAATTCCTCCAGAACTGCGCAGGCGTGGCCGCGCTAGCCGCAGCCGGCTCGCCCGCCGCGCTTCCACCACTCCGTGCCGCGGAAACCCCGCGCAAGCCAAAAACCAACGGCATCCAGGTGGGCTCCGTCTCCTTCGTGGACGAAGGCACTGACAAGGTGCTCGACTTCCTGCAGGAACGTGGGGCCGTGGACACCGTGTACCTGACCACGTTCACCTACGGGCGCGGACTCGCTGGCCGCCAGATCCCCGGCCAGCCCTTCCCGGACCACGGAGCGCAAATCTCCGATGAGAAGACCTTCCACGGCGGCAACTACGCCACGCCGCATCCCGAGTTTTACCGCGACACCGTGCTTAAGGCGGCCCACGCTCCTGATCACGGCGACCTGGACATTGTGGCCACCGTCCTGCCCGCCGTCCGGAAGCGCGGCATGAAACTACACTGCTCGGTGGAAGACGTGTTCCGCTTCGACGTTCAAGGCGTGCGGGAGGTGGCCGAGGTGGACCTGCAAGGCCGCCGAACGGGCACGCTTTGCCTTTGCCATCCCGATGTCCGCGCGTTCTGGAGCGGCCTGGCGACGGACCTCTGCAAGTCATACGAGATTGACGGCATCCTCTTCTTCAACGAGCGCAACGGCCCGCTGCTGAACGCGCTCGGAGCCAGCCACGCGCAGAGCATCGCCTCGTCGCGGGTCACCTGCTTTTGCGAACATCACCAGCGGGCGGCCAAGGAGCGCGGCGTTGACTTCGAGCGCGCCCGGCAGGGCTACCAGGCGCTGGACCGCTTCGTCCAGGCGGCGCTCAAGGATCAGCGGCCGGCCGACGGGTACTTCGTCGAGTTCTGGCGGCTGCTGGTCGAGTATCCCGAGATTATCGCGTGGGACCGCCTGTTCGACGACGCCAAGCACCAGGTGCTGGCCGAAGTCAACGCCGCCGTGAAGCGTGTGCGGCCCGGTCTCCAGGTGGGTTTCCACATTGAGCACGTCAACTCGTTCAACCCCATCTTCCGTGCCACGCGCAGCTACGCGGACCTCGCCACCAAAGCCGATTTCCTGAAGGTGGTGATGTATAACAACTGCGGCGGCGAACGCTACGCCAACTTCATCCGCAATGTCGGCTCCACGGTATTCCGGGATGTGCCCAAAGACGAATTGCTGCGCTTCAACAACCATCTGCTCAACTACGGCGCCGAAGCCGGGCTGGATGAGTTGGCCGCCGCCGGGCTTTCCGCGGATTACGTCTTCCGCGAAACGCAGCGCGCGCTGGCGGGTGTGCAGGGCAAGTGCAAGGTGCTGCCGGGAATCGACATCGGCATCCCGACCGGCTCGCACAGCCGCAAGGCATCGCCGGACGACACCTACGCCGCCGTAGTCGCCGCGCTCAAGGCCGGGGCGGACGGTTTAATCCTCTCGCGCAAGTATTCCGAGATGCAACTAGCCAACCTGGCGGCAGCCGGCCGGGCCGTGCGCGAGGCGGCAGGCGGGTGAATCAATCGGTTGCCGACCGCGAAGTGATTCCGGCGTCGCACAGCGACGGGGCGCTCGCTACGCAGCACCCAACCACCTGAAGCGCAACCTCGCTGTCCTCTGGCGCACCCGGTTCGCCGCTGGTATCCGGCAAACAACCAAGCTTCGAATCGCCCGACAGCGTTTGGAGTGCGCGCAGCTTGCTGCCGCTTTCGGATACGAGCGCCGTCCAAAGCGGCAGCAAGCTGCGCGCACTCCAAACGCTTCGCGAAGCCCCGGCGCCACAGGTAAACTCCACCCTTGGGTCGTGGCGGGCCGAGCCCCTCCAATGGGGAGCCGGAACGCGGTTCTTGCGTCCAATGTGGGGCTGTGGAGGGAGCGCTGCAGGACGTTCACCAGGCAATGGAGGCAGCCAAAGTGGCGGTAGGAGGAGGTGCAATCGACCGGGCGAATTTCGTAGCCGAGGCTTTCCCAGACTCTCCGGGCATCGGCGTTCAGTGGTTCGGCGCCGCGATAGAAGGGCAGATATACCACCCGCCGGCTGCCTTGCTGGTCCATCAGCACGTTGACATACGTCAGGTAGGTTCGCCCATCCCGCGCGGGCACGACGGGGATGCGGACGACTCGATAACCCACTGCTTCGCATTGCCTGGCGACGGCATCGAAGAGGTGCTGAGTCTGCGGAGTGAAGTCGGGTCCGCCGGGCAAGCCCATGAACTCGTTTGTACCGGCTTGGTTAGCGCGCGCCATTTCAGCGGAAACCATTTCCCTGGACAATGAAGGGTCGCCGACGAGCATGGTCCGGTTACCCACGGAAGCCATAAACATCCCGGCATGATGGTCAGGCGCCTCGTCGAGCAATATGACGCGCCGTTTGAGTTCTCGCGACAGGTTGCCGAGGAATTCCTCCCGGCTGGCCGCAGTGTGCTGGATGTTGCGCTGCAGGACTCGCGGTACGACGAAGACCGTATCGCCGTCGGCAAGGAAGTCTCCACCGTCGAAGAATAGCCCGCTGCGCCGTGCCATGACGGTCGGGGCCAGCGCGGCAGCGATGTCCTGGCCGACCCGCTCATCACCGGCGCGCGCAGGCCAGATTTCATCCCCCGCCTCGCCGCGCGGGCTCCACAGTGTGGTCGCGCCGCCGGGGGCAGCCGGCATGAGCGCCACCCAGCGGTCCCGCGACCAGGTGGTGATGGGATGGCCAGCCAGGATCGGCGACACCCGGCATTTGACCTGACCAGCCATGGCGAGGAAGTCATCGAACGCCGCGCGGTCGGGGCAGACGATGTGAACCCCTACGTCGCCATCCAGCGCGCCCAGGAAATCGCGATAAACGGGCGCAGTGATTCCTTTGGCGCTGGGTTCGTAATGCAGCACCAGTTCGCGCAGGTGGCCGTCGCACTCCGAGAGAATCGGCCCGGACGGCACCGGCCCGCGACCCGGGCCATTGGTCAAGGCCAGGATGCCGCCACCCGCGACCAGGCCGATGATTACGCCAACGATTGTCTGCCAGCGGAACATAAGTCGGTGTACCAGAGGCTCAAGTAATCAGCGAATTACGCGAATTGACGCTAATTACTTCTCCCTCGGGCCAGACTGCACTTTTCCTGCTTACTGTTGTCATCTTTTAATTAGCGTCAATTAGCGTTATTCGTGGATAGTAATTGAGAAGGTCATTCATTGATGCACTCTCAGCCTGCTTCCTCGGCGAGCCCCCCGTCGCCAGCGGCTTGGGCACCATGGTGGAGAAACTCAGCGCCACAATACCCGGCTGGAAGGGCGCTGGTTTCTGGCCCAGCTCGCCGAGCGCGACGTTAATCATGCTGTTCGGCGGCAAGTTGGTGCGGCAGCGCAGGGCCAGCACTTTGGTCTCATTGGGATTGAGCGTCACGACCTGCTCCTGTTGCCACAGGACCGCGGGCAGGCGGACTACGCGGGACAGCGCATCCATCGGCGAGGAAGCGGTCATAGTGACGCATACCGCCACGCTGGCGGGCTGATTGGTGGTATTGAGCGCCGAAAGCTCGAACTCCGGCTGCTCGCCCGCCTTCAATGCCCGCCAGCCGGCCGGCGCGAGCGTCAATTCCACCCCGTGGGAGACGAACTTGGATTTGGCGATATCGGATGGCGGCGTGTCGGCGTCACTGCCCGCTGCGATAGGGCCGGCCAGGAAGGTCCCCACGGTTAACGTTGCGGTCCCAAGGGCCACGGTTGTGATAGTGAGTATATCTTTAGTCTTCATTGTCTTTTTCCTATATCAGTAGTTTCACTGCTGCCAGTTTGCCCGGCCACGCGTCGGGCAGGCCAACTGTCTCCTGAACTAAAGCTCAGGCCGCCGGACGAGTTGTCAAAGAGATGTAAAGAGTATGTAAAAAGCGTGGCCACGTCCGGCGCCGCCAACCCGGCGATGGTTGCTGCAGGCTTCGAAGTGTGGCCCGGGCGCGTTGGCAAGAAGGTTGGGGAGGAAAGCGTGAGGCAGGCCAGACGGTAGGGATACACTCTAGTGTTGGTCGGTTGTAATTCGGTTGTTGTTCGGTTGTATCTCCATTGTATTTCGGTTGTTCACCGGTTGTTCACCGGTTGTACAGCCGTTGCATTCCTATGCATGTCCTCGCGGAGTTACCTGGCGACTACCGCCGACTTGCGGCGTCACCGCCGCGTTCACCCTGGGTTTTGACGGCGTAGGTTTGTCTGTGCCCCAAAGGAGGTCGTTCCCCTTTAGCCGGCAGGGCGGCACGGGCCGAATCGGCGCCAGCCCTTTCCGGCCACTTGCACCCCGGAGACTCTGTGCTAGGTTCCCTCTGTTTTACTAAATCAGGATTATGGAAATATGACGAAATCATCTACGCTAATCATGGTCGCTGGGCTGGCGGCAGCTCTGCAAGTTGCCCCCGCCGCTGACATTACTGGAACCATCACCCTCAAAGGCACGCCGCCGAAGGAGAAGGAAATCACTCCCGTTATGGAGGATGCCAACTGCAGCAAGTTACACACCGCCGCCCCCACAACCCACTTTTACGTGGTCGGGGCGAAAGGCGAATTGGCCGACGTCATCGTTTCCTTGCAGGGCATCAGCGGCAAATCCACCGGCGCTTCGGCACCGCCGATGGTTCTGGATCAAAAGGGCTGCGAGTATGTGCCCTCCGTCTTCGCCGTGCAGACCGACCAGAAGATTATCGTCAAGAACTCCGATCCCGTCCTGCACAACGTCCATGATATCCCGGGCGAGGGCTCGGGCAACAAGGAAAAGAACGAAGCCCAACTGCCCAACGGCCCGGACCTGACCTTCTCGTTCTCCAAGCCCGAGAACTTCCTCAAATTCAAGTGCGACGTGCACCAATGGATGTTCGCCTGGGCCAGCATTTTCGATCATCCCTACTTCGCCGTCTCCGCCAAGGATGGCACGTTCAAGATCGCCAATGTTCCGCCCGGCAAATACAAGATCCAGGCCGCCCACCGCAAAGCGGGCGTGGTGACCCAGGATGTCGAAGTGAAGGAAGGCGAGCCCGCCAAGGTTGATTTCACGCTGGAAGTCAA